>JAFQOW010000035.1 GCA_017412055.1 Lachnospiraceae bacterium | reverse complement strand
GCGAGGATGAGCACTCGCACGAGAAGAATATGTCAGCTAACGCTGACCGTGCTCGGGCCAATTCGCAGTTGCAAAGCAACTACGAATAAGTCGCAAAGCGGAGCAAGTCCCTCTAGACAGAGGGATTTAGGGAGATGATGCGGACTTGTCCGCTTTGTTCTGCCTTTACTTACTTTGAAGAATATCGGATTTTGTGAATATAGCTTTTTCAAAGTTTATAGTTTCCCATGCCTTTTTGTTGATAGTAACAGGTGTGTCTTTTTCCAATTCTGTAACAAATTCAGTTATGTGAGAAGCTCGTTTTTCTTCCTCTAGAACTTCCTTTGCAGATTGAGTGACTAGCTCATCGTCGGCAAGGTAGCAGTAAACTACGCAATAGCTGTCACCAATTTTTGTCATTTTGCATTCATCGTCTTTAAGAGAGAGACAGAAATTTATCATCTCTTCTTTTACATTAGAGCTTTTACCAACATTTATTTTTTCTACTGTTGTGTCATAAATTTTTGCAACTTCAGCAAGTACTTCGCCACTGTTGGCACGCTTTAAGATTTCTTCTGCGATTCGCTCTGGAGAGTCAAAATATTGAGGGCTTATTTCTGCAATTGCAACTAAACAGTGACGAGCCTCTTCCTTATCTACAGTAAGGTCTACGTCTTTTAAGATTGTCTCACATACTTTGTCGTAGAGAGCTGTTCTTGTATATACGCGAGATACTATGTCACGGTTAGCGTTGGTAGCATCAATTATTTTTGAGTCGCTATTGTTGAGAAAGGCATCTACATTTGCTTCCAAAGCTTTTAAATCATTTTCGCTTAATTCATAACCATTTTCTTTAGCATATTCTGATAATACAAAAACTTCTTTTATAAATTGAAGAGTTTCTTCTAGAACCAATTCTTCGTAAGTTTTACCATATTCTATAGGTGTGCTCCAGCTAAAAGAATTACCATAGGTAAAATAATATTCCTCGTAATGAGCCTGCTTATTTTTGGTAATAAAAAAGGCTTCATCTAATGTCATGGATTTATCTTTCATAGTTAATATATTTGTTTTTTTAGAATAATTTTTAAAGTCTGTTTCTGCATCAGGCTTTATGTTGATAACGATAATGCAGATTATGGTCACAAGCGCTGCCAGACCTAGAGCAATGTACACTTCTTTTAGGTTTAAGTATTTTTTCATCTATTTGTCCTCTTTCTGAAAAATTATGGATTTAACATTTTCTATAATTGCGGTTAGCTGTTCAAAACAACTGTCGTTATCCTTTATGTCCTTTCTCGGTTTGTAGATAAAATATGGGTTGACATCTGGAACAAATTTTAAGTCTCCTCTATATTTTTCAACAAGAGAAGGAATTTTTGTAATGTCCACAGGAGCCTTTTGATACATATTAAATCTAAATTCCTTTGCAGTACCCTTTATCTCTAGGATATATGCAGCGTGAGCGTTTGTTTTTAGCAATGCTATATTTAATAGATTCAATACTGCTTTTGGAGGCTCTCCAAATCTGTCATTAAGCTCATCTACCATATCATCATATTCAGAAATACTCTCAATAGCAGCGATACGCTTGTAAATATTTAGCTTCTGAAGCTCATTTTTAATATATGAAGGAGGAATGTAAGCATCCATATATAAATCTATGGACGTTTCAAAAGCTTCGCAGTCCTCTTTTTCGCCTTTCATAATAAGAACGGCTTCATTAAGCATTTTACAATATAAATCATATCCTACAGCATCCATATGACCGCTTTGTTCGGCACCTAAGATATTGCCTGCACCTCGGATTTCCAAATCTCTCATAGCTATTTTAAATCCACTTCCTAAATCTGTAAACTCCCTAATTGCCTGAAGTCGCTTTTCAGCCACTTCTTTCAGCATTTTATCTCGCTTATACATTAGGAAAGCATAGGAGGTTCTGTTAGAGCGACCGATTCTTCCTCTTAGCTGATATAACTGGGCAAGTCCCAGCTTGTCGGCTTCGTGGATAATCATAGTGTTGGCGTTTGATATATCTAAGCCTGTTTCAATAATAGTAGTAGAAACTAATACATCGATATCGCCGTTGATAAAATCATACATTATCTGTTCTAATTTTCGTTCACTCATCTGTCCATGAGCGTAAGCTACATTTGCATCTGGCACAAGGGATGCGATTCGGTTTGTGATTTCATCAATATTGTTAACACGGTTATAGACGTAGTAGACCTGACCACCACGTCCGAGCTCTCTAAGTATAGCTTCTCGTATCATCTCTTCGTTGTGTTCCATAACATAAGTTTGGATTGGAATTCGGTCTATAGGTGCTTCCTCTAAAACACTCATATCTCGAATACCCACCAAACTCATATGAAGAGTTCTAGGGATAGGAGTTGCGGTAAGTGTAAGTACATCTATATTTTCTCTTAGTTGCTTTATTTTCTCTTTATGGGCTACGCCGAAGCGTTGCTCTTCATCTATTATAAGAAGGCCTAAATCCTTAAAGGAAATGTCTTTTGACAATACTCTGTGAGTGCCTATGACAATGTCTACAAAGCCTTTCTTTAGTCCTTCGATGGTACGCTTTTGCTGCGTAGGAGTACGGAATCTTGACATAAGCTCTATGGTTACAGGATAGTCCTTCATACGTTGTACAAAGTTATTGTAATGCTGCTGAGCTAAAATGGTAGTAGGTACAAGAAATACTACCTGCTTACCACTTTGAACAGCTTTAAATGCAGCACGTATGGCGATTTCAGTTTTGCCAAAGCCTACATCACCACAGATAAGTCTATCCATTATTTTTCGACTTTCCATATCCTTTTTTGTATCTTCAATAGCCATAAGCTGGTCTTCAGTTTCATCGAATGGGAACATTTCCTCAAATTCTCTCTGCCAGAGAGTATCCTTATCAAATATATATCCATCCTTTGATTGACGTAAGGCATATAGCTTAACTAAATCAGCAGCAATATCTTTTACAGCTTCTCGGACACGACTTTTAGTTTTTGTCCATTCAGTAGTACCTAGCTTATTCAGCTTAGGTTTTTTTGCATCCTGACTTGCATATTTTTGAATCATATCAAGCTGTGTAACTGGGATGTAGAGATTTCCCTTGCTTGCATATTCTATTTTAATATAATCCTTTACGGTTTTATCGACTGTTATTTTTTCAATGCCTCTATAGATTCCAAGTCCGTGATTTTCATGAACCACGTAATCGTTTACAGTAAGGTCTGAAAAGCTTGCAATCTTTTGTCCGGAATATTTTGCAGTTTTCTTCTTTTTCTTTTTTATAGTTCCGAAAATATCCGTTTCGGCTATGAGGGCAAATTTTATAGATGGGTATTCGAAGCCCTTATGAATATTACCATAGGTAACTAAAATCTGTCCTGGAGCGCAGGAAGCGTTTTCGTCATCACTATAGAAAGCATTTAAGTTATATTCATTTAATAAGTCATCAGCAAGACGCATAGCTCGAGTCTTTGATGCCGACAAAATAATGACTGTAAAGCCTTTTGATTTATAGTGATTTAAGTCCTTGATAAGTGTTTCAAAGCTACTGTTATAAGGATTTACAGCTCTCATAGACATATGAAAGGTTTCATTGGGATTTATGAATTTAAGCTTTTGTTCAAGTGTTGTAAAGCTGACAATATTATACTTGGTTATCCTTGTAATGATTTTTTTGTTATCCCATATTGCGTCTGCTTCCTTTGGTAAAAGGTAACCCTTCTCAAGACGAGATATCATACTTTCACGATATTCATCCATAATAGCTTGACTGTGCTCTAAAATTCTAGTTGGCTCGTCAAGAAGGAAGATAGTTTTATCTACAGGAAAATAGTCTACAAGTGAAACAGGATTCTCATAAAAATAATTCACATAAGAATCAATTGTAACTGAGGTAGGAGAATATTCTAAGGAATCTAACAATTCATTTATGGTAGTAGATATTCTATGAGCTTCCTCAGTTTTCATATCTTTTCTTAGAGCTTCGCCATATTCCTTAGCTTCAGCTCTGATTTTGTCCATACCTTCTGTCAATTGAGTGTTGGATAAAACAAATTCTGTAGCAGGATAGATGCTTATTGATTCTAGATTTTCCACTGTTCGCTGGCTGGTTGGGTCGAAGGATTTTATAGAATCGATGGTATCGTCCCACAAATCAATTCTAAAAGGAAGCTCTTCTATTAAAGAGTAAATATCTAAAATACTTCCTCTTACAGCAAATTGTCCGGGCATTTCTACCTGGTCTACCTTTTCATATCCCATGGAAACAAGCTTGATGGTAAAAGCATCTAAATCAATAATAGAATCATAATCAATGATTATAGATGAATCCTTAATAATAGATAGAGGTGCTAATTTGTCCATAAGGGCATCTAAGCTGGTTACGATTGTGGCTTGTTCTTGTTCTATAAGTGCTTTAAGGACACGCATACGTTCAGCTACAAGCTGCTTTCCTTTAAAACCAGCGCTATAAAAGATAAAATCCTTGCTAGGATAGTAGTAAGTCGCTTTATCAAAAAATTTCATGTCTTCATAGATTTCTCTTGCTTTTTGCTCACTAAAAGTGAGGATGATTTTAAGAACTGAATCATCCGATACAAGTTTCATCATATGTACAAGTCCTGAATCTATACAGCCTGTTATCTGAAGATTGCAGGAACCTTTTTTTATCTCCTCTCTAACCTTTTCAAGCTCGCTAAGGGCAAGAAAAGGCTTTGATAATGCGTCTAACATAAGACCTCCTAGTTATATAAATTCATAGCTTTCTCGAAACTATCATTTAAAATAGTTTTAATAGCTTCGCAAGATTTATCTATGGCTTCGTCAATAGATTTTCTCTCATTTGGTGCAAATCTTGATAAGACATAATCAGCTAAGTCCCAACCATTAGGCTTAGCACCTACACCGATTTTGATACGTCTAAAATTTTCAGAACCTAAATGGGCAATGATATTTTTTATACCATTGTGACCGCCAGCACTTCCCTTGCCTCGCATGCGGATACGACCTGGCTCCATGCTGATATCATCATATATAACGATAAGTTCTGTGTCAGGGTCACATTTGTAGAAATTGATGGCATCTATAACGGCTTCACCACTTAAGTTCATAAATGTCTGTGGTTTCATCAAGAGAACTTTTTCCCCTTGGATGATGCCTTGACCACATAATGCTTTATGCTTGGCATTATTTACATTTATAGAATATTTATCTGCCAAAGCATCGATAGTATCAAAGCCTACATTGTGACGAGTTTTATCATATTTTGATGTGGGATTTCCCAAACCTACTATAATATACATATATATTCCTCCTGCATTTAGGATATTAAATCAAATCATAAATTTAACTATTCAGAAATTGTTTATATGCTTCTGAATAGCTACAAAGCAAGGATAACATAAGGGAAAAGTAGATTCAAGGGAAATCTTTTTTTGGTACTGGTTTATTGCATTACAAGATAAATTTATCGAAAAACGATAAAAAATAATTGACAAGCGATAATAATGGTAGTATTATCCATTTAGAACATTAAAATTGCGCAATTATCATGTTCACATATGGAGGTTATTATGAAAAGAGAATCATTAATTAAGTTAACTAAGTACATATTGGATTTTATGTTTTTTGGCGGAATTATTATTACAGGAACATTGCCATTTACTATGAAATTATTAGGAAATTATTTTGATAAGATAAAGGAAAACTATGGCGAATTAGTCATAATTTACTTTGTGCTTGGTATAGCTGCAGTAGTGATTATCAGAGAACTTCGTAAGATATTCAAGACAGTTATTGATAAAAATTGCTTTGTTATGGAAAATGTCATAAGTTTAAATAAAATGTTTAAATGGAGCTTTTTTATCGTGTTAATGTCTATAGTAAGAAGTATTGTTTATCTTACAGTTGCTTTAGGCGTAGTAATACTGGTATTTATAATTGCTGGTTTGTTTAGTAAGGTGCTGGCATTTGTGTTTGAACAGGCTATCGAATACAAAGAAGAAAATGATCTTACTATATAGGAGGAAATATAGATATGGCAATTATTATTAATCTAGATGTTATGATGGCAAAAAGAAAGAAAAGTTTGACAGAACTGGCAAGTGAAGTGGATATTACTCTTGCTAATCTCTCCATATTAAAGAATAATAAGGCCAAAGCTGTGCGTCTTGAAACACTGGATGCAATATGCAAGGCTCTTAACTGTCAGCCTGGAGATATATTGGAATATGCTCCTGAGACAGAGGGAGGAGATATTGATGAACGAGGAGATACAATTCATTGAATGTGATAAGGAAAGCGAAATTTTTATAAAGAATGAAGAGGAGAAAAAAACATATCAATATGATGAAAACTTTTTAGTATTTTTTGTGGCTACATTGGTGCACGCTATTATTTATGCGATTTGCGTTTATAAAAATCCGTCAGGGCTTGCATATGGTGCATTTGTGGTAAGTGGTATGATATATATATTATTTTGCTTGAAGAAAATGGAACTGCGTATAAAGAAGGGGAGTATTTTTTATATAGTAGCTATAATTATTCTTGGCGTAGCGACATTTTGTACAGATGATAGCAGTATAATATTTATGAATAAAGTAGGAATATTTTGTTTGACGATAATATTTGTGATGGATAATATGTTTAATACTGAAAAATGGCAATTTGGTAAGTATTTTTCATCTTTGATAGCTACAATGATTATGTCTGTCAGTGAAATTGGTGAATACTTTGAAAATGTATATGAATACTTTAAGAATAAGCGCAATAAAATTAACACAAAGTATTATTATGGCTTGTTGGGATGCATTATCGCGGTACCTGTAGTTGGAATAATGATAATATTATTATCCAGTGCAGACGCAGTTTTTAAGGAATGGACAGCTAGGGTTGTTAACAATATTAATATAAAAGATATAATCGGGATAACATTTTTCTTTATACTTATGTTTGTAGTTAGTTATTGCACGATGTCTTACCTTGGCAAAAAAGAATTGGATGATAAAGTTGAAGATACTAAAAGATGGGAACCGATGATGGTCATTCCAGCTATAACAATATTAACTGTTGTCTATATTATATTTAGCGGGATACAGATAGCATATCTTTTTGTTGGTGAATTTAATTTGCCAGAGGGATATACGTATGCTGAATATGCTAGAGAAGGTTTTTTTCAGCTGTTAGCAGTAAGTATTATTAATTTGGTTATAGTGCTTGCGTGTGTGGGATATACGAAAACAAGTAAAGCAGTGAAGGTTATATTAACTGTTATGTCATTATGTACATTTATAATGATAGCGTCAAGTGCAGTGAGAATGGTTACATATATACAGTTTTATTATTTGACATTTCTTCGTATATTTGTACTATGGAGTTTGCTGGTTTTATTTTTTGTATTTGCAGGTGTGATAATATACATATTTAAAAATACATTTCCTATATTTAGATATGTTGTGATTGTTACAACGTGCTTGTATATATGCTTGTCTTTTAGCAGACCGGATTATTTTATTGCAAAGGTTAATTTATCATCAACAGATGGAAATGAAAGTGCGTTTTTTTTAGGGGATAGTTTTGATGATTATAAGTTTTTGATAGAATTAAGTGCTGATGCGGCACCTGTTGTGGCAGAGTGGATGGAGAATCAAGGGTATGAATATGAAATAGGTAACGTATATATAAACGAAGAATATCTATTTTTTTATAACCCTGATGAATTTGGTGAAAATTATATGAGTAAAATTATTGAGAAAACAAGAGGCGTGGGGATTAGAGAATTTAATGTATCCAGGTATGTAGCAAAGATGATAATAAAGCATTAAGGGGTTGCCATAGTCCGTTAAAAGTGCTAAACTTGAGAGAAATGGTAAAGAATTTTTAATTCTTTAAGGAAAGGAAGTATGGATTATGGAAAAGAAGAATATTGATTGGTCAAATCTAGGTTTTGGTTATATTGAGACAGAGAAGAGATTCGTATCTAATTATAAGAATGGTGCATGGGATGAGGGCGCATTGGTGTCAGATTCTATGATTACTATGAGTGAATGTGCAGGTGTGCTTCAGTATGCCCAGACATGTTTTGAGGGTATGAAGGCATATACTACAGAGGATGGTCGTATTGTTACATTTAGACCTGACCTTAATGCTGCGCGTATGGAAGACTCTTGTAAAAGACTTCAGATGCCTGTATTCCCACAGGATAAGTTTATCGAGGCAGTTTCTAAGGTAGTAGAAGCAAATGAAGCATATGTTCCACCATATGGCTCAGGAGCTACATTATATATTAGACCTTATATGTTTGGTTCATCACCTGTTATCGGTGTTAAGCCAGCAGATGAGTATCAGTTTAGAATATTTGCTACACCAGTAGGTCCATACTTTAAGGGCGGTGTTAAGCCATTAACAATCAGAGTAAGTGATTTTGATAGAGCAGCTCCAAATGGAACAGGTCACATTAAGGCAGGTCTTAACTATGCTATGAGTCTTTATCCTATAGTAACAGCTCATGAAGAAGGATATGATGAGAATATGTATCTTGATCCTAAGACAAGAACTAAGGTTGAGGAGACAGGTGGTGCAAACTTCTTATTTATCACAAAGGATGGTAAGGTTGTTACACCTAAGTCATCAAGCATTCTTCCTTCAATTACTCGCCGTTCACTTATGCAGGTTGCTAAGGATTACCTTGGACTTGAGGTTGAGGAGAGAGAAGTATACTTAGACGAGCTTGAGAACTTTGCAGAGTGTGGTCTCTGTGGAACAGCAGCTGTTATCTCACCAGTTGGTAAGGTGGTAGATCATGGCAAGGAAATTTGCTTCCCAAGCGGAATGAATGATATGGGTCCTGTGACTAAGAAGCTTTATGATACTCTTACTGGTATTCAGATGGGTAGAATAGAAGCACCAGAAGGATGGATTCACGTAATCAAGTAACAATCCGTTGGATCATAAATATATAATATAATAATTAGCCTTCGGCAAGACAACTTATAGTGCCATGCCGGAGGCATTCTTAAAAATGGAAGGAGTTTTGTTATGGTGCAAAAATATAAAGAATTTAGAGAAAAATATAAGACTTTTATATATAATGGATACACTATAGAGGAAAGTGAAGATAAGATAGATGTAGTGTATGATTTCTCTGTGCCAGGATTATCTGATTTTGCACCTACATGGTCATTTCCAAAGAAAATAAATAAAACATATAAGGAAGATGAGAAGTTTAAGAATATGGTATTCTCTCTTGGTATGGTGGAGCTTGTAAGCTACTGGAAGATTGCTTGTCCACCAACTGTTTTAGTGAAGTGTGGATACCTTGATAAAGAGATGATTTCTTGGTGGAAATCATTGTATTTTAATGGTTTAGGTGAATTTTATTACACAAACAATATAGAAGAAAATCAGCAGGATTTTATGGAGATTATAGTTGATAATGATATAGAGAAAACTGCTGTAGATAATATAGATATAAGCTTAGATGGCAATTTAGTTCCTATAGGAGGTGGTAAGGATTCTGCGCTCACTTTAGATATATTAAAGGAAGAAAAGGATAAGAATTACTGCTATATAATTAATCCGAGAGGGGCTACAATTGAGACATATAAGGCAGCGGGCTATAGTGAAGATAAGGTTATCGCTGTTAAACGTACATTGGATAGAAATATGCTTGAGCTTAATAAGCAGGGATACTTAAATGGACATACACCATTTTCGGCTATAGTGGCATTTTCGGCAACTATAGCAGCGTATGTGAATGGTCTTAAATATATCGCTTTGTCAAATGAATCAAGTGCTAATGAGAGCACCGTAGAAGGAAGCTATGTTAATCATCAGTATTCTAAGAGCTTCCAGTTCGAGAAGGATTTTCATGATTATGAGAAAAGCCACATAGGAAGCGGAACATATTACTTTAGCTTGCTTCGTCCAATGAGTGAGTTCCAGATTGCAAAGCATTTTGCTGCTTGTACAGAATATCATGATATTTTTAGAAGCTGTAATGTGGGAAGCAAGGAAGATATATGGTGTGGACATTGTCCTAAGTGCTTGTTTGTATGGCTTATTTTATCACCGTTTTTATCTCAGAAGAGACTTACAGAAATATTTGGAAGAAATTTGGCAGATGATAAAGAGATGGAGAAATATTTTTCACAGCTTATCGGTTTGGAGAAGGAGAAGCCTTTTGAGTGTGTGGGAAGTAGAGATGAAATCAATGCGTCTATAACTCTTACTATAAGAGATTTTGAAACGGGATTTAATAAGGGTGATAAGTTACCATATTTATTTGAAAAGTATAAGGAGCAGGGCTTATATGAGGCTAACCTTCCTACCTGTGAACAATTTATAGATTTTTGTGATGATGTGAATCTTATACCTGAAAAATTCGCTAAGATGCTTGCAAAGAAGGGTATAGAAAGTGGTAAGATCAAGGAGTAAAATATGTTAAAAACTATTGAAAATCATATTAAAGGAAAATCTGTGGCAATTCTTGGTTTTGGACGAGAGGGAAGAGCAACTCTTCCTTGGGTGATAAGAGCCAAGTGTGCCAGTAAGATTGCTATAGTTGATAAAAATCCTGTGACATTGCCAGAGGATTTAGAAGAGTGCGATATGGATATTCAGTTGATAACAGGTGATGATTATCAGAAATGTTTAAATGATTTTGATGTGATTTTCAAAAGTCCTGGAATCGTCCTTGAGAAAGAGAAGGAATATTATACATGTAAGATTTTATCTGAGATGGATATTTTCTTTGAGCGTTTTAAGAATCAAATAATAGGTATAACAGGTACAAAGGGTAAAAGTACTACAACTACTCTTATGTATCATGTGTTGAAAACAGCCGGTAAGAAGGCTCTTCTCGCCGGAAATATTGGTATTCCAGTGTTTGATATTGCCAAGGATATAGATGAGGATACTATACTTGTAGTTGAGCTTTCCTGTCATCAGCTTGAGTATGCGACTATTTCGCCATATATTGGAGTGCTCCTTAATATTCATGAAGAGCATTTAGACCATTATGGAACTATGGAAAAGTATACTGCGGCCAAGGAAAATATATATAAAAATATGGTGGCAGGGGACACGGTATTTTGTCAGCAGATAATTGCCCCTGGTAATATAGATGCCAATGTTGTAACTGTGGCAGCTAAGGATTTAGCAGGTGATAAATCGGCAGATATATTTGTAGATGGTGCTACTATAAAGTATGGAGAGTTAGTTTATGAAATTCCTGTAGATGACATAGCACTTATGGGAAATCATAATTATTATGATATAGGCTTTGTCTATGGAATTGCTAAGAAATTTGGATTGGAAGATAAGGTTATAGAGGAAGGATTGAAAACATATGAGACACTTCCGCATAGATTGCAAAAAATCGGTGTGGTAAATGGTGTAACATATTATGATGATTCCATATCGACCATAGATGAGACAACTATTCAGGCTTTAAATACGCTTAAAAATGCTGGTACAGTTATCATAGGTGGTATGGATAGAGGTATAAGCTACGAGGCTTTGGAGGAATATTTGTCCACAGCAACAGTTGAAAATATTATTCTAATGGAAGCTACAGGGAAAAGAATTTATGAAGAGATAAAGGCTAATTATCCTTCATTTAATAATATATGTAGAATAAAGGTTGTAGAGCATCTTGAGGATGGGGTAAAGCTTGCTAAAGAGCTTACTAAGCCGGGTAAGTCTTGTGTAATGTCACCGGCAGCAGCAAGCTATGGTATATTTAAGAATTTTGAAGAGCGTGGAGAGGTGTTTAAACGCTTAGTGTTAGAGAGTAATTAATTTAAGTAGCATAGAGTGAATATATAGATTGTATTTGGAGGCTTGAATTATGAGTAGATTGATAAGCGAAGCTGGAAGTAAGGTTCTAGCTGGAGAGCTGGTCTGGAATAAGCATCCACGCCCACAGATGAAGAGGGATAATTATAAAATTATAAATAAGGGCTGGACTTTAGATGGAAAAAATATACGGGTTCCTTTTCCGCCTCAGTCATTGTTATCTGGCTATGAGGATATGGTAACAGATGAATTTTCGTATAAGGTAAATTTTGCCTGTGAAAAAAAAGCAGAGCATAGAGTGCTGCTTCATTTTGGCGGGGTTGACCAGATTGCTTCGGTATATTTAAATGGTGAATTTATAGGAAAACATGAAGGTGGATATCTTCCTTTTTCTTTTGATATAACGGATGTATTAAGTGAAGAAAACATATTGGAAGTGAAGGTCGTAGATACATTGGATACGGATTATCCATATGGAAAGCAGACGAAGAAGCGCGGGGGAATGTGGTATACTCCTGTAAGTGGAATTTGGCAGAACGTATGGCTTGAACAGGTTCCTTTAGAATATATTTCAGATATTAAGATAACTCCTGATGATAAGTCAGTTACCTTTGAAATAAGCACAAATAGCAATATAGATAAGGACATTAAGTTAAGTATTGAAATGCCTGATGGAAATGTATATACGGAAAGTTTTACAGGCCATAAGATACACATAAATATGAATGAGTTAAAGCTTAATGGTAAGGAATATCCAATAAGAAAATGGTCTGTTAAAGACCCATACTTATACAAAACATATATTACTTATGGGATGGACAAAGTGGAGACTTACTTCGGATTAAAAAAGATAGAGATAAAGAATATAAATGGTGTAAATAGGGTTTGTCTCAATGATGCGCCTATATTTATGAATGGTGTTCTTGATCAGGGATATTATTGTGATGGTATATTTTTGCCAGCTTCAGAGGAGGAATATGAGCAGGATATACTTAGGATGAAGGAATTAGGAATAAATATGCTTCGAAAGCATATTAAAATAGAGCCAGAGTGGTTTTATTATTACTGTGATAAGCATGGTATGCTCGTTATGCAGGATATGGTTAACAGTGGTGAATATAAATTTGTAAGAGATACGGCTATGCCAAATATAGGTTTTGGAAAAAAGGATGATACCAAGAGAAAGTTTTCTAAGAAAATGAAGGAATTCTTTCAGTGTCATATGAAAGACACTATAAAGCATTTATATAATCATCCGTCAATTGTAGCATACACCATATTTAATGAAGGGTGGGGGCAGTTTGACGCCGATAGAATGTATGGTATCGCAAAGAAAATGGATTCCACAAGATTATATGATGCCACTTCAGGATGGTTTATACAGAATGACAGCGATTTTGACAGCTTTCACATATATTTTGGCAATAAGACACTGAAGCCAAAGGAGCGACCTTTATTCTTATCGGAGTTTGGCGGATACACATACAAGGTGGATGGTCATGTGTTCAATGAAAAGAAAACATACGGTTATGGTACTTGTAAGAGTAAGGAAGAGTTGATGGATAGAATTGTAGCAAGATATGAACAGCTACTTCTTCCAGCCATAAAAAAAGGTGCTTGTGGTTGTGTATATACCCAGCTTAGTGATGTGGAGGATGAAATCAACGGACTTTATACCTATGATAGAAAAGTATGTAAGGTGGATAAAAAGACAATGAAGGACTTGGCTGATAGATTAGCTAGTCAGCTATAGAAAAGAGAGGGTATTTATGAAATTTAAAAAGTTTTTCCAATTGATGTTAGTTTTAGTTTGTGTAGCTATGTGCGTTGCCTGTGGGAAAGAAAGTAATGACAAAACAGGTGATGAGGGCAACGATTCTTCAGTAAGTGGAGATAATAAAGTAATCAATATTGATAAAGATAAGCTTCCGTATTCTCAGGAGGAAATATTTGAGCAATTATTTGATATTAATAGTTATATAGAAGTTAGCTTAGATATTTCAGATGAAGAGCTTTTAAAAATTCAAAAGGATTATGAGGAGTATGCTGAAAGACATTCAAAATCTCCAATTTATAGAAAAGCAAATCTAAATATAACTATTAAAACAGATAAGGATGAAAACACATATCTTATAGAGGATGTGGGTGTGCGAATGAAGGGAAATACTTCAAGAACTGATTTTTATAGCGAGGAAGAGGGACAATATAATCTTATCCACTATAAAGTAGATTTGCAGGAAACCTTTGATGATGACAAGTATTATGATGAGCCTATAGACTGGAGTGAAAATGAAGAGGGACGTAATGCCAGAAAGGATAGAACATTTGCGACCCTTGAAAATTTAGAGCTTCGCTGGAATAAATGTGACGATTCTACTTATATAAGAGAATATATGGCTTATGAATTTTACAGGGAAATGGGCCTTTTGGCACAGCATAGCAATCTTGTATCTATGGATGTAGCAGGAGTGCATCAAGGTGTATTTATGATTTATGAGCCTATAGATAAAGTATTTATAGAAAAATATGTGGCAGAAGAGGATCAGGGTGGCGATTTGTATAAGGCCGGTTGGACTAGAAATGGAGCAAGCCTTACACCTAATACCAGTGTGGGAATTGAAGACGAGGATGCAGGAAAATTTTATAATTATGATTTAAAGACAAATAAGAAAACATCTCAGGGCGAGATAATGAGAAATCTTATAAGCAAGCTCTCAAATAAAAGTATAACAAAAGAAGAGATAGCAGAGCTTGTAGATATGGATTATTTTGTAAAATATGAAGCAGTATCTTACTTTGTAGGAGATCCAGATGATATGAGAAATAATTATAATAATCATTATGTATATTTCCTTAAGAGTTCTGGAAAGGCTGTATTTATTCCTTGTGATTTAGATAGAACCTTTGGTGTGACCAATGGTTTTAATCCGTCGGGAGATGCCCTTGTTTCCATAAGTCCATATAGTAAAAGAGCTATAGGTGCAAATGGAGAGCAACAGAAAAATCCATTGTATGTGAATACAGTGTGTAGAGATGGATATTATATAGAAGAATATACAGAAGCTTTAAAGGAGGCATTTAACGCAAAATGCTTTACACATAAAAAATTTGAAGAGGTATTTAATATACTAAAAGCAAATTATAGTAGTAAAACTACTCCTTCAAAGCCATTTTACAACACAGAGGGTAGAGATTTTTCCTTTAGCTTAGAAAAAAACGATGGAGTAAATAGTGACAGAGGTAATGCATCTGTTCAAGAATATTTGAAATTGAAGAAAGAATATTTTTTGGGATACATAGAGGGTAAATAAAAAATATGGTATAAAATTCTTTCATTTACAGATACTAGATTTACACTAGAATTTGTAAATGGAGGAATTTTTTTTATGAAAGCAACAGGTATTGTGCGTCGTATAGATGATTTGGGTAGAATAGTAGTGCCAAAGGAGATAAGAAGGGTTTTAAGGATAAGAGAGGGCGACAGCATGGAAATTTTTACCGATATTGAAGGAGAAATAATTTTAAAAAAGTATTCTCCTATCGGTGAGCTTGGAAATGTAGCGGAGCAGTATGCAGAGTCCATATCACAGATTACAGGCAGAATAACTATAATAACAGATAAGGATAGTGTAATAGCCATTGCAGGAAGTCCTAAGAAAACGATTAAAGGCAAAAAGATAAGTAAGAGGCTAGAGGGGATTCTTGTAAATAGAGAAGTTGTAAGAGGTGATTCAACCAGAATCATAAACATAGTGGATAATGAAAGTATAGACCAGGGTGAGCAGGTTATTTGTCCTATTGTAAGTGACGGAGATGTAATAGGAGGGGTGATAATTGCAGTGAAGCTTGGAGATAAAGGAATCACTGAAGTGGAGGAAAAAGTGGCGATTATGGCATCAAATTTCCTTGGAAAGCGCATGGAAGTATAAAAAATAGGGTAAAATATGTTAAAAATGTTGTAAAAACCTTAAAATTCCTTGACAAATGGATTTAAAGAGTTTATATATATAACTAAGGGTAGCAGAAATATGCCCGTGCATAACCTACATAAGTAGGTTAATATATAAAAACTATAACACAGGAGGAGTTTATCCATGAACAAGGCTGAATTAGTAGCAGCTATCGCTGCAAAAACAGAATTATCAAAGAAGGATTCTGAGAAGGCTTTAAAGGCATTTATTGACGTAGTTGCAGAAGAGTTAAAGAAGGGTGAGAAGGTTCAGTTAGTAGGCTTCGGTACATTCGAAGTAGCTAAGAGAGCTGCTAGAGAGGGTAGAAACCCACAGACAGGTAAGTCTATGAAGATCGCTGCTTCAAAGGCTCCAAAGTTTAAGGCTGGTAAGGCATTAAAGGACGTAGTTAATAAGTAATTAGTTCTTGGAGTAATCATAGTTGCCAAGCAACTGTGATTTAGTGAACAAGCAAAGATAAAGTGTCTTCTTAAGTAAGGAGGCACTTTTTTCATGATATAGGAAAGTTCTCTGAACTTCCTATATCATGAAAAAGCTCCGCGAGGATGAGCACTCGCACGATAGGAATATGTCAGCTAAAGCTGACCGTGCTCGGCTCGCAAAGCGGAGCAAGTCCCTCTAGACAGAGGGATTTAGGGAGATGATGCGGACTTGTCCGCTTTGTTCTAATATAGGAAAGTTCTCTGAACTTCCTATATCATGAATAAGCTCCGCGGGGATGAGCTATAATAATTTGCACAAGAGGAGTAGACTTATGAGATTAGATAAATATTTGAAGGTTTCACGCCTTATAAAGCGAAGAACTGTAGCTAATGAAGCCTGTGATGCTGGTCGTGTATCTATAAACGATAAGCCAGCTAAAGCATCATCTACGGTTAAGGTAGGAGATGTTATAGAGATTCAATTTGGTACAAGAACTGTAAAAGTGGAGGTAACAAGCATTGCCGAAACAGTGAAAAAGGATGAAGCCAAAGAAATGTACAAAGATTTATAAAAGAGTAATAATTAATTAGGCCTCTTAATATACATTAAAGGAGAATGTATATTAAGAGGTTTTTGTGGTTAATCAAAAGGTTGAGATGACTAATCAAGAGATTCATATGATAGACAGAGCTAAAGGCTATGTGACAGGGGTGATAGATGTAGTTTCCTTTGATTTGGAGGAGATAGTGCTTGAAACAGTGGCGGGAATTCTTAAAATTAAAGGAAATAAGCTTCATGTAAAGACAGTAAATTTAGATAAAAGGGTGGTAGAATTCGAAGGTAATATTGATGAAATGTGTTACTCGGATTCTAAGGAAATGAAGAGAAAGAGTGTAGTGGGAAGGTTATTTGGTTGATGAGGGAATTTATAAATAATCAGGCAAGAACAATGCTTGATTCATTATACATTGGAATGATTATAATGGCTATGTATGATATATGTCGATTATTTAGAAGAATTATTCCTCATAAAAGATTTATAAGAGACACGGAAGATATTATCTTTTTTACTATAGCTGGGTTTGTGGTGTTTTCACTTGTATATTCTCGTAATAGTGGCAGTGTGAGAGGATATATAATAATAGGTGTGTTGATGGGGATGTATATTTACTATAAATCTTTTGGGCAGTTTGTTGTTAAGTTTTTGGGAAAATATATCAATAAAATAATTAATATTATCTTGAAAAAGCCTTTTAGAAAGGCTATAATGAGCTTAAGATTTATATTTGGAAGGATTGTTGCTATTTATGCCAAGAAATTATGCAAAAAAGAAGAAAAGCCATAAGGCTGCTATGGTTACTATATTTGTAGTGGTAGCTTTTTTTTGTGGTACTCTTAGTGTAAGTAACTGGAACAAACAGAAGGAATTAGATAGGGATCAAAAAGAGATAGAGCGACTTGAGGCCGAGATAGCTGTACAGGAGAAGAGAACTCTTGATTTAAATGATTTGAAGGTCTATGTGAAAACTATGAGATATGTAGAAGAGAAGGCTAAAGAGCTAGGCTTAGTATACAAGGATGAGATGGTTTTTAAACCTAGATAAAGAATATAATTTTAAAATCTTAAAAGTTATTTGCTCCATAGATTCGATTCAAAAAAGAGATTTTATGTGAAAATGTCAAAAACTTATTAGAATTTAGAGGCTTCCTTTGACAAAAAATGAATAGGTGTTGATTTATAATCTCCCGTGTTTAGAAAACACAAGGAGGTTATTTTTTTATGAAAGGAAAGGTTTTAAAATCAACAGTTGTACAAATGATAGGGTATTTATCTACCATGGGAGCGCTACAAGGCTTTCAGCCGTTGACAGTGGGATTGTTTATCGCTATATGGTGTAGCAGACTTATTAGATTTCCAGCACTGCCACTTATGGCTATAGGTATCGGTATAAATACGGGATTACTTGCGGCAGCAAAATACGGTTTAATATTCCTAACTATTGCTATTGTTTTTTACATATTGGAAGGAAAGAAGACGAGAGCTTCTATATATTTAGGGAGTTTCTTTGGGGGAGCAGTTTTATTGACTATGGAGCTATTAGATGTATATATGTCTAATTTGGGCAGAGATGCTGCCATAATGGCTGTGCTGACTACAGTATTGGCAGTATCAGTAAGTATCGTAGCATATAGGATTATTGAGATGATGCAGATGTCGCCACATAAGGACAAAAGAGATAATGATGATGGATATAAGGAAAAACTTAATTCATATGAAGAGAGAGTAAATAATATATCAGATGCATTTGCAAAGATGGCAAGGAATATTGAAAGAAGTGTAACTATGGATAGAGAGGAGGAGTTTGATGAGGATGGCCAGAGTGTATGTGAGCATTGTAAGGTATTAAAACGGCAAAATGCAATATACAAAAATAAGCTTAAGGACAGTCGAAGGGTTATAGCGACGCAGCTTCAAGAAATAGCTAGAATACTTGGAGAGAGCGTAGATGATACTTATGATTTTCATAGTATATCCAGTGAGCAGATGACACTTCTTACATCCAGATTAAGAGATGTGGGAATTGTGCTAAAACGAGCGGTGAGGCTGGATAATAGAAGAGGGATATCAGAGATTATCATCACAATGAAGGCTAAGAGGGGAAAATGTGTCAGCGTAAAAGAGGTTACAAGGATTATTAATCTTGTATTTGATAAGGATACGGAAATCGTAAAGGAAAAAAGAAGAGTAATCGGTACAGATATGGAGACATACAGGTTTAAGGAAAGGCCAAATTTTTATGTAATGCATGGACTTGCAAAGACATCTTATGATGATGTGTCAGGGGACAATTTTTCATTTGTATCATTGGATAGCGGACAGACACTTTTAGGGATTTCTGACGGAATGGGAACAGGGGTAAGAGCGTATAAGGATAGTGAGATGGTGTTGGAGCTTATAGAAAATTTAATGGAAAGTGGATTTGGAGAGGAGACTACATTAAGGCTTATAAATACGTTGTTTGTACTAGACGGAGAAAATATTTCTCCAGCTACAGTGGATATGAGCATTATAGATATGTATTCTGGCGTGTGCGACTTTCTAAAGCTTGGAGCAGCAGCTACATATGTTAAGAGAGGAGATTGGGTCGAGGCTCTTCGTTCGACCTCCCTGCCTATAGGTGGGGAGGAATGCTTAGATATAGAAAGTGTCACGAAAAAGCTTTATGACGGTGATTTTGTAATTATGATGTCTGACGGAATAATAGAGACAGCAGCAAAACTTAACAAGGAGGAGGAGATAGGGAAGCTTATCTTAGAGGCTAAGTCTCTAAAACCGCAGGAAATGGCAGATAGTATTCTTGATGGGGCCATAGAGCTGCTTGGAGATGTGAAGGAGGATGATATGACAGTGTTTGTGACGGGCATATGGAATTACGGAAAATGTATTGCTTAAAAAATACTTGATTTTAGGGAGTATATAAGCTAAATTCAATATATGATGGAAAATAAAGTATTAAATTATATTAATGAAAATAAAATGATAAAGGCAGGGGAAACGGTAGTCGTAGGTGTATCTGGCGGCGCTGATTCTGTATGCCTTTTACATATGTTGCTAAAGCATAAAGAGACATTGAGAATAAAGCTTTTGGTCGTTCATGTTCACCATGGAATACGAGGCGAGTCAGCAGACAGGGATGCAAGCTTTGTAGAAGAATTATGTGGTAGGTTTAATCTTCCTTTCTTCTTATATAAGTATAATATCCCTGAATTTGCAAAAAAAGAGGGAATGTCCACAGAGGAGGCTGGGCGATATGCTCGCTACGAGGCTTTTAATAAATGTCTAAAGGAAAATGGCGTAGAGGATATGGGCAAAATAGCAGTAGCTCATAATAAGGATGATTTGGCAGAGACGGTACTGTTAAATCTTTTTAGAGGTGCGGGAATAAAGGGTCTTAAGGGAATCGTTCCGCTAAGAGATAGGATTATAAGACCAGTGCTATGTCTTGACAGAGGTGAGATAGAGAGATATTTACAGGAAAGTAATCTTGAATATATCACAGACGAAACAAATCTTACTGAAGAATATACAAGAAATAAAATTCGACTTAATATACTGCCACTTATTAAATCTGACATCAATGAAAAAGCTGTGGAGCATATTGAAAATACTGCTATGAACTTAGGTTTAATAGATGATTATATGGAGTGCCAGTGTAAGTTAGAGTACGATAGGCTTGTGGAAGAAAGGGCTGACGGTCTATTTATTAGCAAAGGATTTGCAGAACTTCATAAGGCTATGCAAGGTCAGCTTATAAAGAATTGTTTATACAAGGTGGCTAAAAAGCGTAAGGATATATCCACAGTACATATAAGCAGCGTTGTGGATTTGTTTCATATGGAAGTGGGAAAATGTGTAAATCTTCCTTATAAAATGATAGCAAAACGACAATATGAGGGCGTAGATATCTATATTCAAAAAACATATGATAATAAAAAGAGAGACTTGACATATGCTATAAATATTCAGGGTGAGGGTGAGTATGTGTTTGAAAATGAGACAGTATCTGCAAGTCTTAACATACATAAGGATAGTTACAAAGAATGCATATTTATAGAAAATATATATACTAAATGGATTCGATGTGATATAATAAAAGGTAATTTGCAGCTTAGAACCAGAAAAGCTGGCGATTATATTGTAGTTGATAGCAAAGGTTCTAAAAAGAAGCTTAAGGATTATTTTATAGATTTGAAGATTCCAAGAGAAGAGAGAGATAGTATTCTACTTTTGGCAAATGGCAATGAAATAGTATGGATTATAGGATATAGACTTAATTGGAATTATAGAGTTACTAGTGAGTTGCAAAATATTTATAAGCTAGAAGCAAAGATGAAAAAAAGAATATACAAGGAGGATTAATATATGACAGAAACGGTTAAAGTGCTCATCCCAGAAGAAGATGTAGATAAGAAGATTGAAGAAATCGGAAGACAGATATCTATTGATTACTCAGGAAAGACTGTCCATTTAATTTGCGTATTAAAAGGTGGAGCATTTTTTATGTGTGAGTTAGCAAAGAGAATAACAGTTCCTGTAAGCATGGATTTTATGGCAGTGTCAAGCTATGGTTCAGGGACAGAAAGCTCTGGAAGCATTAAGATGATAAAGGATCTTGATGAAAGCATAGAAGGAAAAGATGTAGTTATAGTTGAGGACATCATCGATTCAGGAAGAACACTTGATAAACTTATGGAATTACTTAAGACAAGAAAACCTAACAGTCTTGCTGTATGTACACTTTTAGATAAACCGGATAGAAGAGTGGTTGATGTGAAGGTTAACTACACATGCTTTAATATTCCGGATGAGTTCGTTGTAGGCTATGGCCTTGATTACGATCAAAAATATAGAAATCTTCCATATATTGGAGTTGTGGAATTCGAAGATTAATTAAGGAGGTAGCTTTGGTGAAGAAGCAGAAAATGAGTGGATTTGGATTCTATATGTTTGTCCTTATTCTTATAGGCTTTATATGGTATTTTGCATCCACGATGGGAAAAGACAAGATAGAGTACAATTATTCGAACTTTTTAAGAGATTTAAAAGCAGGAAATGTAGAAAAAGTTATTATTACTCAGAACGAGAAGGTTCCTACAGGTTCCTTGAAGATTACCTTAGAGGATAGCAATCAAACAAAAACAGTATATATTGGCGATATAAATGAAGCTGTTAATGTTATGATTGAGGCAGAGTTTGATAATTATAAGATTACTGATGTAAAAGGTGACAGTATCTTAATTACAGTGATTTTACCTTTGGGTATATCGATTATTACTATTATAATCATTTTTGTATTGTTTAGTGGTCAGTCAGCAGGTGGCAGTGGCAGCAAGATGATGAATTTTGGAAAGAGCCGTGCAAAGCTTATGGCTGACAATGGAAGAAAGATGACATTTAAAGATGTGGCAGGTCTTTCAGAAGAGAAGGATGAGCTTGAGGAAATCGTAGATTTCTTAAAGAATCCTAAGAAATATATTGAAGTAGGTGCAAGAATTCCAAAGGGTGTAATCTTAGAGGGACCTCCTGGTACAGGTAAGACACTTCTTGCCAAGGCTATCGCTGGTGAGGCAGAGGTACCATTCTTCACTATTTCTGGTTCAGACTTTGTAGAGATGTTTGTTGGTGTAGGTGCTTCAAGAGTAAGAGATTTATTTGAGGAAGCTAAGAAAAATGCACCAAGTATCATATTTATAGATGAGATTGACGCAGTTGCCAGAAGAAGAGGAACTGGTATGGGTGGCGGCCATGATGAGCGTGAGCAGACACTTAACCAGATGCTTGTGGAGATGGACGGCTTTGGCGCCAATGAGGGAATCATTGTAATGGCTGCTACTAACAGAGTTGATATTCTTGACCCTGCTATCCTTCGTCCAGGAAGATTTGATAGAAGAATTCACGTATCAAGACCTGATATGAAGGGTAGAAGAGAAATTCTTGATGTGCATGCAAAAAATAAGCCACTTGGTGATGATGTGGATCTTGATAATGTAGCTCAGACAACAGCAGGATTTACAGGTGCAGACCTTGAGAATCTTCTCAATGAAGCAGCAATATATGCAGCTAAGAAGGATAGAAAGTACATTATGCAGGAAGATATCAACCGTTCATTTGTTAAGGTTGGTATAGGAACAGAGAAGAAGAGCAGGGTTATATCTGATAAGGAAAAGAAGATTACAGCTTACCATGAGGCTGGTCACGCTATATTATTCCATGTGCTTCCTGATGTGGGACCTGTTCATACAGTATCTATTATTCCTACTGGTAACGGTGCAGCAGGATATACGATGCCACTTCCAGAGAAGGATGAGATGTTTAATACAAAGGGTAAGATACTTCAGAGTATTATGGTATCCTTAGGTGGTAGAATAGCTGAAGAGATGATATTTGATGATGTGACTACAGGTGCTTCACAGGATATTAAGCAGGCAACAAGCTATGCAAAGTCAATGATTACAAAGTTTGGTATGTCTGATAACTTAGGTCTTATCTGTTATGGAGACGACGATGAAGAAGTATTTATCGGTAGAGATTTAGCTCATGCACGTGGATATGCAGACAGTACAGCGGCTAAGATTGACGAAGAGGTTAAGAAGGTTGTAGATGAATGCTACGCTAAGGCGAAGGATATAATCAATAAGAATGTTGATATACTTCATAGCTGTGCTAAGCTTCTCATAGAGAAGGAGAAGATTACACAGGCTGAATTTGAGGCTTTATTTGAAGAAAAAGTGGATGAAGAAGTATAAGTTTAAAATGATAGTCAAAAAATCGCAGTTTTTCAGACTGCGATTTTTTAGTTTTAATAAATTCTTTTGTGCATGTTGCACAAAAGAAGATACAATGTTTTGTGATGTTTGTGCACACTTATTATTGGCACAGTGCTATACTACCTTATGTAAAAACCCCCCAATACATTATATATAGTTTTTGCTACACCCCATAAAAACTTTGTTCGATTTTGAATCGGACGCAAATACCTTCTCCTAAGAAGTGGCAAATTTGCCACTTCTTTTTTTCGGCAATTCTGATTGGGAGCCAAGAGTTTTCAAGCAAACACTTATTATTTTTCCTATGTATTATATAAAAAAAGGATTGAAGAATGAGGGGTATATGGTATAATAGTAACATAGTTTTGTGAACGACATGGAGGAACAATATGGGACCTTTTTCAATATCAGGGTTATCAAATACAGAGAAGAAGCTTATATATATTCATAGTATGAAGCCTATACTTAATAAGAGATTATTGTATAGTGACTGTACTGAGTGGTATGTAAGTCCAGCGGAGCCTGAACCAAACAGTGATGTAACTATTAGATTTAGAACAGGTGTTGCTGATGTAGATCAGGTTTTATTTTGCGATTATGAGACTGAGCGTGAGATGACTCATGCTGAAACAGTAGGTGATTTTGATTTCTTCGAAATTAAGATTCATTTGACTGATAAAAAGATTAGATATTTCTTCAAGGTTAAGAGTGGCTTTGAAATGTGTTACTATAACAGATTCGGAGCAGTAGATAAGCATAGTGATGATTTTGCATTTGCTATAGCACCGGGCTTTTCTACACCGGATTGGGCTAAGGGTGCAGTAATGTACCAGATATTCGTAGACAGATTTTGTGATGGTGATAAGTCAAACAATGTACTCACTAACGAATATTCTTATATTGATGATAACGTAACAGAGGTTGAGGATTGGTACAAATATCCTGCTACTATGGGTGTAAGAGAGTTTTACGGTGGAGATTTGCAGGGTGTATTAGATAAGCTTGATTACCTGGATAAGCTCGGTGTAGAGGTTATTTATTTTAATCCGTTATTTGTTTCACCATCAAATCATAAGTATGATATTCAGGATTATGATTATATCGACCCACATTATGGTGTGATAGTTGAGGATGAAGGTGAACTTCTTAAGGATGGAGATAAGAATAATAAGAATGCGTCTAGATATATTAATAGAGTAACTAATAAGAAGAACTTGGAAGCTAGTAATGAGCTGTTTGTAAAAGTTGTAGAAGAAGCTCATAAACGTGGAATTAAGGTAATTATCGATGGTGTATTTAACCATAGTGGTTCCTTTAATAAATGGCTTGATAGAGAGCGCATTTACGAGGAGCAGGAGGGCTATGACAAGGGTGCTTTTATATCACAGGATAGCCCGTACCATACATTTTATCGATTCCATGAGAATAGACCAGAGAAGTGGCCATACAATATTTCTTATGATGGCTGGTGGGCACATGATACATTGCCAAAGCTTAATTATGAGCGTTCGCCAAAGCTTGAAGAGTATATATTGAATGTTGCTAAGAAGTGGGTTTCGCCACCATACAATGTAGATGGATGGAGACTTGATGTGGCTGCAGATTTAGGTCATAGTCCAGAGTACAATCATGAGTTTTGGAGAAAGTTTAGAAATGCTGTTAAGGAAGCTAATCCTAATGCCATAATTCTCGCAGAGCATTATGGTAACCCAGAGAGCTGGTTACAGGGTGACCAGTGGGATACAGTTATGAACTATGATGCATTTATGGAGCCTATCACTTGGTTTCTAACAGGTATGCAGAAGCACAGTGATGAGAGAAGAGAGCATATGAAGGGTGATACTACAGGTATGCTCAATGCCCTCAAATATCATATGAGTAAAATGCTTATGCCATCTTTGCTTGTTGCTATGAATCAGTTGTCAAATCACGACCATTCAAGATTTTTAACAAGAACAAATGAAACTGTTGGTCGTACTGCATCATTAGGTCCAGATGCGGCTAATTATGGAGTAAGCAAGGCTGTTATGAAGGAAGCTGTAGTAATGCAGATGACATTACCGGGCGCACCAACATTATATTATGGAGATGAGGCTGGCTTATGTGGTTGGACAGATCCAGACAATAGAAGAACATATCCATGGGGAAGAGAAGATTTGGAATTACTTGAATTCCACAGAGATATAATTTCTATCCATAAGAATAATATAGCGCTCAAGAGAGGCTCATTTGTGCCACTTCTTGAAGAGTACAATTTATTTGGATATGGAAGATTTTGTCTGGATAATATTGTTCTTACAGTTATTAACAATGACTACGTACCTAGAAAGGTTTCGATGCATGTGACACAGACTGGTATTTCTTCAGAGGATGTGGTTGAACGAATTATGCTTACATGCGAGGATTCTTATAATGCAGGTAGCCTTAAGTTTAATATAGATAACGGTAAGCTTGAGGTGGAAATGCCACCTAAATCAGCGGCAATCTATAGAAAAGTGGTTGAATAAACTGAAAAATAAATATAAATCTAGTAAATAATAGCTTGCTTAATTTAAAAAGCTGTGCTATTATTTACTACGGAAAAAGTAAATAAATGTATGTTAAAGCGGGTAGTTCAAAATCAAAGATTTTTCGCTATCATTTGCTTCGCAAAAGCGTGTATCTCGAAAGTCTTCGACTTTCTCGCTACCATTTGCAAGCAAAGCGGGTCGCTCAAAAATCACAGATTTTTTCGCTATCATTTGCTTCGCAAATGTTCATCTGCGTATATAATCATTTTTCACCGAGCAAGCTCGAGAAAAACAATTATATCCGCATCTGATCGCTTTCATATCTATTATGGGTAGTTTCCCGAGTGGCCAAAGGGGACAGACTGTAAATCTGCTGCAACTTGCTTCGGTGGTTCGAATCCACCACTGCCCATTATGCCGGCGTGGCGGAACTGGCAGACGCACAGGACTTAAAATCCTGCGGGACTAATCTCCCGTACCGGTTCGATTCCGGTCGCCGGCATTTATATTTTGTAGCTCAAATCTTGAAATATTTCAGATTGGGCTATTTTTTTGTTCTCAAAAAAACTTTTTGATAATTATGTATTACATATGATATACTATTTCAAAAGTTAATGTGAAAAAATATATGTTAAGAGGTTTGTTATGGAAAAAATAAAAGCGCTTATTAATAATGTGGAAAAGATTATAGTTGGTAAAAGAAATATAATTGAGTTAGTAGTATCAGCTATGTTGGCTGGTGGACATGTTCTTATAGAGGATGTTCCTGGAGTTGGTAAAACACAGCTTGTTTCTGCTCTTGCAAGTTCCTGCAGAGGGCAGTTTGGAAGATTGCAGATGACACCAGATATTATGCCTACAGATATAACAGGATTTTCTATGATTAATACCATTACAAAGGAAACTGAATTTAAAAAAGGTGCAACATTTTGTAATTTTCTATTGGCTGATGAAATAAATCGTTCATCACCAAAGTCCCAGTCAGCACTTCTAGAAGTTATGGAAGAAAGACAGGTAAGTATTGATGGCGCTACATATGAGCTTCCAAGACCATTTATGGTGCTTGCTACACAAAACCCTATAGAAACATTTGGAACATATCATTTGCCAGAGGCACAGATGGATAGATTTATCATTAAGATAAGTATAGGCTATCCTAGTAAGAAAGAAGAGTTAGATATTTTATTAAGAAATGAAAATAATATTCAGCCTAAGCAGCTTTCACAGGTAATTTCTTGTGAGGATATAGTTATGCTTTCTGAAAAGGTTAACAATGTATATTGTTCAGAGCCTATAAGAGAGTATATTGTAAATATTACAGAGGCAACAAGAAATGCAGATTTAATTAAGCTGGGAGTTAGCCCTAGAGGAAGTATTGCTATGTATAAGATGGCAAAGGCCTATGCATTTGTAAAAGGTAGAGATTACGTGTTGCCTGATGATGTAAAAGAACTTGCACCATATGTTTTTTCTCATAGAATTATGCTTACATCTAAGGGGAAATCGGCAGTTTCTGATAATGAACAGGCAATAAGAGAGATATTAAAAATGGTTATGGTTCCTGTAGAGTAAGCTTAACGGATATATATAATGTACTTGGAAAGTAGAATAGTATGAAATTAATTAAAATAATAAAGGGAGTAATCAGCTACATATTGGCACTTATACTGGCAATCATATTTGCCTTATATCTTAATGCAAATGTAGGTTGGTTTATGCTTATAGCATTAATTTTGGCTCCTGTTATGTCAGTGTTTTTTGCTTGGATAACAAGTAAATGTATAGGTGTTACCTATCATATGGATGAATGTGTCATGTCAAAGGGTGACAAATGCTGTATGGTAGTTAATATTAAGAATCAGTCAATATTTCCTACAACACCTATAGAGCTTGTGGTATTAAATGGAGAAGGTATAAAAAGTAAAGAAGAGCGTATTTTATGCTCTGTTGGACCACGTATGGCTGGTGAGGTGAAGATAACATATGAAGCTAGGATATCAGGTCCTTCTGTTGTAGGTGTAGAACAGATAAGAGTAACTGATTATTTAGGACTTGTGTCATTTAAGATAAAGAAGTCTGATGATGCTATCAATAGAAAAAGAGTTAAAGTAATACCAGATATCGCTGAAATATCTATAAAAGACGACAGAATATTAAAGATTATGCAGCTTTCTATGAATGCTGATGACAGTGAGGATACTGTCGAGAGCAGTATGCATACCTTTGGCGGATTTCCTGGATATGAAAATAGAGAATATGTTCCTGGTGATCCATTAAAAAGGATTAATTGGAAGCAGTCTGCTAAAAGAGATAAGCTTTTGGTAAGACTTGATGATGAGATGGCATCAAGGTCTGCTACAGTAATTCTTGACAGTGTATTTATAAGATATGGTATAGACATAGATGATGAATGTTTTGATGATATTCGTCACAGTTATTCAAGGGATGAGATATTGCCAAAGCTTGCAGAGGATGCAGTGGAAAATGCTCTTGGTATTATAAGAAGTCTTGTATTTAATAATTATTCAGTGAATTTTTATGTAAGATGGGATGATGGATTTGAAAGTTATTCTATAGATGATGATAAGGATGTAGAAAATATACGCTTATTAATGGCAGGTTACAGCTTTTTGCAAGATAGTCAATTTAAGCGATTCCCTATAGGATTATTATCAAATGATGTGGCAGGTATCATTATATCTACACCATGTAGCTACAATAATATATATACGCATCTTGAAAAGGTTATAGACATATCAAAGTCAGCAGTTTTTTCTTCATATGAGGATGCGAAAAATAGTGGCGCTGAGGAAAGTGGGATAAAAAGAATACATTTTGCCAAGGAGAAGAAGGAGAATAAAAAGGTTAGGGAAAAATTAAAGGATAAGGTGATAAATGCCGCAAGACCTTATGTAATACCATATCTGTTGGCATTTGCGCTAAGTATCACAGTATTTTCAGTATTTAATATTTCTCTGATTTCAATATGGACAATTGCACAGGCTATAACTTGTGGGCTTATAGTTTGGCTATGCAATTATGCAAAAAAGAACAGTGTAGTGGGTGGATTTGTAATAACCATCCTGATACTGGTTTTATTAACCTCATTTATTGGAATTACAATTAAAAGCGGTCAATATACTCAATGGTTTATGTCAGGAGGAGATTTAGTTGAAAATACCACATTGACATTGACATCACTGATACTTGTTTTTACAGTATTTTTTACAATGGTAATATTTTATTATACTAGCGTATATTATCGAACATCAGCATTACTGTTTGTTTCAATGATACCATTTATAATATATGTAAAGGTTATTAAGGAAGTCAATATAGTTTATGTGATGTTTGTGGTTGCCCTAAATGTTCTTGCTTTTTTATTGAACACAAGAAAGCAGAGAGATAAGGGAAAAAGAATTGTAGGAAATGTAGCGGGAATCCTTTCACTTATATTGTATGGCGTAATATTTGTGGTTACATCATTGGCTATACCTAAGAGTGAGGATACAAAATGTTACTACATATTTGAAGAATTATTTTTAGGCGGAAATACAACAGTTGATTTACCTGATGAGTACAAAAAAAGTAATGAATATTCAGGAAACGCTGATAAATTTAGCAAGATTACAAATAGAAAGCTATATACTGTAGAAGGTGTGCGTGCAGACGGTATGCTTTATCTAAGAAGACAGGTTTTTGATTATTACGATTTTGAGAAGGATAGATGGTATAAGGATAAGTCATATCAGACTAACAGTATCAATAGCGAAAAGTGGTATGAAAATACAAAAAATTTAAATAACCAAATGTTTGCTGATGCACTATTAAAAGCCCAGGAGTTAAGTCCAGGATTTCTTGAGAAATATGGGTTAACAGGTGTTATAGGACATAATATTGTCATCGATATGACTTCAATGGATATAAGGGCTCATAATTATGAAAGTGATACATACATTACACCAGAAGGTGCTATAAAGGTAAGAATGGACCAAGAGGGAGATGTATATATAACACCTCATGGAATTTTTGGAAACAAAACAGGATTAATATATAAGAATATAAAATATTCTGTAGTATATTATGATATAGCTGGCATAAAGGATATGTGGATTAAGCTTGGTATTTCTAATCTTGATAGATTAAAGGCTGAAGAAATGAGAAAAGAATTAATCTATATACTTTTAGAACATGGGGAAGATATGTATGCAAAGGTTGTACAAGCTTTTGATGAGCAGGCAAAAGAGGCATACTTATATGGAAGCGCAAGCGAGAATAATTCAAAAGAAATATCTGAAAGAATAAGGAAGCTTGCTTTAGAAATAACAAAAGATTGTAAATATGATTGGGAGAAGGCGGAGGCGCTTGCAAAATATTTTCATAACAATGGATTTGTGTATGATTTAGAATATGATGCTTCTGATGACAGTGTTGAATATTTTGTATTTAACAGTAAAACAGGAACCTGTTCAGATTTTGCCACAGCATATGTTCTTATGGCAAGGGCTGTAGGTCTTACAGTAAGGTATGTGGAAGGTTTTGTGCCAGATGAGGAAATAGGACTTTCATATGAGACGGAATATGTGGTGAGAACAAAGTGTTCACATGCATACCCTGAGGTATATATAGAAAATCTTGGTTATATAGTTTATGAGCCTACGGTTTCTGTAGAAAATGAAAGAACGCAGCTAAATGGAGGTTTTGTTAATTATGCTCTTGTGCTTGGATATAGAATTCTGCTTATTTTTGCAGCTCTTTCAGCAGTTTGTATTGTAATAATATTTATAGTAAGAGTACTGGTGCCTGTTATACAAGAAAAACTCAATATGGATAAAATAAAAAAGGCTGAACCTAAAAGGGCAATAGCTATGTTATATAAAAGATTGGTGAATAAATATGGAGAAGTCTATATAAGCAATGGAGAGTTATATACACCAAATGAGTATGGTGTAGTCTTTAACAAGTTGATTGGTTATGATATAATGCCATTTATTGAGCTTGTGGAAAAAGCAGCTTATAGGGATGCTGAAATAGATAATACTGAAGTGGCAGTAGCATTAAAGATGTATTATGAAGGGAGAAAAGCATTAAAGTTATATAAGAAAAAGATTAAAAGAAATATAAAATAATGTCGAAATTTATCGAATTGTGTTGTCAATAGAGAATAAGAACAAAAACGCAAATTCAAAATTAAAATATTTAAAAAATATATTGACAATTTCCAGAGGGAATAATATAATTACCCACATAGGGAAGAATAAAATAGCAAAGAGGGGCAAACTTATAGAAATATGGGGACGCAAAGCTAGAAGTCTAAGATAATTTGGACAAGTAATGTACAAATTATTATGATAGTTCGGTTGCAGTAATTGGTGTGATTATCAATTATTGTGACCGTTTTTACTTATAAAGAAAAATACATAGCTGATAATAAATTGTAGTCAGTAAAATTAAGATATAATGTGGTTTAATTTAAATCACTTTATATAAAAGCAAAGCACTTATTAAAAAAGTACCATGGTTAATTATATAGCTTTTAATAATAAGTGAAAAAAATTATGAGAAGGAGATATTTATACAATGGAAAATTATTTAAACAATGGATTTTGCGAATTATCAGAAAGTGAAATGATGGAATTCGAAGGCGGTGGAAAAGTACTTGCATGGGTATTGGGTGTTGCTGGAGGCGTAGGCGGATTTTTCGGTGGCGGCGCAGCTGGTGCAGCAGTAGGAACAGTTACACTTCCAATTGTTGGAACTATTTCAGGAACTACAGCAGGAGCAATCGGTGGAGCAACAGCAGGATTTACAGCAGGATTTGCTGCAGGAGCTGCATATTAAAGAGATTATCTTATTGGATAAAAAGGGAGGTGTTATATGCTTATGAAGATTTTAAATGATAAGGATATAAAGAGAAATAAAATTTTATTTGTGCTTTTAGGTTTGTCATTATTTTTTATTCCATTTGCTAGTAATATAGTTGTGAGGATAATGTTAACATTTTTAGTTGTAATTTTGTTTTTAAATGCATTGATACTTGGGATTAAATGTATCAAGTATTGGCTAAGAGAAGATAAGTAATACATAAATGTTATAGTAGTAAGTATAGTAGTTATTTGTGTGTAATAGTCTTGGTTCTGTGCACACAAATAACGCACCTTGCTAAATATGTACATTAAATCTGCCTGAAAAAAGTATTGACAGATTAGCGTGATAAAACTATAATACATAAATATCAGGGATAAAAAGATGGGCAAACTTGTAGAAATATAAGGACGCAAAGCTGGGAGTCTACGATAGTTTATTAGGGAACAATAGATTATTATGATAGTTCGGTTGCAATGATTAGTTTAGAAGCTAGTTGTTGTGACTTTTTTTATTATAATGACAGTTATTAGGGAGAGATGAAAGATGATGGAGATTAAAACAGGACAAACATTGGAACTATATAATGTATTATCGTTTAGAGGTAAGTTAACACAAGGAGAAGTGC
>JAFQOW010000053.1 GCA_017412055.1 Lachnospiraceae bacterium | reverse complement strand
AGCGTACATCCTGAGCCAGGATCAAACTCTCGTTAAAAGTTTAATTCTTTCTGTCAGAATAACGTTAGCTATTCTATCCGTTGATCTTTCGATCATTATACTGTTCGTATATCCTCGATTGTAATTATATAATTTCAATCTTGGTCTGAAAATTTGTAAGAAATTTTCAGGGATGGTTCATCATTCAGTTATCAATGTTCATTTTTATTTCTGTGCTCTCTCGAGCGACAGCTTAAATAGTTTAACATGTTGTTTTTATTTTGTCAACAATTTTTTTTTGTTATCGCTTTTCTTCAAATCTCACAAGCCGTACTTCCGTAGTTATGACCAATTTGTTTTTGCATCAGCGATAGCTTGGATATATTACAACATAAATCTACATAAGTCAACACTTTTTATCCTCAAGTTTTACACATTTTTATCCACAGCTATATATTGAGCATTAACTGGTATTATATTACTAAATATTGATGTTTATGCTCATTTTTATTTTTTTCAGCACAGACATAATCATAGTTGAATCACAACTGGGATTAACGTAAGCCTTAGGTGAACGTTTTTTATGATATAGGAACTTCTCATCGAAAACTTCCTATATCATAAAAACCAGCTACCTCTTGATAGCTGGTTTCTACTCTTGTAATAAGAAACACTTCTTATTATTTTCTACATAAACTTTGTTACTAAGAATATAATAGGATTATTTTCATATATAAATGTAAGTAATTTATTATCATTAACTTGACGGAACGCTTCCTGTGCCCATGCTTTATCACCAAACGCTGTAATTACCAAGCAACCAATCCAAACTATAATAAGACCCTGGGCTGCACCTACTGCTAAGCCTCCTGCCTTATTAACTGTATTAAGTAATGGAAGCTTGCTTACAAAATCAAATACCTTAATTATAATACTTAATACAATATATATAACAACGAAAAGTATAAAGAATGTTAATGCCTTTAATATATAATTTGAAATACTGCTTACAAGATACTTATTAAAGCCTGTAGTCACCTTTTCAGCCCCATCCATTAACTTTTCTTCTATCTGCGATGGCAAGTTGAGTTTTTCAATAGCTGTGATATCTAACTTTGTATCGTCTATCTTTGCTTCCTTTACCATCTTCTCTACAGATTCCTCTATAGTTGTGTAAACAGGTGTAGCTGTCTTAAGAGCCATGCTTACTGGAATAGTTAAAGCAGCTGCAAGGATATATGTAACAGCCATAGCTATCATTGATAATACTATCTTAACCATGCCCTTCTTGTAGCCAACTAACGCAAACAATCCTATAACTGCTACTACGCCAATTAAAATTATGTAATCCATATTATTTTTGTCTCCTTTGCATTATTTTAATTTTATCTTATCTATACTTGTAGGTGTAACTACCAGGTAATTATATTTATCTTCCAACATAACCACATCTACTATGCCTTCCTCAAAATTACCCTCGTATTTAGTCCTGCCTTTTACAGTATAGACTTTTAATGTACTATCATTATATATAATAATTGTTTTATTTGCAATTTTAATATTCTTATAAGAAAAATTAAAATCCATATCACAGACTTTTTTTCCTTCTATATCATATACTAACATAGTATATGGATTGTCAGCCTGTCCACTTGCCACAATTAATCCAACGTATTCTTCATCATAGAAAACGCTTTTTATTTCCTTATCTATAGTAATCTCTTTTATTATAGAAGGTTTTTGTTTCATGGAATAGATTATAACTCTGTCATCACCATAAGCTGCTACGATGTCATTGCTTATAAATTTAATTTTGGCAATCATTGTTTTGTCAAAGTTAAATCCACCTACAAATCTATCTACTTCATTTTTTCCTATTTCCGAATAATTATAAAATACAACCTTTGTTTCTATAACTCCGCTGCCAACACAAAGATATGACACCGCCAATTTTGTTCCATCACTTGACATGGACAAATCAACTGGACATCCTTGACTAGATAACACTGATTGTCCTTTTGCAATCTTTGTTCCATCTTCGCTTATTACTTCTATATAACTGATATCTGATTTTTCACCAGTTATTGCCGCCACAATTCCATTGTCTGATACACTAAGTGCCACTATAGGAAATTCCGTCTGTACCTTACCCTGAAATCCCTTGGTGTTACAAATGTATATGTCATTTGATTTTTGCTGTGCCACAGCCACATAGCTATTAGATATATCTACGATAGGTTCTCGCATTTCAAATGCTTGGTTCCAATATGTCTCTCCTCCATTTAAATATGCAATACCATCCTCGCTATATCTTAGCATATACTCACCAAACTCATAAAAGTGTGCATTATACGCATCATTGACTTCCACTCTTTCCTTCAGTTCATATGTGGTATACACTTTATTATTAAGATGAATAATATATCCACCTATGGCTACAGCTATTATCAGTATCAAAATAATAACTTTTGATACCTTTCCTCTTCTATGACTTTTAAGTTTTTTTTCCAACTCATCTTCTTCGCTATCCTTAGACAACTTGGAATCTCTTTGCTTCATGTACTTTCTAATATCTGACATTCTTACACTTCCTATAACCTAAAACTAAATATACTATATATTTATTGATTTAGCATACCACAGATAACACATTTATGGAAGAAAATATTTTAAAGACATCTACGGAATTAATAGCTTTTGTCCCTCCACAACATAATCTGCATCATCTAATTTATTTATATTAATTATCTCCTCAATCATATTTACAGAACCGCACTGGTTTAAGGCAATACTATACAAAGTATCCCCCGCTTTTACAATGTATACCTCATAATTTTCATTTGGCACAGATATAGATGCCTCAGTTGTTGGTTCCTCTTTTATATCCTTAGTTGTCTGCTCAACTACAGATTTTGTCGTTACTGTTTCTGTGGATGTAGATTCCTTTGTTTCAATTTCCTTTGTTGTAGGTTCCTTAGCTGCTACATTTACAGTCGTAGCCTCTGGTTCTTTTTGTTCTGTAGAAGCTATAGTAGCTGGCAAATTCCCATTTACAGATATAACAGCCTGGTCATCACTATCTTTTTCTGTCCCCACTATATTTCCAACCACACCTTTCATTTTATTTGAAAGATTATCTAATTGGCCATTGCTTCCCATATAATATATTACACCTGCCAATGCTAATATAGTACCAAAGGAAGCTACTCTATTAAATTTAGCCACAGGTATCGTTTTACCAGTAGTCTTACTTACAGAATCTGCCCCCGAATTGCTACTTTTATTTCTAAGATTATTTAACGCAATTCCGTATTTTCCGCCTTCACTGTACTCAACCTTTTGCTCTTCCTCTGCTGCTACAAAACCCGTCCCAAATATATAATCCTCTAGCTCCGTTCTTTTTTCAAAATATACATGATAGCAAGGCTGTTTTCTTAAGCCATTTCTTTCATATAGATAGAAAGCTTCCTCGTCTTCCTCCCTATTAATATTTAGATACACCTTTCCATTTCCTGCAAAATGGTCAAGATGAATTTTCTTTATAGTATGCATATCCCTTGATAAATCATTTTCAGAGGACACATACCAACCCACAATATCGCTTTTTTTATAGTATCTTTTCAAATTATCATATATGCCTGTCCACACATCATCACTAAAAATAATAGAATTATCTATTATCTTTTCAGCATCTATCACACCATGTATAAAAATATATGTATACCCATTAGCCTGCTTCTTTTCACCTAATAAAACACCATATCGCAAATCATTACTCTCAATTGGCTTTTGCTTTATATAGAACAAAACATTTTCTTCTATATAAATTTGACTATTCATATTGCCACTGCCCTGACCAATTTGTTTAATATTTTTGGGCAGTCTGATATTCACCTCTGGCTTATTCATTTCTTCGCTGTTATCTTTACTATAAATCGTTTCAATCATTATATCTCCCTCCAAACATTTTCTTAAAAACTATATGAATTAAGGACAGGTGTTTTTTTCACCTGTCCTACAATATCACACTTTATATAAGAAAAATGTCAAATCCTGTACCCAATTCATTCAAATCGAATACAAAATATCTATTCTTTTCGACACACTTTCTATTTATTATTAGCTGTCTTTGAAAGATTTACAGCTTCACCTACATTTGATACTTGTCCATTTAAAATATAGCTTGCAAGCATATTAATTCTATCAACAGTCATATTCTCTTCTCCAAGATATACTCCATAATTTGAAGAAAGATTTATAGACATATCCTTTTGCTTTTGCTCAAGCTCCTTAAGCTTTATGGTTGTCTCAGAAATCTGCTTCTTGATTTTTTCTATCTTAGGCATATCCCTATTTGTAATTTCTTCACAAATATCTGCCTTAGTAGTTTTTTCAAAATCTGCAAGAACATCATTCTTTCTACGGACAATATCTTCTATGGTATCCTCAAGCTCCTTGATATCTTCATCATATTCATGAAGTCCGTATCTGTCCTCATCCTTATCTTTCTTAATCTTTTTCTTGATTCTATTTATCTTGCCTTTATTCTTACGAATAGCGCTGCGCTTCACAAGCATATCCTCATAAGCTTCTCTGTTTCGCACCTTCGCATAGTTATAGCCTATCATATAGATAAAGCCAAATAATACGATAAGCACTATTATAAGTAATGCTCTCCAAATCTTTTTAGCACCCAATAACCACGCCATAAGCGATGGAAATGCAAATACACCTATAATAAATGTAAGTATAATAATCAAGAGATCCTTCAAACATCTAGGATAATACAAGCTATAGATAAACCCTTTATCCATAAATGTAGGTACACCCTTTTGCTTAAAGTAAGTTTTTATCTCTTCTTTTATATTTTTATTCTCAGTAACAAGATCTGCTGTTTCTTCTTTAATTCGTTCTGCTACCTTCTTATTTTTTTCCTTACCTCTGTCATTGCGCACCTTCTTAAGACGGTCCTGGGATTTAGCAAGCTCTTTATCAAAATTAGAAACCACCTGTTCTCTTCTCTTTTTAACAGTACTTTCAATATTTACAGACAACTGTTTTTCTTCAGCTACTACATCCTTTTCAAGTCGACGTTTTTCGTTATTCAATGAATCAATCTCTGCTCGCACCTTATCTCTAGCTTCCACAAGACCACGAACATTCATCAAATCATCTACATTACCATATAGTATGTTCTGTCCTTCCATTTTCTCCTCCTAGCATGTACAAAATCTACTGACCTATTTATTTAGTACATTTTTTAATATTCAGTAGCAAAGCCCTACATAACAAGTATTTTAATTAACTTTAGTGTAACAAAGTCAAACAAAAAATGCAATATATATTACTCATCTTCCTCTATTACATGAATCTCCAAGTAATCAAAATCTACGTCATCGATAAAATTATCCTTTGAAAATTTTGTTTTATCATGCCTTTTAAATTCGTCTATATTACAGTCAAGCCAAATAGGCTTACTTAAATCAAATTCTTCACATATCGTATCAATAGCTGCAAAAACCTTAGCTGTCCTACACATAGTGGAATCATCATTACATACTGTCATATCTTTAATCAAATGGGTATTCTCCCACATTTTAGCCCATATACGAAACATAGTCATTCTCCTAAATAGTCTAATTAAAAGAATTTTTTAATGGCATCTGCCACTCCATCCTCATCACAGGATGGCGCAATGTAATTGGCTACGGCCTTAGTCTCAGCACAAGCATTTGCCATAGCTACACCCATTCCTGCAAAATTAACCATACTGACATCATTGAATCCATCACCACAAGCCACAAGATTTGTACTATTCATTCCCAACTTATCAAGAAGTCGGTCCAATGATTTAGCCTTATCAATACCCATAGGCACAATCTCCATAAAGAAAGGCTCCGAGCGGAATATATTAAGTCTATCCTCAAAACGTTTTTGCATAATAGGAAGAAGCTCTTCTAATCTCTCCGGTTCATCTACAAACAAAAACTTATCTGGAGCAAAATCCACTTCTTCTTCCATTGAGTGTACACCTCTTATGTTCATGTGCGTCACATAGGCTTCTATTTTAGTATATTTATTATCAGGCTCTGTGGCTATAATCTCATCATTTTTATATGTCACTATAGGTACATTATATTCCACTGCAGCCTGACACACTTCCTTTGCAAGGGACACAGGAATAGTCTGATTATATACTACTTTTCCAGACTTACATTCAATAATCTTACCGCCATTAAATGCAAGAATATAGCTTTCATATTTATCAAAATCAAGCTCTGCTGCCACATGCTCAATCCCCTTTGTAGGTCGTCCTGATACAAGGGCAACCGGAACTCCTGCTTCTTGAATTCTTTTAATTTCACTTCTAACTCCAGGTGTTATCTCCTTCTTGGAATTAGTTACTGTTCCATCGATATCCAATGCTAAAAAGCCATATTCTCTCATCATTTCCTCCTAAATAGATACATTATAATGCTTTAATCATTTCCTTCATAAGCTTAACAGAATTCTCAATAGCCATAGCCTCAAAAGCTGGATAATCCATGCTAGCAGAATCGTCAGCCTTATCTGATATAGCTCTTATAATAAGAAATGGAATATTATTAAGATATGCTGCATGAGCAATAGCAGCACCTTCCATCTCACAGCAATATCCATCATATGTAGATATTAAATCATTCTTTACAGCCTTATCAGAAATAAACTGGTCACCTGTAAGAACTCTTCCAATATGAACATTTACATCAGGACAAGCTACCTTACAAGACTCTTTAGCTACCTCTATAAGCTTCTCATCACCTTTAAATGTAGAAGTCTCCATTCTAGGAATAACACCTCTGTCATAACCAAATGCCACTGCATCCATATCGTGCTCTATGGCATCCTTAGATAATACTATATCTCCAATATTTATTTCATTTCTCAAGGAACCTGCTATACCTGTATTGATAATATAATTTACATTATATCTGTCAGCAAGAATCTGAGTACACATACCTGCATTAACCTTGCCGATTCCAGAACGCACTATAACTACTTCTTTGCCCTCTAACAAGCCTTTAACAAAGTTCATTCCCGCTACAGTAGCTACCTGTGCGTCTTCAAGAACCTCCTTAAGCTTATTAACTTCTTCATCCATTGCACCTATAATTCCTATCATATGCATTTCCTTTCCAATAGATTATTTTCAATCTTTTTAAATTTACTTATAAAACTTAACTATGTCTATATTTGTCCTTACTCTGGATATACAAGTCTAGTCTCATCTATATTCTCAAGCACATCTTTTATAAACTTATTGGCAATAAAATTCGCCATAGGAAGATTCATATCAAGATAATTGCCACAATCCTTAGCAGATGCGCCAGGCACTTCATCCTTGTAATCTCTAATAAATACAAACATTTCCTTTATAAGCTCTACTATATCTGCTGACTTATAATCACCTGCTAATAAAAGATAAAATCCTGTTCTGCATCCCATCGGTCCAAAGTAAACTGTTTTACTTCCATATTCTTTATGATTTCTTAAAAAAGTCGCTGCAAGATGCTCTATAGTATGTATCTCTGCTGTATTCATAACAGGCTCAAAATTAGGTCTTGTAACTCTAATATCAAAAGTGGTTACAACACTTTCGCCCACATTATCTTTTCTAGAAACATATATACCTGGCAAAAGCTTTAAATGATCAATTGTAAAGCTGGCAATCTTTTCCATAATCTATCTCCTCTGTTATCAAAATAATAGTTTATATCTTAATTAAAGGGTCTGTCTTAAAGCTTTTGCAAGCTGGTCTGGACATGAGGTTCCTCTACCGCGACAATCGATTCCTTCAAGACGTGAAATAGCCTCCTCTACATCCATACCTTTGACTAATGCTGCAACACCCTGTGTATTTCCATGACATCCGCCAACAAATTCTACTGACTGGATGATACCATTTTCAACCTCTACATTAATAGCTGTGGAACAAGTTCCTCTTGTAACATATCTCATAAAATAATCCTCACTTTATATAAAAATATATCTGCTAGATAGTATAACATCTAGCAGATATATTTATCAAGTGAAAGGTTATATCGGATGGAGTAAATTTACTGTCAGTTAGAAAATAAAAGAGAGACCCTAAGATATAAGATTTCACTAATTAGTTTTCACAAGTTTACAACAGTTTTATCTATTTGTCAAAAGTAGCTTTATAGCACTCTTAATCATTTCTGCT
>JAFQOW010000034.1 GCA_017412055.1 Lachnospiraceae bacterium | reverse complement strand
TTGAAAATACTTTATACTCTCAATCATAGAGGACACCTTCCTTTGTTAGTATTTGGTTTGGTCGCTAAACACTTTATCACAAAGGGGTGTCCTCTTTCTATGTCTTTATTTAATTTTCCGAATAAAATTTTACGCTAGCTTCCAAAATTTATCCTCAAAATTTATTCCATAAATTTTATTTAATAATAATAATATATTACGAATACCACTAATTCGCCGCAAATTCCTTGATTTTTTTCACAATTCTCGCAACATTCGGCAAAAGTTCTACACAATAATCTAATCTTCCATCCAATTTATCTCCCCCTTCATTTATAACCTGTTCTAAAATTATAGCCACTTGACATCTTGATGGTAGTATAGTAAAACACTCTTTAAAAATTTCCGTTCTATATATCACTGCATAAAATCTTTTTACGGCATCTGCATATCTAATAACATCCATCCTTAGTTCTTCAAAAGATATTCCTTCCAGCTTCTTTCTAATAAAAAAAGCTTCTGCAATCATCATATTAAAATATTTCATATGCATACTATCAGCATTAACCACAACTGATAAATCCTGTGTTTTTTCTACTATTTCTTTGAGTTTAGCCCTGACAGCCCATTCGTCTATAGTTTCTATCCATCTATTCATAGGTTTTTTAACTATCATCTTGCCTATATCTATCTTTCTTTGAATAGCAATTGTCCAAAAAATATGATCTAAATTAATGATATCATTAATACTAGAAATTGCTTTATCATACAATTCTTCTAACATCTTAACATCAGTATCCCTATTGCTAATAATCTTCATGTATAATATGTAGCTATTATCAGAATCCACTTCGTCCAATATATCTGCTGCATACAAGAATCCTTGCATATTTTTCTGTTTTTCTTCTTCAATCGTACTTATACATATAGAAAAATATATTCTATTTAAAGCCACTTTATTTAGTATATTTATAAATTCTTTCTTATATCCCAACAAATTCATAACTAACCTAGCAAGAATCTTCATACACTTTTCTGCATCCACTAATGCTCTAGGTCCATTATCCATAAGTCTTGCATATTTTTCTACCTTATTAATATCTTCTAGCATTATGCCCGCTGCAAAGGCTATACCTGTTATCCTTTCAATATTTTCTGGTAATAGACAAATAGAGATTAACGTGGCATCTTGTTCATATACATATTTAGGATTCTTGTCAAAATAATCTACCATTTCAAAAAAATTTTCTGCATACTCTATACTGTCTCTATATCTTTCCAGTTTATATGAAGCAGTAGCACAGAATCCAAATAAAGCTAGCTTTCCCATCTCGTTTATATAAGGACTTGTTAAATATTCTTGAGATTTATCTATCACTTCTTCAAACCTAAACTGATTTATCATCACCCAAATAACATTTCCGTATAGACCTGGTACATCTTTAATATTATCTCGTATGGACATATCTGCATTATTGATTCCCTCCAATGCATATTCCAAAGATTTCTGATATTCCTTTATATTATTATATTCCTGCGTAAGATGGCAATAATGTCTTGCTTGTGCTGGTTCATTTTTTATCTGTTCTAGTAAAAGCTCTGTATTTCTCTTTACATGAGCTCTTTTATCCTCCTCTGTCTTATATACATAACCATAATGATGAGCATAAGAAACAAACTCCTTTGTTGGACCAGCTATATTAACCGGACGTTCGTGAACAGCATCTATAAATTTAGTACCCTCAAATAATCTAAACATTCTACCTGCAATAGAATCAGACCAAGATGTTCCTTCCATATTGTCATAATTTCTTACTAAGTATTTTCCATAATTATACTTCATCATCTCATCACTATTAAAAAATTCGATAAACTCAGTGACATCTTCAAACCATTCATCGTCATCGATAAACATAAACCAATCACCTTGAGCTTTATTTATTCCCACATTACGGGCCTTGGCAAAGTCTTTGCACCACTCAAACTTCTCGATTTTATCTGTATACTGGCGCACGATTTCTAATAAATCCTCGTCACAACCTGTATCAACTACAATAAGCTCACTTGACACATTATCAAGAATAGGCTTTAGAGATTCTAAAGTCTTTGGCAATGTATCCTTTCTGTTTGATGCTAATAATGAAATTGTTAATTTGTACTTTTTAGTATTCATTACGTTCTCCATTTCGATATAACATATACTTCTCGTATAATATCTCTATTATTATTTTATTGTAATATATTTTTGATTCTTGCTATTTGGCTTATCAGGAATTGTCATTGCTAATCTTCCCTGTTCCACAAGTGGTCTTATATGCCTTCGCGCAGATTTTTTTTCTTTAAGTCCAAGCATTTCAGCAATTTCTAATATATTTCTCGGTTTAACACAATACTCCAAAATATATTTTGAAGAATTTTTTCGTCTAATTTTATCATTATCCAAAGTTATCATTTCTTCATCTGGGGTCATATCGTCTTTATCTGGGGTTATTTTTTCTTCATCTAGGGTCATTTTCGTACCTACTGGGGTATTAACATCATTCTCTACCCTAGTAAACGGTATCGAAACCACTATGGAATTCTCCCTAAATTCGTAAATTTCCTTTCCGTACACCTCAGTAATCTTTGGCACACCACGTCCAGTTCGCTCACTTATATGCAATTGCAAAAACATATCCGAAAGTTTTTGATTTACAGGTACTGATTCTCCTGCATAAAATCCTTCAACTGTCTGTCCTGGTGGCATCTTACCGCGAGATAATATTTCTATTCTATCACTAAATACAGTAATCATAGGAGCATTTCCAGTAGTCCACTGATTATGAACAAAAGCATTTATAATAGCTTCTCTAAATGCCTCTTCATCAAATAATGGTACTTCCTTACGTTCAACCTTACGGCCACGTTCATCCGCCTGCGGAACATTTAGAACTTCTCCATATTCCAATACCTTATCTAGCGAAAACAAAAGACAAGTATTACCAAATTCTCTTACAGAATACATCACCGAAGCTTTATCTGTACCTTTAAATATGGCAAAACGAATCGGAATATGACTGTCATCTGAAATTAATTGTGCCAACAGGTTGTATTTTCCACTTTCAGTCAACAATCCAAGGTTTTTCTTAAAATTTCTTTTATTTAACGCAACACCCTTAGCTGCATAATAAACAAATAACTTATCAAATGTTAAATCCTGATACTCAGATTCCGTGTTGCATATTGTTGGCAAACCTACTCTTAACACATAAAATAAATTTGACTCTCGTTCTGGATATTTATTTAAATTTACCTTACTCGAGCCAATTCTTAAATACCTATTCCCATCAAATCCTGTTGGTATCTTTGAAGCTGCTGGCACTACCATAACAACCACTCTTTTCCCATCTATAATCACTTCCTGAAAAAAGAAATTATTATCTGGCATAACCTGTCTTGCAAGATAATGCTCCAAAGGTTCATTTTTTACATCAACCCTATAATCAAATGTTGTACCTACTATCTTATGGCTTTTATCATTCACCCCCCATACCAAATATCCATACTCTTCACCTTCTAGTGCAGCAGCATTAGATAATGACGATATATATTCTCCTATCCCATACGGCTCATACCAGTTTTCTTTAAATTCAAACCAATTTGCTTCCGTAGGATATGAAATTAATTCTTTTACGATTTTCACCAAGTCCATATATAACATCTCCTACTTCTTTATACAAATATTATACCTTCATACTTTGATATTACTACAAGTTATTAAATATAAAAACAGAAATCTTCTGCTTTTTCATTTGATTGAAATATAGCATAGATTTCTTTCTTAAAATAAATACACAAATAAATTTAGAACTTTCCACAAATAAACCATAGAAATTATGCTACTTGAATAATAGCATAATTTCTATGGTTTTTCAATGAAATTAAATTGAATTATATACATCAACAAACATATCTTCAATACCCTTTTTCGCTTCCCATCCAAGTCTTCTCATCTTCTCTCCTGACATATAAAGATAAGTATCTGCAGCATAACCTGTTTTTGATTTATCTTCAATATCAAAAACAACTTTCACTTTATCTTCCCCTATAATGCGAGCCACCAATTCTGCCATATCTTTTATGGACATAGTATTTCTCTCATTAACTACATTATATGCCTGTCCATTTTCACCATTTTCTAATAAGAAGAAAATAGCATCAATAGCATCCTCTATAGACACACTATTGCCAATTGACTTGCCCTCTGTCTTTAATACAATATCTCTTCCTTCTGCTGCCGCACGTACAAACTGTGCAAAGGAACGATTTTCATTAGGCAAGATTCCTTTTCCAAAGGTTTGGGCTAATCTAGCTATTTTTACAGGTACTCCATATTCATTGGCATATGCTGCGCAATATCCTTCTGCCATACGCTTGCCTAATGGATACGAGCTTCGTGGTTTTAATATATCTATGTATCCTAGCATATCTTCTGTTGCGCGGTTACCTGGCGTGCATAAAATATCACCATAAACTTCCATAGAAGATAAATATACCATGCCTTTTATGTTCAGCTCTTTAGCTAACTCAAGAACACTTTTTGTCCCTTCAACTATGCCATCTATAGTTTCCACTGGATTTGAGATCATATATGAAGACATAGTATTAGATGCGCAGTGTATGATGTAATCTATTTTCTCACAACAACCTACCTGTTTACGTTTCTCAATAGTTTCCTTTATATCTGATATATCGCAAAATATAGGAAATATTTTATCATTTTCCATATCCCCATACATAGATTCATATTTTGCTCTATTACGACAATGAAGAATAATATTAATATTTTCTTGAGTATATTTTTCATTCTTGTGTAACATTTTTATCGTATTCAGACCGATATATCCTGTCGCACCAGTAACTAAATATGTTATTATTTCTTTTTTTAAACTTGTTTGAACATCCATGCTTTCACCCTATGTATAATATCATTTTCATACTTTTACCAAAAATAACTACAATTTATACAATCCAAATATACCTTACTATAGAATATTTACTCAAAATCCTCAAATGGAAATCCTACATCATAATCCTCATCCTTTAGTTTAATATCCATATAAAAATTCTGTGTACAATATATACCATTTTTCTCTAACAACACATATATATCTATCACATCTATATTTTCAGTATACTGTTTAACTTCCTTCCTTAACGTTTTAAGATGGTCATATGACGAAAGAATAATTGCCTGTATATTTCCTTTTGGTAATTCATCTAACGTAACTATAGGTTTACCATATTTTTTACATATACATTTTTTATTATTATCAATAAAACATGATATTTTATCCTTATATTCTTCATTCAATAAATTATATAAGTTCATTGAATGGTCTCCCCCCATGCGAATCGCCACACTGTTAGTTGGATACTTATCTAATTCTTTGCAAATTATTTTCATATACCTCTTCTTATATTCTCTTGCATAATTATCATACTTTTCCACCAACTTATACATGTACTTAGAATACTTGAATTTTTCATCATCAATAATATCAATCGGATATTCCCCTACAAATTCACGCAATCTTTTCATCTCATTATTTAAATAAGTCTTTTTATTCCACAAAGCAGGTTCTTCTTTTACTCCGTCACGCAATGCATACCACTCATGGTCATTACGAAATCTTATATATATTTCTTTACTAGTAATTACTCCCTTATATCCAATCATTGATATATTTGGTGTAACCTTATTAATCATTCTTTTCCAGATGGTTTCTGAATTATACCAATCCACATCTTGTATTCTTACATACTCCCTTTTTAATTCATTTTCATTTATATAAGACATTTGTATTATCTGATTTATAGTCTTTCCAAAATCAATAATAGAAAACATATCTTTAATAACTTTGCTTTCTAAATACTTATTATATACTGAAAATATAATATGGAATCTCGTGGAAAAATTTGCTCCACCATGGTCACTCATATATATGCAGTAAGTCTCTTCATTAAGAAATTGGTCATAAAACTCCAGTTGTTCATCTATTTCATTTAGTCCCTGAATATACCTCATCTCATTAAACGATAAACTTTTTCTTGTCATACGCGAACTCAAAAATGGATAATGTCCTTCTGATAATATATGCGCTACATAAAAAGTTTTATTTTTTTGATTAATCATATTATTTAATAAATCCCATAAAACAACTGAACAAGCGTCATAGATTTCTAATCTTTTTGATGTGCAGCACTCATAAGGAAACATTTTCCTTAACCCACTTATATATTGGATATTATAACCTTGCTCCTTTAGTAACGTTAATATTTTGCTATCATCTACATCTATTTTATTTATTTTATAGGCTTTATCATCTACCAAATATTTTCCTAGAAACATACTCTTCATTGTTGAAGTTGTATATGGTGTAGTTGTAAATGCATTTTCAAAATTAACGGATTCCTTTATCTTCTTTTGTAAATACTGCATATCTTTACTGTCTTCATAACATACAGCATCCATCCAATATACAACTATATTTTTTTCTCTATTTTGTCTTACTCTATTCTTTATTTCCTCCAACAGTTTTTTTATCTCTCTGTTAGCGTTTTTTATTCTTACATCTTTCTTTTCTAGTTTACTAAAATAATAATTTGCCTTTTTAAAATTTCTCATATACAACGACAAATAAAGACATTTTTTTAATTCTTCATCCTTGATTCTTTCGTCTTTTACTTTTTTACAATTTTGCTGGCAATTATACAATTCCATTTGTACTAAATTTCGCCACCCAATGTCATTCCATACTACAAAGTTTTCTAAATAATTATTTAAATGTTTTTTATAAAATTCTCTATCCCAATCATAATTATTCTCTTTAAAAATATCATATATCCACACAAATCCAACCTTTTTTTCTTTCAAAAAAGCTGACATTTCACTATACTTTTCATAAGACATAATATAAATCTTTACATATTTATTCCATGGAAAATCCTGATTAATTTTCTTGTACAAAACAGCTTCTATTAATTCATCGCCTCGTGCAATGTCTGTAACAATATTAACCTCCATCTGATCATTACAAAGAAATAATATATTTTCTTTACGTATGCGATGACCTCCTATATATGTTTCTAATAATTTTTCACTTTCTTTTGCCTTTTGAAAATGAGGATAATACTCATCTAATCCATATTTAGAAATTATTTTATCTAATGCTTCATCTATATCAAACATATTTTCTCCCATCTTTCACTATAATGTAAACCATTAACTCCACTATTTCCTTTGTATTCACGTCATTGTCTTAATTACCCGTATTTTATACTTCTTTACTTTATACACTTTTTACCGCAATTATCCTAATAACTAATGGGTCAGCATCCCCAAATGGCGCAAAACCTTTTTTTTCTTTTGAATAACTCACTAAAAAACCTTTATTTCTAAGACTAGTTTCTAATTCTTCTTTTACTATAAACCTCCTATAATGTCCATCATATTTAAATGCGTTTCTTCCTATCTTTTCTCCTTTACCAAACAATTCATCATTTACACTTCTAACCTCAATAAAAAATTTTCCACCTTCTTTTAACGCCTCATATACATTACTTATCAACTCTTCTTGCTGTTCTTCTGTAATTGCATGAATAGAAAAGCGGCTATAACAGTAATCATACTGACCCATAAATAGTGCCTTAGTACAACAAAAATCATCGCAGATAAATGTCAACTTTTCATCTGACGCATACTTTTCTTTTAAACTAGTAATAATATAATCCGATGCATCAATGGCTGTAACATTTATTCCCTTTGATGCAAAATACAAACTATCTCTTCCATTGCCACATCCTAATTCAATCAAATTTCCATTTTGTATATTTTTTGCAACTTCAATAGCAAATAAAGAAGGGCGTTCTATATCTGGCTTCGAATGATAATAATTATTCCAATATTCTGTATCTCTATCAAAATCTCTTAAAAACGAAACTGGATATTCCATAATTGTTTTTACGCAATCTAATACGCTAATTGAGCCATCATTCTTCAATGTAATATCCGGATTCTTAGGAAATTCTATATCAACATCCAATCCTGCCACTTCTGAAAACTCACCTTTTTCATATCTGGAATACATACCTTTTTGGTCTCTAGAACGAATAACATCCATTGGAACATCCAGAAAAACTTCTACGTATCCTTTATTGCTTTTTCTATTCCAATCACGTACCTCGTCAAACATAGCAATGGTACAACATATCACAATCAAGCCTTGATCTGTAAGAGCTTTACACAATCTTGCATATTTTTTTGCACGTTCTCTCCTTTCATCATTAGAATATCCTGGAATGTCACAAAAAATTTCTTTTAATACATCTCCATCTAATAATACTGTATTATCATACTTTTCTTTTAATGCATAATATAGTTTATTTCCTATTGTAGTTTTACCAGCTCCAGATAGTCCTGTTATCCAATATAATACTCCTTGCATCTTACCCTTCTCCTTTTCAATACGCAAATTATTCTACTTCATCGAGTGAAAAAAAAACATCATAATCTTCATCATCTAACCTAATATCCATATAGAAGCTTTTTGTACAATATATTCTATTTTTTTCTAACACAGAATATATATCTATTACATCTATATTTTTAGGATATTGTTTTGATTCCCTTCTTAACATATTAAGATAATCATATGATGAAAGAATAATTGCACATATATTTTCTTTTGGCAACTCACTCAACGTAATTACAGGTATTCCACAGTCCTTACATGCACAATTTTTATTATCATCAATAAAATACGCTATTTTAGCCTTATATTTTTCGCTCATTCTTGCAAACAAATGAACGGAATGCTCTCCCCCATACGAATAGCCACACTATTGCAGGGATATTTATCTAATTCCTTATAAATTATTTCCATATATTTTTTTAATTTAATATAATACTTATCAAACAATTTATATATTTCTCTAAAATACTTAAATAATTCATCATTAACAATTTCCTCTGGATATTCTTCCGTGCATCTACGTGATAATTCTACTTCAGGATTTGAATAGATGTGTTCCATCCATAATACTGGTTCATATTTAACGCCATCTCGATATACAAACCACTCCTGACCATTCCTAAATTTAATATTCATTTCATTGCAAGTAATTACTCCTTTATATCCGAGTAAATCTATATCAGGTGTATTCTTATCCTTTAATATTCTTTTAATTATTTTAGGATTATACTTATCAATATCTTGTACCTTTATATACTCTCTTTTTAATTCCCTCTCATCTATATTATGCTTTTCTAATATCTGTTTAATTATCTTCACAAAATCATTAACAGAAAACATATCTTTAATCACTCTACTTCCTAAACATCTATTATATACCGCAAATATAATATGATACCTTGTACAAAAATCACGTTGCCCATGATCACTCATATATATACGAAACGATTCTTCACTTAGAAAATTATCATAAAACTTTAACTGAGAATCCAATTCCTTCCTTGTATATATCGTAACCTGTTATTTTTTATACTATCTTGCGACATTTGAGAGCTTAAAAAAGGATAATGTCCTTCCACTAACATATGTACAATATAAAAAGTCTTTCTCTCTTCGTTCACTAAATTATTAAGCAAATCCCATAAAATAATCGAACATGAATCAAGCAATTCATGCCTTTTGACCGAACAATATTCATAATTAAGCCACCTCATGTAGCCGCTTATTGACTTAATATTATATCCTTGCTCCTTTAATAAAGTTAATGTCTCACTATCTGAAATATTTATATTCCTTATCTGATATGCTCTATCATCAACAATATATTTTCCTAAAAACATATTTTTAAACGTCGCAAACGTATAAGGAGTTGATGTGAATGCATTCTCAAATACAACAGATTTTCTCATCTGTTCTTGTACATAATGCATATCGCCGCAATCTTCATAAGGGATAGCATCCATCCAATACAACACTATATCCTTATTTTGTTTTTTATTAATTATTTCTTTTATTTTATATAATAGGTCATTAATTTCCTCATTTGATTTTTCAAATCTTAAGTCTACCTTTTTAAGCTTTTGAAAATACAAATCAGCTAAAGCGAAGTTTCTCATATACAATGACAGAAACAAACATTTTTCTAGTTCAAAACTCTTTTTCTTAAATTCTTGCGCCTTTTCATATTCTATTTGACATTTATATAACTCCAATTGTATATTATTTCTTCTCTCCTCTTTACCTGGAAAACAATTTACAAAGAACTGCTCACTTTCGTCTATATTAAATTTATAAAAGTCTTCATCTAAAAAACAACCATATTCTTGTATAATATCATAAAACCACTCATAATGTATATTTTGTTCTGAAAGCCATTCAGATATACAAGCATATTGTTCATACGATACTATATATATTTTATTATACTTTTCCCATTGAACATTTTCTAATATATTAAAATCCTTATTCTTAAACGATATGCATTCTATGTAAACAATTCCCTGAGATATTTGTTTAATAATATCTACTTCCAACATATTTGCACATACACATAATGTATTTATTTTATCACGGCATATTTCTGAAATCATCTCTGTTAAAACAGCTTCTGCTTTATATTTCTCTCTATACTTAGGATAACATCTATCTAAATCATATTTAAAAATTATATCATCTAATTCTTTATTTATATCCATTTTTACGTCTCCTACAACAAATATCAAACTGTTATTTGCTATAATATGAAATATTATTAATACCCATCTTCCCTAAAAATTCGATACTATGCCTACTATCAACGACAAACATATACTAAGCAAAGTTCCACCAACAATCGGCCTTATCCATCGACCAACAATATTAAAAACACGTAGCTTTTGCAATCCCGAATATAAATGTAAGCATGTAATAGATATAGCACACGAACCAAATATACTGATACCAAATCCACCAATTGCCATTGCTATACCTACCATAACATTACCTGATATTCCGTAACCTATCAAATAACCGATACCAGAAAGAGTTTTACATAATATAGAGCCTGGCAATACGTTTACTATAACGACTAATTGTCCATAAAATATAGCTTCTGACACCATTCCTGACTGCACAAATACACCATCAGCCATAGACAAATAAGCATCACCACCACCAAATGACATAAACGATGACAATAACCCTCTGCCTACGAATGGCCATATATCATCAACCATCAACAAAGCTGGCAATAGCAACACAAACAAAACACCTATCCAAACAGCCAAGCACCTCCATAGCCCGTTCCAATCTACATCCCAAGAACTACTGTCTTCTTTAAACGTTACATACAAACTACCAGTCCCAAACAATATCATAAATGTTTTTAATCCATTTTCCACAGCAGGATAATCTATATTATTTTTTCCTACACAAACAGCATAAGATGCACACAATATTACTGTAAGTATACTTTTCCATAACTTAATACCACTTCCATTAAATATTATGACAAAAAAAGCCATTCCAAGTATCTGTATAGAAGATAGATCAAAAAACATAAGAACATCACTACCTGTAAGTGCTTCAATCTCTTTGCCCGCATTTAGAGCAAATACTATCAGTACCGTCAAAATATATAATGTTTTGTCTCTGACTGAAATATCTTTATCACCTATATAAACTGCTTTTTTAATATACAAAAGTAACATATATATAATGTACACAGACACAGGAACCGCTACATAATTTATGATATTTAATGCCTGTGTCTCTACACCTGTAAATAGTGATAAAAGCAATATAGTAATCACTACTCCTGGAAGTGCCATGGCTACAGCACTAAGCACCATACCCAAATAAGATGCAGCTGACAGCCCGATACCAGATGCTATTTCTACTGGTAACGCACCTGGTGTTATACTTGCAACCACAACGTTTTTGTCAAACTCTGATTTTGAAATAACATCCTTTTTCGTAACAGTTTCTCTTTCTAATACAGGTATAAGAGCACTACCACCACCAAAACCTATACATCCTATTTTAAACATTTGTTTTACTAATTCAAATAAATCCTTCACTTACGTATCCACCATTATATATTCCAATTAACCCTTTAATTATTTATACACAACATAGCTTAACTATCTTTTCTACCGACCTTTCAAGCTCCATAAGTGATGTATCTATGCTAAGCTCTGCATCCTTAGGCACTTCATATGGTGCTGATATACCTGTAAAATTTGGTAACTGACCTTGTCTTGCTTTAGCATAAAGGCCCTTCACGTCCCTCTTCTCACACACCTCAAGTGGCGTACTTATATATATTTCCCTATAAGCATCACCTATTATAGCTCTGGCATTAGCCCGGTCTACATTATAAGGCGATATGGCAGATACAAGCACTATAAGACCCGCATCATTCATAAGCTTTGCCACCTCTGCAATTCTTCTGATATTCTCTACTCTGTCTGTTTCAGTAAATCCCAAATTTTTATTTAAACCCATACGAACATTATCACCATCTAGTATCATCGTATGTTTCCCCATAGCTACCAATTCCTTTTCAACTGCATTGGCTACAGTTGATTTACCAGAACCTGACAAACCCGTAAACCATAATGTCACCGGTTTTTGTCCAAGCATTTCAGCTCTGATATCCCTTGTTATATCCATATTTTGATATGTAAGATTATCAGAACGTCTCAACACATACTCAACCCTTCCGCAGGCCGATGTCATATTCGTAACTCTATCTATAAGGATAAATCTTCCCATAGCCATACATTTTTCAAAGTTTTGAAGAACTATCTTTTCCGACACACTTATATCACAAGAAATTATCTCGTTTTTATGCCCCTTTTTTATCAACTTTTTTTCACCTGTATTTACATCTATCTGATAATGAAGCTTCTGTACCGTAGCCGGAACCATTTTCCCACCAAGCTTTAACAGATAACTTCTACCTTCTATGAGTTCATCATTATCCATCCATAATAAACTTGCTTTAAAAAGTCTTCCAATTGACAATGATTCCTCTGTAGTGATAACACACCCTCTGGATATATCTATCTCCCTATCAATAGAAACTGTAACCGCCTGACCCTCAATACATGTATCCATAGCTTTATCCGTAACATACATACTACTTAGACAAGCTGTTTGTCCACTAGGTAATACCTTAACCTTATCTCCTACAGATAACTTTCCCTGTACAATCTGACCCTGAAATCCTCTAAAATTCGCATTTGGTCTACATACTCTCTGAACTGGAAGTATACACCCTTCCTTGCTTTCTTCCTTTGAAACATCTATATTTTCTAAATATGATAATAATGTAGCCCCTCTATACCATAACATATTTTTAGATGGTGTAGTCACATTATCTCCCTCTGTTGCAGATACTGGCAATACGCACAAAGTAGCATATTTAAACTCCACCATAAGCTTTCGTATATCAAGCTCTATCTTTTGAAACACTTCCGCATCATAAGATACTAAATCCATCTTATTAACGGCAAACACAAAATGTCTTATACCCATTAATGCACATATCCTAGCGTGTCTTCGTGTCTGTGTAAGTAATCCCTTTGAGCCATCCACCAAGATAATAGCCAAATCTGCAAAGGATGCACCTACCGCCATATTCCTTGTATACTCTTCGTGCCCTGGAGTATCTGCCACTATAAAGCTTCTTTTCTCTGTATTAAAATATCTATATGCTACGTCTATAGTTATTCCCTGCTCTCGCTCAGCCATAAGACCATCTAACAAAAGCGAATAATCTATCTCTCCACCACGGCTTCCCACTCTGCTATCCAATATCAACGCATTTTCTTGGTCCGTAAATATAAGCTTCGCATCATATAGCATATGTCCTATAAGAGTTGACTTTCCATCGTCCACACTACCACATGTGATAAATTTAAGCAAATCGTTCATCTTAGAAATATCCCTCTTTCTTTCTTCTCTCCATACTACCTGCTGCCTCATGGTCAATAACACGACTTGTCCTCTCAGATGACACAGCCCCAAGAGTTTCCGCTACGATAGCTTCCAGCGTATCAGCATCTGACTCTATCGCTCCTGTAAGTGGATAGCATCCTAGGGTTCTAAATCGAACCTTTTTCATAACTATCTCTTCATCAGCACGAAGTTTCATCCTTTCATCATCCACCATGATAATATTGCCATCTCTGTATACAACAGGTCTTTCCTTAGCAAAATACAATGGAACTATATCTATATTTTCGCGACATATATATTGCCATATATCCTTTTCAGTCCAATTCGATAGTGGAAACACTCTCATGCTTTCGCCCTTATGTATCCTTGTATTATATATATCCCATAGCTCAGGACGCTGATTCTTTGGGTCCCATGCATGTTCTTCATTTCTAAACGAAAAGATTCTCTCTTTGGCTCTAGATTTTTCTTCATCTCTTCTACCACCGCCAAACGCAGCCGTAAAACCATATTTATCAAGTGCCTGCTTCAATGCCTGTGTTTTCATAATATCAGTATACGCAGAGCCATGGTCAAACGGATTAATCCCCTGCTCTATAGCCTTCTCATTTCTGTATACAAGCATCTCTATCCCATATTTGTCTGCTACTCTATCACGAAAGTCTAACATTTCCTTAAATTTCCAGCTAGTATCTATATGCATAAAAGGAAATGGTGGCTTCTCAGGATAAAACGCCTTCATAGCAAGATGTAGCATAACAGAGCTGTCCTTACCTATAGAATATAACATAACTGGTTTCTCACACTCAGCCACTACCTCTCGCATAATATATATAGCCTCTACTTCTAATTTATCTAAATGAGTCATCTTACCTTTCACCACTGCTTCACCTTTACCTTTTCTTTTATGTCAATTTATTTACGCAAAATCTTTCTTACCAAATATATATCGACTCAATCCGAGCAATCCAATAGTAATAATTATACACCATATCCATATTCCATCTGGCAAAGGATGTTTTTCTGAATTTAACGGATTAAGCGCCGTAAAAGGAAATAAAAATCTAATTCTTTCTAATCGGTCTGCCACAAACATCACTGACTTATCATTTATCTGTTGCCTTCGCATATAATAACCTATTAATTCAAAAATTTTGTACATATTTCCTGCCACAAAGGAACATATACAAATCAAGGACAAAAAATTACTATTAGACATTTTTCGTTTTTCATTCATACTATAAAGTAAGCAAATTGAAAATACTAACAGCACACACACCACACTTTTTCCAAACATACCTCTTATAGCTTCCAACTCATATTTTGAAACTATATCTAACTTTTTGCACATAAATCTTGTAAAAAATAACTCAAACAAAAAATATATTATCCAATGTATAACTGCTATAAGCGATGAAATAATAACCCTTATCCAATAGATTTCTCTTCTATTAAAAGGCTGATTAATATACTGTTTTACCCTTCCGCTTTCCATATCACTAACCATAAATTCCGAGCCAACAGACGCACATCTACATATAGCTATAATATTAGTTATTATAAGCATCATATAAAAAGGTGTTATCTTTAAATTCTTAACACCTAATTTAGTGATTCCACATAATGCCAATAATTCTTTAGGCCATTTTGTAATCCATTTTTCAATTTGTCCCATAGAAGCCTGAAGCATAAAACTGATAACAACACAAACAACCATCATTATGATAAATAATAACACAGATTTAATTACACTTTTGCATTCACATCTAATTTTATCTATTAACATAACTTGCTCCTCAATTACAGTTATCACCATTACAAGACTTTTTTTACGCAAGTATTTTAACATATACACTACCATATGTAAATCCTTACTCTTCTGCCATTATGATTATCAATGTATAAATTTGCTATTACCATTAATACACTATGTTATCCTAAATACAAAATAAGATTAAACTCATAAAATTTGAATAACTAAATAGTTACTATCATCTATTCATTAATACAAATGAGAAGAGAAAAAATCTCTCCTCATTTGTAAAATCTAGTAAATATAATCACTCATCAATATAAAATCCTGTCCATCTACTAAACCATAACTCTTTAACTGTTGTTCAATCTCTCCAGACTGTCTGCAAGTCACAATTATTACATATTTATTTTTATCAATATATTCTTCTGGTTTTCCTATAATTATTTCATCTAACAGTTTTCCTTGCTTATGCAAATCGTTATCAACAATCTTAAACCCAATAATTTTTGTGTTATAAAGTAGCCATCGGCATCTCTCTCCCGCACCATACAATACTATATCTCTCCCCGAAGAAATAACCTGTAATTTCAACTCCATAAGTCTAAATGATGTATTTTCAACTATAATCCTTTTATTATGTTCAATTATCATGCTCCCTAACATTTTAATCGAAAAATCAAACAGTTGCTTATAATCAACCACGTACTCATCATATGTTTTTTCATTATTATAGAATAATATCCCATCACTTCGACACAAAAATTCCTGTGCAATTTGTTTATTTTCTTTGTCAAAAGTATTTGCTATCTTCATTCTTTCTTCTTTAGTAAGATAACTATATTTTTGACTATGTTCAGTATTCATATTCTTCTCCATAGCACGCCTTACAAAGAGATTAGTATCTATGTAAACTTTATCAAACGGACTAATATTGCCATAATTACAATTAATTATTCTCTTTGTTTCTAATACAGCACCTTCATAACTAATATTTTCTTTATGCACTTCATTAAAGCCTGTAAGTTCTGTAATACCTATATATTTCAAAAAATCTGATGCTATATTTTTCCATTCACCCTCAAACTGCTCCTTTTCATATGGACGAACTATTAAGTTTTCTTTTCCAATTATTCTTTCGATATCTTTTAATTTATCATAATAATGTATCATCTTAATATTGTGTTCCCTACTATACATCTTTTGATTCCATTCTTGTATATTATCACTACACACACCTACTTTAATTGAATGTTTCCAACAAGCTTCTATATAATCATCTTGACACCTTAAATACACAATAACCTTTACATTATTATACTCACCTTTTACATATTGTAATAATTTATCAGTTTCAATTTCAAACATTTCCTCTGATGACAATATAACATTCCCACATGCCAATTCTTCTTTTATTGCCTTCCAGACATTCCTCCACTGCTCACCTTCTCCCAATACACAACCATCTTGTAAAAACAGCAAATTTCCATTCTTGTTTTTATCTATGTCAGTTGTTTCATAATAATAAAATCTTTCCTTAAGCCTTGGATATCGCCATCCTTTTTCTGCTAACTTTTCTCTATTATCACAAAAAAACTTTTGTAATGCTGTACTTCCTGTTTTAGGTGAACCTATATGAAGTAATAATATATTTTCTTTATTCATGTTATCTCCATTCTTTTACACTTGTTTTAAAACAAATTAAACGCATCGCAATATTGACATATATCTATATTTTTTCTTCCATCCACAATTGCTTTACGTACCATTTTATATTTCTCTCCATACCATACATCAAGTATGCTTTCCTTAGTTAAATCACCCAATGTATGCTTTCCCAACGGGTCATTACAACATAAACTAACTTGTCCAGTAGGTCTTATTACAAGCTGTTGGAAAGGTGTCGCACATGTCATAGTTGGATAAGATACCTGTTCATGCCTATTTGGTGCACTTCCACCTCGCGAAGTCATTATTTCCTTTGGTTTACGCAATGCAATAGAAACCTTCTTTACTAATTCCGGATGTTGCTCACAATACTGTTTTATTTCCTCAACAGGTTTAATCAAATGTAAGTCCTGCGTATAATTATCTATAATAAGCTCATCTAAATACGATATAATTTCCGTAAACTTTTGCATATTTAACAAAGTACCATTTGTGTATAAATATATACGTGCCATTTTTAAATGTTCTCTCAAATATTTACTGAACTCTATTATTCTATTATCTAAAAATGGCTCATTGTTAGAAAACAAAGATATACGTCCACTATAATCTATTTCCTCTAACTGTCGCACTATATCATAAAACAGTTCCTCTGACATAATATGCTTTTCTCTAGGATCGTCCTTTGCATTTACAGGACAAAATTCACATACACCGTTACACCTATTAATCGTTTCTACTTCTATAAGACTAAATAGCGGTACTTCTTCCTTTGCTTCATCTACATACTTCTTAATTATTTCAAATTTCTCATAATTATTTTCATTTTTTTTATTTACTTCTTCTTCAGTAAATGACTCATCTCCATCAGCATATTTGTCGTTTATTAACAGTTCCTCCGGATACACACTTATCTGTTTGAACGGATTGTACTTGTCAATCCCTTTCACTATTCTATTCAAAAAACATTCATCTGCAATATAAAATTCAGGTGATGTATTTACCACCGCATCATAGTATTTTTCAAATTCTCCATTAAGTTCTAAATACTTTGCCTCTAACTGTTCTTTATTTACCATTTCAATCTTATCTTGTATGTCCTCAGGAATTAATCTAAAAAATGGTTCTCCATATTCATCTGACAAATACCAACATATCTTTTTATACTTCTTCCAATCAACATTTCTTACATAATCAGTAAATTTTTTTATTAAGCCCTGCTTATATGTCCAAACCTCTTTTATTCCTGTATGGAATAACTGTTCTATAATATCTCTACTAGGATAAGGTGTGACAATAATCTTATAATCCTTCCATATTTCTTTCAATTCGTTTATAGAAATAATTTTTTTGTCACAATATATTGTTCCGATTTTGCTTTTATCATTATCTACAAAACATTCGACACTATCCTTTCCAAAAAAATCAATCGCTTCTCTTCCATTCTTACCTGCACCAAACAAAATAATTTTTTTCATTTCTGTTTCCTCCTGAAAATCAACTAATTAAAGTATACAATATTTTTATAACTAATTCCATTGTTTTTAATAAATAATATAACCAATAATCATTACTTTTTTCTTTACAAATATGTCTCTTTATGCTATACTCTTACTATTAAATAGGGTGTACAAATACAAGTTAAAAAATAAGACAAAGTATTAATCTTTGAATACATTTTGCCGATAATATATGTGTTAGTATATAGAAAGGCGGTGATAGCTTGTCAAAAAGTAAGGCGACTCAGCGTATTAATGAGCAAATGGAAAAGACCCGTCACAAAAAAACTCTTTCTCCCATTTTATTCATTTTACCTGTTGTCTTTATAATTATAGCGGTAGGTATCTTCCTTATTATGAGTGAGGAAGACAAGATACCCGCTAACGTAGTAGTTACTCCAGATAATGTAAAAGAGGTTATCGAAAACCTCGATGATACTGAAAAAACTGATGCTGGTTCCTTTGAAGTCGACATGACCATTAATTGGACCTTTGAGAATGGCACGTCAGTATCTAAGGATGCCTCTATCAAAAATGTAGTAAATAATACTAACATTGTGTATGTAACTATATCCCATCCTGATACAGGTGAGGAAATATATAAATCTCCTCATATTCCTGTTGGAAGTACACTTAAAAACATAAAGCTGGATAAAGATTTAGATAGTGGTAAGTATAAAGCACCACTTACCTATCATCTATTAGACAATAGTTACAATGAGTTATCTACTACTTCCCTATATGTAACTATAAACATTTTAAATTAATCAAAGTCAAGGAGGACAAAAAATGAAAAAAAATTTTAAAAAAGTTTTAGCTTTAACATGTACTTTTACAATGTTAGCTAGCACAGCAGTATTCGCTGATACAAGCGTTACTGGAACTGGTTCATCAGGAATTGAAAATGACGATTCAACAGCACCGGCTTCATTAAAGTGTGTTATCCCTGCTGTCAATGCTGGTACTTATGATTTTACAATCGATGTTGATAAGCTTTTACCTGAGTATGACAAAGATGATACAGACGGTACTGTTTGGGATGGAAGCTCAAATGTATTTTTTGCAACAACTGGCACTGCTGCATCAGTAGCTCACGCTACTGCTAGTACATCATTTTATGTAAAATCTATCAAAGTATTAGGCGACTCAGATGCCGCTGCTTCTTTAACAGCATTTTATGCACTTTTTGATGGTGATGATAAAACATTATCCGATTTCGCTGGTTTAGCACTTAAATATTATGTATGGCAACCAGCTGTAGATGGCCAGAGTAAGCCAACAGGTGAGGGTATGTATACAAAGCTTGACGCTAGTAATCTTGCAACATTCTTTGACCTTACATTCGCTACTCCTGGAGATAATACTACTGCAATTACCGAAATAGCTCTCAAGGCTAATTACATGGCTGGCGCTCCTGCTAATGTATGTAACGGAACGGTATATGTTGATACATACGCTGAAGCTAACTCTGACGCATTATTAAAAGAGAAGGTTGCTACATACATTACAGTAGGTGGTTCAGATTCTTCACCTACATATACTGTTAATACAACAGATGTATTATATGATGGTGCTTCTGGTAAAACTGATGCTACATTGACAGCTAGTGACTTATCAGCATTATCAGGAGATATCACTGCAAAGGTTGTTTACACAAAAGCTGTTACAAAATATATAAACACATCAGCAACTCAAACTATCACTAACAAGTCAACATTCCCTGTAGCTGTTAGTGCTAAAGTAGAAGTAAAGGGTACTTCATCTCTTGAACATGGCTTGACATTTAGCTCAACAGACGATTTCACAGCAGTTGGAACAGATGAAACAAACAAGACAGCTGCTATGTACATGGCTATTGTAAGTGGCACAAATGCAGCAGCAGTTTCAGACTCTAATGCGGAAGCATATTATGTGCTTTCTGGTGCAAAGGATGCTACAAACAAGTTCCAGTCAACAGATACAAATACAACTACAGGAAGCCACAAGTATGTACAGTACGAAGCTCCAGATGGAACATTTGCAAAAGCTGATTTCCAAATTAAAGCTATCGCAAATGCTAAGTATGATGAAGAAACTAAAACTGGTTTTGATTGGGATAAGTATGTCGAAGATATAACAGCTGCACAGGCAACTATCGCTAAGCCAGAATTATCTGTAGTATATGACTTTGTAGTTGTTAGCGAGGGCGTAACAACAGAGACAAAGACTGGTACAGATCCAACTTTCGAGTATACATACGAGACAGTATATACTGATGATAATAACATGGCTTATACAGTAACAGATCCAACTACATATAATGCAGTACAGGCAACACCTGTAACATCTGGTTGGGCTGAAGGTGAAGAAGCTATTACACGTACAATGACACTTAGAAGTGGTAGTGTTTCTTATACATTCACAGGAACTGACAAACCAACAGGTACATTAACAGCTGTTACTACTAATGGGCAATCACGTTCATATCAAGTATCAGCAGGTAATATCTCATACAATGCCACAACAGGCGTCCTCACATTTAATTCAACAGCTACAAATGTAAGTTTTGCTACAGCGGGCGACTACACTATCGTAGCTACTATCGGTGGCAAGAACTACAAGTTAGTATTTACAAAGTAAAAATGTAATGATAACACATAATTACATATAAACTTAAGAGGTATCGTATCACGATACCTCTTTTAATTACTAACACTATTTTTTACAAATCCAACTAACACCCCATAATATATTTATGTATATTCGTTCCATACTCTAATTCTTCGTTCTGAACTCTTTCAAACAAAGTGCTAATCTTTTTTAAACATGACAATTCCTGCCCTTTTCTTTCATATACGTAATGTCTTTTACATTCATTTTTTGCTATTACATACTCATCTATATCAAATGACCATATTTTATCAATTTGAATATCATTATTTATATAACAAATCTCATATCGTCCACTCATAAGGATAAAAAGACCCTCGTTATATCTACATATACTAGTTGCTATGTGCGGCCTTTTCTTTTGCCCATATATATAATCATCACCAACTGCAAATAAATCAATCTTTTTAATTATACCTGTTTTTATATCATATATTAGTATGTACTCTGAATACATTGGCACAATAATTATTCTATCATCTATTTTTTCATACAACCAGCCATCGACATGTTCTCCAACTTCACATGAATTACTTGAATATATAGCTGATGCAACAGTTTTATACAGATGTCTTTTTTGTATACTCACTAATCCTTCCTTTATACAAGCACTATAAACAAAGTCATCACAAATATAAACATTTCCTAAGTTTGCGCCATTTTCCCATAATAAAGCCTCTTCTTTATCAATATCTATTTTTATGCCTGCCCTTTCATCACCACTAGTTACATATATACATCCATTTTTCAAGAATGGCATAACCAGCTTATCTGTGCAACATTTTATATTAATTGATATCTCTTTTATAGTTTCCTGTTTCATATCTAACTTTAAAATATGTTTTTTTTGCAAGCTTAAAATCCAAAGAAAATTATCATCCATCATAGCTTCTCCAAGTTTTGCCACCTTATCATAACTACTTAATATATTTTCTTCTATTACTCTAAAGCACTCATTTTTTATGTCAAATATCACTATATTATTGGCACGCCTTGGAATTAAGAATAATTTATCACCGTAATTATATATTCCACTAAATAAAAAACTCGCATCAACATCACCTATTGGTAAATAATATATATTTACTATATTACCTTTATGTATATCATATTTTACTAAGATATTGGAATTTCTATTTGTAAAAAATAAAAATCTATCTTCTACAATCACTCCATATTCTGGCATTAATTTAGGCACATAAAAGATACCCATCTTAAATAACTCTTTATCTACATCTACATTCATGCTTTTGTCTCACCTTCATATATTATTTCTATCCTTATATAAATCAACTACTACCACAATCTTAACCCTTCTACTATCGCCTTTTTTTCTATATTGCTCGGATATATATCTATAATATTATCGCAATCTACATATTTTTTTATATTCGCTCTGACTAAATCATAATGCAACGGATTGCAATTGCTAATAACAAACAAATATCTACTTGTGTCCTCATGTTCCAAATCTGATATATTTTTTACTGGCACACCACAATCTGATACATTATTGTCTATTACGTAATCAACCTCTATATTATGGCTATTCAAATATTTCTTAAACCTTCTACCCTCTGCCCCATAAGGATATATGACTACTCCCTTTTCCCTTGTTTTTTTCCTTTTTATATATCCTAGTCCTCTCTCAAATAATATCTTCTTAAATGTACTTGATAATTTATGATATTTATCTGATTGCATTTCACATATTTCTCTTACAGCATCTATAACCTTTACTTTATTTTCATCTATTTTACCATTATATATTATTTCTTTACTCAATCCACATAACACACTCTGCCATTTAGATTCTAATTCTGTCATTGAAAAACCTTGTATACTTTCTACTGCTTCTTGCGACAACTTTTGCTCTAAGTCCCTGTTTTGTAATATTTCTACTATAGCATCTGCTGACTTCTGATAATCTTTATAATCTACTGAAATATATCCTTTATTATCTGAAAGCAACTCTAAATATGGCATATCATATGTCACCAAAGGAATACCCGCACATCTACTTTCGTATATTGCCATAGCAAATGATTCAAAAGCTGATGTGACTAAGTGAATAATAGATGTCTTGAAAATCTCTGACACATCTTTAACATACCCCTTTAACTCAATATTACATTCCAATTTATAATCACTAATAGCTTGTTTAAGTATATTTTCTTCAAAATATGTGCCTTTTCCATACATCAAAAGTTTTACTTTGGGGCACTTTTTAATAACGTTTTTCATAATTTCTATTACATCCATATATTGTTTTTGCGTAGCATCAAATCTTCCCACCCATACTATATCTTTTCTATTTTCCATAGGTATAACTTCTAATCCTTCTGACATAGGATTAAAAATACATATGGTCTCCACACCATATATTCGCCAGTACACAGCTTCCATCTCAGATAATACAATTAATCTATCTAACAGTTTACATACCTTTATCTGTTCATCATTCCAGTTAAATTCTAATATTCCCTGACAAAACACACCATGCTGACATCCCACACTATATATTCCACATTCATTAATTATCTGGATGTCTTCAAATGCTAGTGGCGACATGAGCGCCTCATATATAAGCACATCTATTTTGTAATCTTTTAACGCTGCTTTAAACTGCGCCCTTCTAACTTCCTTTGATTCAACTCCAGACAAAACCTTCCATGTATCATTAATTGTAATTCTTTTTACTTCTTTAGGTAAATAGTAATCCTCACTATTTGGTTGTTCTTCTGTTATCAACACTATTTCATAGCCCATATCCATAAAGATAGGTATAAGCAAAGACATTACCCTCTCTATTCCACCATCTCTATATCTATGGTAAAACATACCTATAGTTTTTATTCCTATACTAGATTTCATTTCGTTTATACCTTTCTTACCCTAAATCTATTTTGCTATTTTTTTCGATTTAAATTTATGCATTTTTATTATACTACCACCATATACATAACCCTTCCGCAACAGATTTTTCCATTTTTTCTTTAGGACAAATATCATATACTTCTGCAAGCTTGTTATATCTATCTAAATTATATCTTATTTCTTCCCAATAAGCTAATTTATTATTGCAAATTACAATTAATCTGTCTTTTAAATCTTCTTCTTTTATATCATTAAATCTCTTAACTGCAACACTATCGCTTGTTGCATTTTCATCTATAACATAATCCACTTGTATACCATTTTCTTTTAAAATACCTTCCACGTACTTCCCAACCTGACCATATGGATATAATACTATCTTCTTTTTTCTCAAATATGCAGACTTAACCTTTCTAAGCATTTTTGCATATGTAAGCTGATGAAATATATCTATAATCTTACTTCTTTTTATAGCCATCTCATCAACACAATCTCCTATACAATCTAATATATCTTTTTTGTGTTTTTCTTCTTCTATGAATGTATTATTTGACTGCAATTCCTCTAAAAGACATTGCCACCTATTTATCAACTCTTTCTCCGTAAAACAACCCAAGCTTTCTCTAGCCTCTACAGATAAACGTTTTTCCATTTCTTCATCGTCTAAAATACTTAATATTGCGTTTGCAGCCCCATCATAATCTGTATATGGTACTGATATGTACCCCTTTTGTTCATTCAAAATCTCCAGATATGGCATATCATACGTAACTAATGGTATACCTCTGACTTTGCTCTCACACACCATCATCGGAAATGATTCTGATGCTGATGTGACAAGATGTATACGAGCCCTTCTCCATATATCTTCCTGACATGATTTATAGCCACCCATTATAATATTATCTTCCAAATCAAATTTCTTAATAATATCTCTAGTTATTTTTTCATCAAATAATTCCCACTTTCCATAAATATATAACTTAATATTCTTATACTTCTCTGTTACTTTTTTCATTATATAAAATATATCCATAAACCCCTTAACCACAGGGTCATTCAATCTTGATATCCATACGATATATTCCTTCTCTTTATTATCATTCTCAGCTTCAATCTGTTCTATTGGATTATATATATATTTCGATTTTATACCATATATTTTCCAAAATGCCACCTCCGCACTTGACAATACTACCAACTTATCAAACATACGAATTTCATCTAATCTCCTAATCACCCAATCAAATTTAAGTAGCGGTTGAGAAAACATACCATGCCAATGACCTATAACATATATCCCCAACTTATTTGCTAACATACTATCCCAATATGCCATAGGCGAATCTATGTCCTCATACATAAAAACATCCATATTAGTTTCATTAATAATTCTTATTAATTCATTTGCCCTTTTCTCATACTTTTCTTTTCCACACACTATATCATAATGATTGCATATTGTATACCTATTCACCTCCTCTGGCAATATATAATCATCCGATGTTGGCTCTTCCTCTGTAAGCAAAATCACCCTATAACCCATTTTTAAAAATAATGGCATCAAATAGGAAATTACCCTTTCTGCACCGCCATTTCTATATCGTCTGTAAAAAATACCTATTACCTTGATTTCTCTATAAACTTGTTTCTTTTCATATGTATAATTATCTAAATCATTCTTATATTTCTCATATAATTCATCCATTTCTAATGCTAATTCCATTAGCTATTCACCTATCCTATTCTTTATTTACCATATCTTCAAACCTTCTGTTATAGATTCTTCATATACATCTCTTGGACACATATCATATATGTTCTCTTCTTCTACATATCTTGAAATGTATTCCCTTATCTCATCATAATACATAGGATTGCTACTACTTATTATATACAAATAATTTGCTGTATTCTCTTCTTCTAATTCATTAAGTCTTTTAATTCTTACTGTTTCACTAACAGCAGTTTTATCTAACACGTAATCCAGTGTTATTCCATTATTCTTAAGCAATTCTTCTACTCTTTTACCTTCCTTGCCATATGGATATACAACTATTCCTTTTCCTTGTTCTTTTGCATATAGAGCACTTTCTATCATTCCTTCATCTATAACTTCTCTACACATATCCCTTAGTATTTTATACTTAGATGTCATAATTCCCGCATGCTGTCTTATTGTATCCATTATAAGCATATCCATTTTATCTGCTTCTAATTGCCCCTCCTGCTGAACTAATGTAGAAAAAACGTGATTCCATCTATCCTTCAAGTCATCTCTTGTATAACTCAAAACACTTTCATATGCCTCCAGCGATAATCTTTCTTCCAAATCCTTATTTGTAACTATTTCAACTATCGAATCAGCCGCCTTCTGATAGTCATTATGCTTTACTGCTACATAACCTTTTTCCTCAGAAAGCAGTTCTAAATATGGCATATTGTATGTTACTAACGGTATGCCTGCACACTTACTCTCATATATCGCCATAGAAAACGATTCACATGTAGATGTCATAAGATGCACTCTAGCTGTTTTATATATTTCTGACACTTCTTTTATATATCCCTTAAACTCTATATTACCATCCAACCCATTATTAATAATAGCTTTTCTTAATGCACTTACCTCAAAAGTTGTTCCATTTCCAAATATACAAAGCTTTAAAGTTGGATATTTTTTTACTACAAGCTTCATTATCTCCACCACATCCATATATCTTTTATCTGTGGCTTCAAGTCTTCCAATCCATACAATATCCCTTCTCTGCTCCATAGGTGTTACCTTTACCTCTTCCAAAGGTGGATTATATATATACGTAGCTTCCACACCATACATTTTCCAATATGTAGCTTCCATCTCAGACAAAACTATAAGCTTATCCAGTATTTTACATGTCTTTATCTGTTCATCATTCCAGTTAAGATGTAATAAATTATGGCAAAATACACTATGCTGACATCCCACACTATAAACACCGCATTCATTTATCAACTGTATATCTTCGAATGCTAATGGTGACATAAGCGCCTCATACACAATCACATCTATTTTACAATCCTCTAATGCGGCTTTAAACTGTTTTTTTCTATCCTCTTTTGATTCACTTCCTTCCATAACTTTCCATGTATCGCCGATAGTAATTCTTTCCACCTCTTTAGGCAAATCATAATCTTCGCTATTTGGTTCTTCTTCTGTTATCAGTACTATCCTATAGCCCATCTCAATATACACAGGTATAAGGAGAGATATTACTCTCTCTACTCCACCATTTCTATATCTATGATAAAATATACCTATAGTTTTTATGTCTCTTTTAGATTTCATTTTTTACACCTTTCCTAAAACATATCAATGTAGCTTACATAATCCTTGTACTTATCTAAACCCAACCTCTGTAATTGCATTTCCACTTCAGCATAAGCTGCGCATGCTATTACTATATAATAATCTCTTAATTCCGAAACATTTGTAGGATTATTTATCACACCATTATGCCATCTCATACCTGCCTTAGCTGGATTATTATCGTAAAACACATCTACTTTTATGTTATGGACTCTTAATATATCCTCACATATTTTTCCTGTTCCCCAATACGCCAAGCCCTTTTTATTTTTTTCTTCAAGGAAGTCTTTTATATTTCCAAATATATCGTTTTCTCCTCCTGGAAGTGTCAGTAAAACCTGCAACCAATAATCCCTAACATTTAATCTCTGTGATGTTCCCGAATCAACATCGTCAAAATATGACAAATTAAACACCTTAGTATCCATTCTGGTCTTTACCTGCAGCAAATCCTCAAATGGCTCAATAATATCACTTCTCCTCATTACCAGAAATCTTTCATACCCTGCAAACTTTTCATAAAATTCTTCAACAAAACTAAGTGCCGCCTCTTGCATTATATGCAATGGCCATACATCACTATATGTATGTTCCACATTCTCCAACATATAGTCTGGCTTATTCTCAACTCTTGCATATCCAACGCATGAGCCTTCTGTAGACGAAAATATATACTCCCTAAGTATACTAGACACTGATGGTATATTCGGCATCAACATATCTATACAAAAATCACCTTTTCTACTCATAGACTGATGTATATCCATATCTGTATGTATATAAAGAGCTTTTGGTTTTTTATTTGTAGCCTTAGTTACAGCATAATGCATCGTCGCTGTATATCCCATATCATATATTGCATCCTGATCTTCTATGTCTGATAGGTACTCCCTAACAAGCTCTATACTTTCCCTGTGAGCCTGTATATTATATATATGCTCATAATATATATCCATAAAGCAATGGTACTCTGCTTTATCCACAAATATTTTGTCCCACTGTATATTATATCTCTTGCTCAATTCATTTTTATTAATTTCTCCTGAACAAAACGATAATATTTTACACACTTCGTTAGGTGTGAAATTCGTAATCTGCATAGGAAACTTCATAAAATCTGCCTTACTGGACATCATTACTGGAAGCATGGCCCTTCTGGATGTATATTTATATATAGCTTCTCCTTTAGCAGAAGCGAATTTATTATATATATCATATGCCTTATACATAAGGTATCCATCTCTTGATGTGAATACAATCCTTCCTCTATTATCTCTATTAAATTCTATCCACTGCAATTGTGCAACTAGATTCATTCCAAGCGCATAATATCCCATCAGATATGGATCCATATTGTAAGTAGTCATTGGATGAAAATATCTATATGGATTATCAAAATACTTATTTGCCGCCATTGCAATCATACATCCACATCCACTACATTTTTTTTCTGCATTATTTACTTTTTGTTTGAATACATCTACAGTTCTTGGTATATATATTGCTTGTATACCACACTTTTCTGCTCCTTCTATATCTGCACTTTTATTGTCCCCTATGTGAATAATATCATCACAAGCTATTCCCAATTTATCCATCAAAACCTTATAGAGATTTCCTGTACCCTTTCTCTTACCAAGTTCTGATGATATATATATATTGTCGAAATTATTATATCCACACTTTAACAATATTTTCTTTATTATCTCTTTATCAAGATACATATCTGATGTAAATACAACCTTCTTGCCCATTAATAGTGCAAGCTCATATATTTCATATACCGTTCTTCTTCTTTGGGCGAATTTTAATTCTAAGCTTTCTTCCTCCTTTTTTAACATAGAACATAGGCTCTTTGAGACTCCATATACATAATATAAATAATTATATATATCCTCCAAACTTATATCCTCTGTTAAGCTTGTACATAAACTCTGCCTACAAGCTATCTCTGCATCTATACGCATATCATGAAAGCTTACTGTACTATCTGCATTCTCCTCATATATTTTATCAAGTAGGTAAAAAATATCTGATGGCACATCAAATGGTCTTAAAACAGCAGTATCAAATACATCAAGGCTTATATAACCAACTGTTGACTTTATAATTTTCTCTTTAATTTTATCCAATGAATCATCATACTCTATCTGCGTACCATTAAAATATGTATCCTCGCTATTGAATATATGTTCTGATACACTACCTATATCCCTGCATAATTTTGCAACTTCCTTTTCAGCTTCCTCATATTCACTCTCATTTAAAAGTAATATACTTCTTCTCCAAATACTTCCATAGTAAGCTACAAATTTATCAAACTTATCAAGGTATGCAGTCCCATTAGCACTCAAAAAATCCTTAATATACTGGAATACAGTAATTATGCTGTTTATACAATACTTATAATAATCTATATCTATACTATTTCGACTAGTAGCTGAATCTTCCCTCTGACAATAATAATAAACACTATTTTCAGCCACAACTGCTTTTGCATCTAAGCATACTAAAATGGCTACACATGCCATATCCTCTATCATTCTTAAATTTTTATCTAATCGTTCCAAATATGGTATAGCTCTCATCCACAAATCTTTTTTATATAATTTATTCCATATGGTATACCATACATACACTTTTCCCTCAGTAGTATAAAATGCTTCCGCTAACGATTCCTTTTCCAATGGTAGTTTTTTTAATTCAATATCGTGGTATATATTTATTACTTTTTCTCCACTAGTCTTTTCTATTACAGTAGTGCTAAAGACCATATCTGCCTGTTCCTCTACTGCTTTATTAACTAATAATCTAATAAAATCCACATTAATATAATCATCACTATCTACAAAGGCTATATAGTCACCTTTTGATAATCTAACTCCCTTTAGTCTAGTTAAATATTGACCAATATTCTCCTCATTCTTCACATACCTAACCCTACTGTCCTTGGCTGCATAGCCTAATATTATCTCTTCCTCATTCTGAGAGGAACCATCATTTATCAATATCAGTTCCAAATTAGTATAGGTCTGCTCCAGTATACTATCTATACATCTCTTTATGTACTTTTCTGTATTATATACCGGCACAATCACCGACACTAATTTATCCATCACAATACCTCTCCATCCATCATCTGTTCTAATTTTTTATCAATTATCTGATATTCCTTTATGCCTCTTTGCCTTAGCTCTTTTACCATCTCTTCATGATATTTTCTCTGCACGGCCACTATAACTAGTGTATTGTTATCTACTATATCCTCTACTACAGCCTTATCCTGTATGCTCACTACTGACTTCTTCATATATTCGCTATTTTTTACTTGATTAGTTACCAGGAATGCCTTTATTCTTGAAGTCTCCCCTATCATGTCAATATATCTGTATACCTTAGTTGCAACCTTGCCTGCTCCATATATATACACATAGTCATACTGCTTTAATAGTTGATCAAATCCCAGTTTTCTTACTCTGTCTTTTTCTTCCTCATAATTTTCATCATATGCAAGATATAAACAAAGCTCTTGGGTACAATTTAAATTTTCCTTCATAGACGAAAGCTCGTCCCTTTCTATCCTTACTATATCAGCACGTATATCATCAATTATCCTTTTTAAATATTTATTTAATGCTTTTTCAACTCTCGCTTCGTAGGAATGTGTATACATAAGCTTCATTATCTCATCATAACTTACTATCCTACTATAAACATTCTTTGATGTAATAGACCTTGTCATAATAGAATTTTCTCTTATTCTATATATATAATTAATGTCTTCTACATATTTAATCTTATTAGCATTTAGATAACACTGCACTGCATATAAAACATCTTCATGTAATATTCCTTCGTAAAAGCATATATTATTCTTCTCCAAATATTCTTTCTTTATCAACATAAGCCATGCTGTTTCTATAAACTCATTCTTCTCTATCATAGATGCAAATAACTTGGCTCCTGATACTATATCGCCATAATCACCCTTGCGATTGTAATATGCGTCTTTATTATACATTTCCTTTGTAAATTCATTCTCATATATAAGCCTTGCGTTATACCCTATCACATCTGCATATCCATCATCTATAGCGTACGACATTCTTTCCAATGCTCCATTTTCAAGCATATCATCACTATCCAGATAACATATATACTCTCCTGCTGCACTTTGTACACCTATATTTCTAGCTGCTGACAAACCTCCATTTTCTGTTGTAATAATTCTCACTCTCTCATCATTTTTTTGATATTCCTTTAATATACCCAAAGAACCATCAGTTGAGCCATCATTTACACATACTATCTCATAATTTTTAAAGCACTGAGTGAGCACACTGTCTAAGCACTGTCTAATATACCTTTCAGTATTATATACTGGTACAATTATAGATATTTTTGTATTATTTGTATATGACATGAGAGCTCCTTTTCTATATTCTTCTATATATTCCTAGTATTAATTTAATTATTTTACTCTAACCTATTATTAACTATTACTTTTCCTCTAATTATTTGCTTAACCCCAAACATTTCTAAATATATCATCAGCTATATTCCATACGATAGTTTCACTATCATTATTTACATATTTCATACTATCAACTATATATTCCTTATTCGTATCTTCCCAACTAATACTTATACGTTCTCTTTGGTCCGCCATATCTTCCACTAAACATAATTCTTTAGGATTAATTAACAATTTACATATTGCCTTGTCCAAATACCTGTTATTCGTTATCTTTATATTACAACTATCTGGATACATAAAATCTGGATACAATTCCTTCATAAGCTGCAACATTTCATTTAGTTCTTCTATATTACTTTCACACTTATTCTGTATACCATGATTTATTAAATTATGCTGAATACACATAAATCTAATCTGACTCCAGATAAGACGCTTCAGCTCTACCTTATACATATCAGCGACTTCCAGCTTCAAAAAACCACTATATAATGTTCTTATAGCTCTTTTCATATCTTTAATTTTATTCTCATTATGTATAGTGCTTTCATTTCGCGTTTTAAGATAATTATAAACAGGAATTCCTACATATGCTATTTTCTCTGCTTTAGCTATAAGCAATGGTATTGTAGCCACATCCTCATACGCATATGATGGCTGATAAAAATTCATATTTAGTAAAAACTCTCTTCTATATAGCTTTGCCCACGAAAATGTTCTAAAAAGATTTATCTTTTCAGGATTATCTTCCTTGCCTATAATCGCACCTGACTCATATCTTATCTTGCTATATTTTTTTTCTAGCTTATCATCTGCTATATACACATAATAGCAATCAGCTACCACCATATCTACATCATTATTTTGCGCAGCAATCATCATCTGTTCTATAGCTTGTGGTTCCAGCCAATCATCACCATCAAGGTATGTTATATATTCACCTTTCGCAAGCATATATCCCATAGTTCTGGCTACACCCTGACCTTCATTTATCTTATGAATGCAAGTGATATTGCTATAGTGTCCAGCATATTCATCACATATATTCGAAGTGCCATCTGTTGACCCATCATCTATAATAACAAGCTCAACATCCATATAAGTCTGTTCCAATACCGACGCTATACTTTTTCTTATATAATTTTCCACATTGTATACCGGCATTACGACACTAACCATTTTACACCTCTTATATCTATTCTATTATATCAACGTTTTGTATCATAATAGGTTTACCTAATTTTTTGTACATTCCTACTAGCGATGATTCATCACCATAATACATATCCGTCACTATTAACGCCCTATCTAAATCCTCTGTATCATCATATATACCATATCCCTCTTCTATATACAGCCTTACTATCTCTCTATATTCTTCTAAAAGCCATGGCTTAGATGTTGCTAAGACATTTTCATATAACGGATGCGGTCTCCACCATAACACTATCTCTTCATTATTTTTTGCATATCTTAATGTACTTTTAATTTTTTCCATGATATTATCATACTTTAATAATGTTGAAAGTGAAATATTATATAACATTATTCTTTTTTTGCTTCCATCTTGTCTATATATACATTTTCGCCATTTTTCTGGCAACAAATATTCACTATCCTTTTTATTAACTAACATATCATATTTTGGACTACCTAGAGCCACTATCTTTTCTTCTATATTACCCATTAACCCTTTGCAGTTTTTCTCTATTTCAAACTTATGAAGGTTGTCAATATAAATTTTTCTAACAGGCTCTGACTCCACTATAACCTTATGCGAATACATAGTCCCTGGCAGTGCACACAAATGTGGTTCTACATAATCACCTATACTTACAAAATATGGTATATACACAAGCATATCTGTATAATTCCTCAATTCACAAGCGTAATACTTAGGTGGCACACTTGTGGATGAATTATACTCATCATATGGATTATGAAAATAAATAATATCTGGGTGTCTTGCCTCTATATCGTAGTTTCTGTAGTCTACAATCGGAACATAATCTGGATACTTATCTCCCTCATAACGATATGTCTTTAAGTTTCCTTCCGCATCTTTTTCATAATACGGAAGTGCCACCACGTATACATCACATCTGTTATCTTCACTAGCTGCCTTCCACACACTTTCCAACGAGTCCCACATACTTGCCATGTATGGCAAAAATACAATTTCATACCTTGTTTCTATATCATTATCTATACTCTCTATTATCTGTTCACGTTTCTTATTAATCTGTGATAAACGATTATTCAAATCATCTTGTCCTGCTGCTTGACTAACTTTATATACAAGTTCGCAAAATTCCTCTAAAAGATGTATAGTTCTACCATCAGCTCCCACCGTCTTTTCTATGGTTTCTCCTACCTTTATGGCTATATCTTGGCATTTTGACAATAATTCTATAAATACCTGATTTTGAGCTTTATTATATGCTTCTACTATCATACCGTCTAAGTTAGTCGAAGATTCTATTAATTGTATTAACTTTATCTTAATATACTTTCTCATACAATTATTATCCTTTTCCCTACATCACTAATAAAAGTTATACTATCTTACAAACCAAATATCTGTGAATTCTCTCTTGCTTCATAGATAGCTCTAAACACATAATAATCTGATGGTGTTGCTATCTTAATATTAAATGGTGTACTTTTCACTGTATACATTTTCTTGCTATACTTATACATTAAATCAGATGAATCTATAGACTTAATATTATCTCTTTGTGCATATTCATGAACTTCCCATATATCCTTAAGATAAAAGCTCTGCGGTGCCTTAGCTATTTTTGCCAAATGCCTTTGTGGCATCTCTGATATAGTATTTTGATTTCCATCTGTTATAACAATTGACTCCGCAGCATCTTCTACTGTTATAGCATTACCATATTTTTTAACATTTTCTATATTTGTACTAATAAGTTCATCAGATATCAACGGACGTACTCCATCGTGAATCAAGACTATATCTTCCATACTGCAATGTTCTACTAATACTTTTAGTCCATTGTAAATAGAATCGTGTCCAGTATCTCCTCCTTCTACTATCCATCTTACCTTTTCAATCTGAAACTGTCTAAGTTGTTTTCCTAATTCTTCCTCCCAACCCTTTAAGCAAACTATACATATGGCATCGATGTCTTGATGTTGTTCAAAATATTCCACTGTATGGATAAGTATCGGTTTTCCATGAAGCTCTAAAAATTGCTTTGGCTTCGATTTGCTATTCATTCTTTGACCAGTTCCTCCTGCAAATATAAGCGCAATATTCATCCTATCCCTTCCTCCTATTAGTTCTTTATCTTTAACTTCTCGAACCCTTGATTTTACAATAATTTATTGATTAATTTTATCATAAAATATGCTTTTCTGCAACCATCACCATTGGACTATACAAATACAAACGATGAATGATTTTAGCAACTTATTGTCAACTATTATAGCTTTATGCTACAATGTATATATCATACACTAAAGGAGTCACCCATAATGCTAGAACTAAAAAACATATCCATATATTCCAACAATGTATCTGTAGAGGATATATCGTTCCAAATAGACCAGGGTGATTTTTTTGTCATTTTTGGACCTGACGATTCTGGCAAAACAGAATTACTAAATACCATAATGGGCATTTCTCCAATATATTCAGGCAATATTTTATACCGTCAAAAATCCATTAACAGACTTTCTATAAGCGATAGAAAAAGTATCAGATTTGTTTCAGATGATATACTTTTACAAAACATTCGCGCTAAAGATTATCTTAAACATATAGCTTTTACTTATCACATTAAGGAATTAGATTTTCGCGATAGTCTAATTAAATATTTTAACATAGATACCTCCGAATATCTTACTAATATGACTTATGAAAATAACAAATTAGTAGCAATTATCGGTGCGTTGATGACATTTCCAGAATTTCTTATCCTTGATGAACCATTTAACTTTCTTACAACCGAATCCTCAAGAAAACTTTTGGATATGTTAAAGAAATTTAATGACAAAGGTATGACTATTCTCATTGCTACAGAAAATTTTGAGGATACAGACAATCGCTGTAATCGCCTTATGTATATCAATGACGGTAAACTTATAAATAAATGTAAAATTAGAAAAGATACTGTTTCATATAAATCACTAACCATAACATCCAATGATTTTAAACATATTGAAAAACACTTGGGAACACCATTCAAAATTGATGGCAACAAACGCACATATATCTCTGCCTATGATTTTGATAAAATCAACACTATTATAAAGCAGTGTAACATATCTGATAATAATATAAACATACAATCTGCCACTCTTAAAGATGCTTTAGATTTTGTTAGCCAAACTTTATCAAACTAATATAGCTCTTTCTTTTATGACAAAAAGAATCGGTTAACTATCAACCGATTCTTTTCTTATTTCTATTAACCGTAGTCCCTTCTAGGCATAGACTACTTCTTCTGTTATTATTACTCTATTTCTTCTTATCCATGAACTGTGGCTCTACGTAATTAAGCCCATTCATGCTCTTATAATAATTTGCTGCTATTTTCTTTGTGTTCTTTGCCTGATGTATTTCTCGCTTAACCATGTCCATACGACTCATTAAAGCTTCCTTGTTACGCTTCTCTGTAGCCTGGATGTCCATAGATTTGTCTGTGATTTCTGCGATTAGCTCCTGCATTCTGGCTATCTCGTCTCTGTAGGCGAACTTATTGTTTATAAGCTCTTCCTTCACACGAGTGTATACAGTGCTAAAGCCTTTGTCTAACTGCTCAAGCTCTTTGATAAGCTCATCCTTTTTATCAAAGACCACGTCGAATGCTTCTGGATCAAAATCCTTTTCTGCCGCTATGCGTGCATGTTCCTCGTTTGCTTCGATAATTTTATCAAGGACTGCTGACTTCTTTACAAGACTCTGCAGCATTATTTCTATATAACTATGCTCTATCTTTCTGTTTTGCACCCTTCATTACCTCTTCCCATGTACCGCGCATAGTACGTAAATGCTTTAATACTTCTTCCATCATTTCCTTATCCTTATGAAGGTTTGCCTGACGGAGTCTGTAGATTAAATACTCGTATACTCTATCGAAATCCTTTGCTACTGGATACTTAAAGTCGAGCGTATTTCTAAACTCTTCAATAATTCTCTGCGCTTTTCTGATATTATTGTGTGCCTTTTCGATGTCCTTCTCCTCGATTCCTACAATTGCGATATTGCAGAATTTGATTGCGCCATCATAGAGCATAAGAGTTAACTGCGCTGGTGAAGCTGTCATTATTTTATTGTTTGCGTAATTGGAATATCCATTTGGAATTGCCATACTCATTCACCTCTTTTTCTGTTACATTCCAGTTCCGAAGAACGATGATAACGATGCTGTTTGTGATTGAAGCTTTGCCATGGCTGTCTCCATAGCCGAGAATTTCTTTACATATTTTTCTCTGTAATCTTCAATCTTATCTTCCCATGTACTAAGCTTCTTTGTGTAGCTATCGTACTGTGTCTGCATTGTCTTATCATTATAAATCTTAAATGCACTTGATGTGCTTGTAGATTTAGATAATTTATCTGAAAGTATTTTATATAAATCTTTCATAATGCTTGAGAAGAATTCTATAGTATTTTCAGGGTCTGCTACAAGTGCAGCCTTAAGCTTATCTGCATTTGCCTTAGATGTCTCATCATCTGGGTCACCATCGATGTGATAGTTTGCCTTTTCATTATCCTCTGCTGTAAAGTAACCAGCAGTCTTTATACCAAATGATGACAATGAATATGTCTTTCCATCTATCTGATAGCTCTTTATCATAACTGACTTCATAGATGACATTACAGTGCTAAGTGTTCCGTCTCTTCTAAGAGATGCTGTCTTTAAGATGCCCTCCCACTTTTCAAGCTGTGTCTCTGAAAGTTCTTCCTCTTCAGCCTCTGTAAGTGGCTCATAATCACCAGCTGACGCTGCATTATACTTTGTAGACATCTCTGTCATAAGCTCATTGTATTCCTTAAAGAAGCTCTTAATCTTATCATAGATTGCATCTACATCTGTATCTGTTGTAATTGTGATTATCTCATCCTCATCTGTAACTGCCTTAGCATTTATAGTAAGACCATTTATCTGGAAGCTATTGCTATTTGATATAAACTCTGCTCCATTAAGCTCGATAATAGCGTCCTGTCCATCTATCTTCACAGCACCACTGTTATATAACTCACCGTACTGTGCCTTTAAAGCATCTAGACGTGTCTTTTCATCACTTGTGAGACCATCCTTACTCTTGCTCTTCTCGTAAAGCTCTGCATAATCTACCATATCTTTAGCATATGCAAGCTTATCTTCATATGTCTTTACCACTGCCTGATAATCTGCATTACCCTCTGAATAATCAGGTGTGACATTAAGAACATCCTGGGCATATATCTCCATAGCTGTGAAATCTTTGTCCTTAAGTAAATCCGCTATCTCCTGTGACTGTGTATTAAGAAGTGCGATTTCTTCTGTTATGGCTGTCTTTTCATCATCTGTTAATGCTGTATCTGTAGCAAGCTTTTCCTCAAGTGCTTTTATCTTATCAGGAAGACCTGCTTTATATTCCTTAAGCAAACTAGCTACATAATCTGTCTTTGCACTTGCCTCTATAGTTGTCGCATTATTATCTGCCACATATTTCTTATAATCATTTATAACTGAATCCGATACTACGCTAAGTCCCAATTTCTTAAGTGCGTCTGTTCCGTCCTCTCCATCTCCTACAATCGAGAAGTCAGCTTCCACACCGCCTGTCTTAGCGCTTATGAAAAATCTTCCATTGTGCTCATCAAAGCTTGTTGTAAGACCCATATCTCCAAGCTCTGCCTTAAGCTCCTTTATAGTCATAGAAGCCTTTAAATTAAGTGTCTTTTCTTCGCCACCTACTGTCACCTTAAGCTTGCTGTCCTTGATTCCAAGCTCGCTTAGCTTTGTAGACTCTTTCACATCTCCACCGCCAGTTGTCTCAATCTTTGCACCTGTAAGATAAGCAGTTTTAGCAAGCTGCTTTATCTTAAGCTCCTGTGTTCCATTTACAGCAGATGTCGAAGCAGAAACTGTTGCTCTATTTTCATTTGAAGAAGTTGTATTCTTCAATGAGTAATGCGATGTAAGCTGCATATTACTTAAACTACCTGTATAGAAGCCATATATCTTACTATTAAGGTCCTTCCACGCCTCCTGTTTATATTCAAGAGTCTTTCTTTGCTTAAATATTTTGTCTTTCTTAGTGCTGTATGCAGATACAAGCTCTTCAATCATTGCATCTGTATCCATACCTGATACTAAACCTGATAATCGCATTGCCATAGTGTTTCACTTCCTTTCCTTCGCTGTTATTCTATAGACGCTTATCTACCATAATACCTGCCAATTCCCAAGCCTTTGCTATAAGCTCCAATGTCTCTTCTGCTGGGAATTCTTTTATAACGTCTTTTGTTTCTCTGTCAACCATCTTTATTGTCACACGGCCTGTTCCTTCGTGAATTCCGTACTGACACGAAATATTCTGTAGCTTCTTATTCATATCAGCTACAGTCTTTTTAATCTGTTCGTTTGAATACTCTTTATTATTGCCTAAGCCTGCATCCTCTGTATTAACCTTTAAAGGCTCTACTGCCACCTTTGGCGCCTCAGCTTTCGCTGCCTCCGTTACCTTTGGCTGTGATACCTGTGACATCTGTTGTGCTGCCTGCACATTTTTAATTCCTTCTACTGTCATATAAAATCCCTCCTTGGATAAACGCATAACAAAGCGGAATATATCCCGCATTATTTCTTTAGTTACTCTTTAACCTTTTATCGGCATTTTTTGACAAAAGGTTAATACTTTATGTAAAAAAATTTCAGGTTCATACTTCAAACGACTATTTTTTATAAATGTTACTTTAAAAGATTCTTTAATGCTTCCATAGCACCTTCATTTGCTGCTGCCTGATTAGCTTCCTGAATCTGCAAATATACTTCCTTACGATAAATAGGTACTGACTTTGGTGCTGATATGCCGAGCTTTACCTGGTCACCCTTTATCTCGATGATTGTTATCTCTACGTTATTGTTAATAACTATTGCTTCGTCTTTCTTTCTTGATAATGCTAACATATTCTTCCCTCCCTACTATTCCTTATTGCCTTTAAGTACATCATAGATTGGGTACTTTATAAGATATTTTTCATCTTCAAGTATAATCTGACATGCCTTTAAATTTGCTGTATTGATGATAAATGGTGCTCTTAAGTTAGATGTCATCTTCTCGATTTCAGGTGGTACTGTAACTGTTGTAAGTACAAGTATATCATCACCGTCGATTTCACCTAAGCTCTTTAAAAGCTCGTCCTCTACCTCTGGATTATAGTCAGGGCAAACCTTTAACGGATCAAGTACAGGCATCGCAAAGCCTGGCTCATCGATTGACTGCATCCAAGAGATAAGGTTTGTTCCACCACTCTCCTCATCATGAATGAGCATAAATTTCTTTAAATCAGGAAATCCTAAGATACCATCTTCAAATGTTAAAAATTTACTCTCATCAACTTCAATTTCTCCAAAAATTTTTGTTTTTACTATCATTATAATATCCTCCTTGAAATACCTTCTATATTATTTTATAAGAAATCTAACAATGACTTCTGTACTACCTTTGCCGATGTAGCAAGTGATGCGTCATATACAGCCTGTGCTGCAGCCCACTCTACTGCTACCTCTTCCTCTTCTATTTCCTCGTTTTTACTCTTTAAGTCTTCAACGTTTAACTTTTGTGTAGTAAGTCTTTCTTCGTTTAGAGATAATCTGATAAGTCTTGCACCTATATCTGATAGCTCTATACTAAGTGTTTCCTGATGATTCTTATATGCTGTTATACCGCCTGCGAAGGTATCCTTCATATTCGATTCTGCGTAAGACAACTCAAGCTCAAGAACCTTTTTCATGGAATTAATCTGTCTAATAGCTGTTTCATCGCCCTCTGTCTCTAATCTTTTATCAAGAGCTGCTATCTTCGTCTGAACATCTATGGCTGTTGTCACGCTTTGAATGATTTCATCCAAATCTCTTGCTATTCCGTGTGGCAATACATTCTGTGCCTGTGTGTTTATAGTAATGGTCTGACCAAAGTTTATAGTGTAGTTAATAGGCTGGTCTGCCTGTGTGTAATCAACACCCTTTGTCTCATTTGTACAAGAGAAGTAATGCTCCGGTCTTAAGTCTCCTTGTTCAAAGCCTGTCTTAGTATAATTAACAGTCATTCCATTGCCCGCTGTCAATGAATCAAATGCATTCTTTCCAAGAAGAAGTTCACCTGTCTCCTTTATATATGTAATAGATGCCTGTGGAACTGTCATATACGCTGTCGCATTTGTAATGGACATTTCTCTTAAATTACCAGTCGCTATACTGTATGTCTGACCACCAATCGTAATACTCTCAATAGAATCGATATCCTTATACCCTAAATTTACCACATGATGCTGGTTGTTGTAAATAGCTGTTCCTGCAACATCTCTAATTTGGTCTATATTTAATCCATAGATTCTATTTGTATTCTTTACATCATCACTGTTGAATTCCTCTGTGATGGTGTATTTTGTGTCTGGCTCATCCTCACCAAAGGTAAGGTTGCTATCTGTCTTATATCCTGTAAATATTGTTCTATCTACGAGATTTGCATCTCCATCTGAATATATCTGGTCGCGAAGCTGCTTTAATGTAGTAACTAATGTATTTCGCTCATCTACTGTATTGTAGCCATCTACACCCTGATTACAATAATATGTAATGTCTGTTAATACTGAGTTTATACTCTCTATAGCTTCCTGTGTTGTCTCCATCCATGATCTTGCATCTGGAATATTCTTATCTAGATACTGTTCAATCTCGTTGTATGTAGAACGAAGTCTCAATGCACGAATTGCAACTATAGGGTCCTCTGAAGGTCTCTGTATCTTCTTAGTTGTTGCAAGCTGTGTGTTTAACTTATCAGAAAGTGTTTTATTCCTGCTGATATTGTTAAGAGAATTATTTATCATTATGCCGTTTGTAATTCGCATAGGTTACTCCTTTCTGCACTATAGCTTACTATTAATTAATCTTATACACCTGTCTCGTTAATTAATTTATCGTACACTTCTGACATAATCTGAATAACCTTTGCAGATAAATCATAAGCTTCTTGATATTTTACAAGATTCATAGCCTCTTCATCCTTATCAACACCCATAATTGAAAGTCTCTGATTCTGGATAAGATTTCTAAAATTTGTGTAATTTCTTTCATTGTCCTGAGCCTTCTTTGAATCAATTGAAAGCTCTGTAATAATTGTATTTAAGGCTTCCTTAGATGTACCTCCATCAAAATTTCTGTATTCCTTAGACTCAACTAATTTATCTATAATATCTGTAGCACTTATACTGTTTGTTCCAACTGTGCTTGTGGCCATCTTCGCTGGGTCATTTAATATATCAGGATTTACAATATATCTGTCATCCTCTTCTGTGTGAATGAATAATGGTATATCTTCCACCTTTTCATCATATAAGTTTACGCCATCCTTATGTATATCATTAAGAGTAGTTGTAAGCTGTTCTAAGAACTTCTCCACTTCATTGATATAGTATGGAATACCCTTGAATTCTATTGGAACTGAGTGTGGATTATTCTCTTCTGGAACGTAGTTATTTCCATCTCTAAGCTTTATAAGCGCTGCCAATGTTCCTATAGTTCCTGATGTAGCCGGATTAAAATCTTCTCCATAGCTCCACTTTATATCGTACAAGCCTACTAAATCGTCTGCATCTGCTTTATCTTCTCTGGCTATTACCTCCAAGCTAAAGCAGTCATAATTGTTTACCAATGACTTTCCACATATTGTTACGTAGAATTCTGATTTACCATTTGTATAAGTTATTTCATTTGTATCTATCTCTACGATACTTGACAACTCATCGAGAAGTAATGCTCTTTTATCTCTCAATGTATTGGCATTTGCACCCTGAAGCTCGATTACATTTATCTGCTTATTGATAATGGCTATCTCTTTGGCAAGTGCATTTATCTGATCTACATTACTGCTTATTTCGGCATTTATATCTGCCTGAGTGTTTTGAAGATTTGTTCTTATAGTTGTCATATACTCTAAGAAGTTCTGTGCGTAATTAAGCATTGAGCTTCTAGCTGACAAGTCTGCCGGTGTCTTACTAAGCTCCTCTAAGCTGTTGTAAAATCCACCAAACTCTGTTGTGAAACCACTTGTTCCATCATCAGCAAAATAATCCTCTATCTGTGTAAGATAATAAGAACGTGTTGACGAATCTCCCTGCTTACACTGGTTAAGCCAATACTTTACATCATAGTACTCATCTCTTATTCTTGTGATATTGTTAACCTCTACACCGCTTCCCAACTGTCCATATCTTTGATATACACGAAGTGGTCTCGATGCCTGCTGTGTGGCAGTCTGTCTGGAATATCCTTCTGTCTGTTCATTGGATATGTTATTGGCTGTTATGTTAAGCCATGTATTTGCTGCATATAGTCCTGATGTTCCTATATGTAATCCAAAAAATGAATTTGCCATAATTTACTCCTTTCTCTGCCATCACCTATTAGCTACCTTTTACCAGTTACCCACTCTGTTTATAAGAGTATCTATCATATCTGAAATAGTTGTTATATATCTTGATGACGCATTGTACGCATTCTGGAATTTAATCAGATTTGTCAATTCCTCTTCCGATGTAACTCCCTGCTTTGATTCTCTCTTTTCATCTATTGATGAAATCAAGTCTGACTGACTTTGTGCGATGGCGTTATACATATAACCGTCATTTCCGATAATTCCTACCATTGCACTGTAGTAGTCATTTATGTCTTTCTTTGTTGTATTGTTTGGATCGATACATCCTGTAGCTTCATCCCAAGCCTTAAGTAATCTCTCTCCAAGCTTTAGGTCTACGTTTTCTTCCTTATCCTTAAGTGGAAGGTATGCGTAATTATCTAATATAACCTGATTTACTTCTATATTACCTAAGCTATAGTATGCTTCATCGCCAAACTCATCATTTCTATTGTAAATGTAATATTCTGTACCGTCTGCTCCTGTTACCTTTGTATATCTGTCTTTCTGATTATCTCTTACAAACAACTCTGTACCAGGTGTAGTATTTTCATCTGTACCATATGACGTTTTGTCCATATCAAGGATTGTTAATTCCTTGCCTGCAGGCACTGTAACTGTCACACCACCAGGTGTTGTAATAGTTCCAAACTGGTCAACTGCTATAGTTCCATTCTCTACACCTTCAAGAAGTACATCCTTTAATGCATCATCTACATTAAATATGTTTGCTCCTTCCGGAACCTCCAATGTTAATCCTGCACCTGTATCTATAGTTGTCATCGGTGATAATATATCATTGATAAGTGTTACCACTCGATTTACAAGCTGGTCAAACATCGCCTGAGATTTCATTACCACTGTGTTACCTACTGTTTTATTGTAATCAACAGCTTCTTCCTCATAGTAATACTCTAATGCTTCTCTAAACTCTGCTGTTCCTGCATCTCCATCAGGATAATCTGTTCTCTCTGGCTTAATTGGTATGTCTGTATAATCTGCTACATATCCACCTCTCGCTAAAAGATATCCCTTTAATTCGCCGATATCATTATTCTTCTGAGGTGTTATCTCTTCTTTAAGATTAAATACTTCACCACCATCAAGCTGTGGCCATACTGGTGAGAGATACTGTGAATTTTGTGTAGCTCCTTCAAGCTGCCCCAACTCCATATGCCACACACCTGCAACAGTTACGAATTCCTGTCCCTCAGCTCTAACAGTAACATATCCATTATCATCTTCATCGTAAGCTATCTTTATAAGATTACCAAGCTCATCAAGAGCCATATCCCTCTGGTCTCTCAAATCTGCTGCTGTCTCAATCTTTGCTGCCTCTACTACCGCGATTTCTCTATTGAGATAATAGATTTTATCACCTAATTCATTGATTCTATTTACACAATCAGTAACCTTCTGATCTACCTTCTTCTGGTAATCTATAAGCTCCTGATATATACTGTTGGCTCTTCCGATAAATGACTGTGCGCTCATAACCAATGCTGAACGAGCTACTAAGCTGTCTGGCGTCTTTGCCACCTCATTCATAGAATTCCACAAATCATTGATTGCCGCCTGGAACTGAACGCCCTCTGTCTCACCAAAGATATCCTGTACTTCCTCTGAAGCTTCATATCTAGCTTTATAGAAAGTCTGGCGTCCACCTTCTTCTCTGTACGCTCTATCTAATAAAAGGTCCCTTAAATGTCGTGTTTCTGCCGACACAACACCGAGACCTATCTGATTCATATTTACTTGTGTAAGACCATATTTCTGATATATTCCGTCAGCCATACTAACCTGCTGTCTTACATAACCTTCTGTGTAAATATTTGCTAAGTTATGTGATGTGACATTGATAGCATTCTGTTGTGCTCTAAGTCCGGATACACCAGTCCACATACTTGTCATAAGTGACATATGTCTGCACCGCCTTTACTGTTTTGCATCAAACACTCCCACACCTGATACATGCTTTGTATTCGTTGCATTCTTTGTATAATTTCCAGTTTCAGGTTCTTGATATGCACTCTTTAAAAGATTGAGATTGTATTTTATAAAATCAAGGGATTCATTCACAAGTCCTTTATTCATCTCATTGACTAATGTCATCTTTTTAAGAGTTTCTCTAAGCTTATCATATACTTCTATAAGTCTTTCCTGTTCAGCCTTCTGGCCTTCAAGAAGTGTGACTATATCTAAAACCTTAAGTGTCTCTTCATCTCTATTCAGAACAAGGGCTATATCCTTTGCAACCTCTGTTCTCTTTTTTTCCAATTTATTTATCTTGCCTATGACTATCTGCTCTGCTTCTGTTATTTTCTGAAGCTTCTCCAAATCTCCCTTTACTATAACGGGAGTTTTTTCTTGAGAGAGTAGTATTAAGTCTTGATATTCTTTTTCTTCTTGTCCTAGAACATCTATAAGTTCATCAATTAAACTTGCCACCTTCTACTACCTCTCTCATCTAGAATTCAGAAAACTTCTTTAAGAGCATCTCTGCAAAGCTATCAGCATCCACATTATATGTTCCATCAGCTATCTGCTGCTTAAGCTGAGCCACTTTGTCTGTACGTACGTCAGGGCTATCTTTAACAGCCTGCTTTGCGATCTGCATATCTCTTCCAAGACTTGATATTTCTACCTTATCTGTCTTTGATACACGAGATGTCTGTGCTGTCTTCATCTTGCCATTTACCCCATAAATCTGAGATATTTGGTTGTAAGCATCTATACGCATATACATCGCCTCCTTGTTATTTTCAGGTTTCCCTGATTAGCTTTCTGTATATATTATCGGTTTTTTTTTCAATTACTTAATAGGTAGATTAATATTTTTTTATTTTATTTTTTGAAGGTCATATTTTATACTATGATTTTTACATACTACGCATGTTTGATTTTCTAAATACTTTGAATATATGTATATATACATAACGCAACCGACGTCTAACAAATCGCAGTTGCTTTGCAACTACGATTAAACTCGCCCTCCATGGCTCAGAGACGTCTTTTCCCAACATCGTGTTGGGAAATTGCTAATTACTAACAAAGTATTAAGAAAATCTAAACATTCTCCGCTATCGTAAAAATCATAATACAAAATACGACCTTTCGACAAACATTGATATAATAACAATAAAAAAATTGTGGACAGAGGGTGCAGGAGGATAAAAAAAGAATCCCTTTCGAGATTCTTTTTTATCCTCCTGCATTATAGTTAGGGTCCTCGCTCTTGTCAGGAGCCTCTGCCTCAGTCCTATGCCTTCGGCTTGGACTGAGTTTCCTCCTGACTAATCCGCTCGGACTGTTCAAAATTGCTTCGCTAGGGTCCTCGCTTCCGCTCGGACTGTTCACAATTGCTTCGCAATTTTGAACCTACATGTCAAGGAAACGCATCTTTGCTGGGTCTCTTCTGTCTTTTTGTCTTGTCGGTGTATCTCTCTTATAAAGGCCACCAAGATTTCTTGTCATCTCTGCCTTACACTGATCACAGAATCTTCCTGTTCTGATGTTTGTACCACATTTGTCGCACTGGAAGAAGATAGATGAATCTTCTGAGAATGCTAATCTCTCTTCTCTTATCCACTGATTAATCTGCTTTACACTAACTTCCAACTCTTCTGAAACCTGATTTACCGTGGCATTCTTATGCTCTTCTATGTATCTTTTTACTTCTGTAAACTTGTCCTCCAATTTCGCACGACAGTCTACACATAATCTTACACCACCGATATAGTTAAATATTCTGCCACAATCCTTACAACTTGTAACCTCCATAAAACAACCTCCTTGATATATAAATTCTTACTTACGTTATATTCCATATCCCACTGACATACATATGCAATAAATCTCCTTTACACCTGCTGCAAGAAGAGCCTTCGCACACGCATCTAATGTACTGCCAGTTGTATATATGTCATCCACTAAAATAATCTTATTATATTTTACTACATTTTTATATATTTTAAAAGCCTTTTCCACATTTTTCTTTCTAGTAGTTTTATTTAACTCCTTCATAGGTTTTGTGTTCACTACTCTGTAGAGATATTTCTCGTCTACGAAAATATTTGTACGCTTTCCCAATTCCCTGGCAATAAGGGCTGCCTGGTTATATCCACGCTTTATTCTCTTCTTATAATGAATAGGAACCGGAATGATGACATCTGGATTCCACATTTCTATATCATAAGCACAATGCTTTGCCATTGCCTCCCCATAAAATTTCGCATAGGTACGTCTATTATGATATTTAAACTTATACAAAGACCGACTAACCATATGACTATATTCGAAAACCGCCACATTACATTTAAAAAAATGCTTATTAACACTACAATCCGCACAGTACTCCTTTGTCTCATCCCGAAGCTCTTTTCCACATTTTTTGCATTTTGGCTCATGGATATACACAAGTTTACTGTGACAGGCTGTGCATATATTTTCATGACTACTTAATATTTTGTCGCACATAGGACAAGTCTTAGGACAGATAATATCCAATATATTTTCTGTAAGATTTACTTTAATCTTCCTCAGACGTTCTCCTATATTCTCAGTTTTAAATTTTTCATCTGTATTTTTCTTTAAAATAATTTTTCGTCCCTCCATACATCTTCTCGTTGTTTTTCTATAAGCTTTTCATTATCTTCTCATTTCAGAAAGCTCTCTAAGCCTATCCAACAACCCCGAATATCTCTTCTGCTCATTGATATTTTCTATCATCTCTTTAGTAGCTTCCTTTGTTCCTACGATTGTTACACATTTCTTTGCTCTGGTAACTGCCGTGTACAAAAGATTTCTATTCATAAGCATTCTTGGACCCGTCAAAAGCGGCAATACTACTGCTGGATATTCACTACCCTGAGATTTATGTATAGTGACCGCATATGCCAATTCCAGTTCCTCCAACTGCTTGAAGCTGTAATTCACCCATTTGCCATCATCAAATTCCACTTCCAGAGTTTCTAAATACAGATTAATATTTCTTATAATGCCTGTATCTCCGTTAAATATGCCCACTCCACGCTCTGTTACGTAGCCATGCTTTCCTCTTATCTCCCACTCTATCTGATAATTATTTTTTATCTGCATCACCTTATCTCCCTGACGGAAGATTCCGCTGGCAGTTTCCTTCTCTCTCTTATTATCAGCCTTTGGATTAAGACTTTGCTGAAGCACCGTATTTAGGTTTTCTACACCAAGAACTCCCTTTCTCATAGGAGTAAGCACCTGAACCTCTGATACATCTGCATCCACATACTTCGGCAACTTTTCTTTAACCAATGTAATCATAGCACCGATAACCTGCGCCGCCTCATTTCGACCAACAAAGAGAAAATCCTTACTGTTATTATCAAGACTTATCTCTTCTCCTCTGTTGATTTTATGGGCATTTACAACTATGTCACTCTGATTCTCCTGACGGAAGATTTTTGTGAGCATTACCACATTGAACATATGCGCTGCTATTATATCCTTAAGAACATTGCCTGGTCCCACTGACGGAAGCTGGTTCACATCTCCCACCAGTACAAGTCTTGTACCTACACACACAGCTTTAAGAAGCGCATGCATTAAGAACATATCCACCATAGACATTTCATCTATAATGATTACATCTGCCTCCAATGGATTCTGCTCATTCCTCTCAAACCTCATAGCAGTGCTATTCTCATCTGGAACTCCATTAAGCTCAAGCATTCTGTGAATAGTCTGCGCCGGCGTACCCGTCGCTTCTGTCATTCTCTTTGCCGCACGACCTGTAGGTGCCCCAAGCATTATCTCCATACCTTCTGCTTCATACATTTTTATAATGGTATTTATAGTTGTCGTCTTTCCCGTACCAGGACCGCCTGTAATTATCATAAGTCCGCTATTCATAGCTGTGATTACAGCCTGTCTTTGCAATTCATCAAGCTCTATACCTGCTTGTTCCTCTATTCCCGATAGCTTCTTTACTATTTTATCTGTAGGTATATTATCTCTTATATCAAGGTCACAAAGCATAGATGCAATATTAAGCTCAGTGTAGTAATAATTAGATGCATACACCATCTTAACTATTTCATCACCTACCTGCTTTTCTTTAATAATTATTCTTTTTTCTATCTGCATATCCATAAGATATTTGTCTATATCAATATCTGATAATACAAGCATATCTTTTGTAGCATTTAAAAGCTCGCCAATAGGTATACAAGCATGTCCATTAGTTCCTGCCACTGATAACAAATACTGAATGGCACTCTTTATTCTAAAATCTGAATCCCTGCTTATACCAGCCTTCTCTGCGATTTCATCTGCTATCTTAAAGCCAACTCCTGATATGTCATCTGCCAATTTATAAGGATTTTCCTTGATTATTCTATACATTTCCTGGCCGTACTTTGTATATATTTTCACTGCCAAATTCATAGAAATACCATATCCTGATAAGAACATCATAGCCTTTCGCATGTCCTTTTTCTCTTCAAGCTGGCTAGCTATCTCTATGGCCATCCTCTTGCTTATACCCTTTACTTCTGCAAGACGCTCTGGTTCTTCCTCAACTATTCTAAAAGTATCTTCCTTAAACCTTCTTACTATTCTATCTGCCAATGCAGGACCTACACCTTTGATTGCACCAGAGCCCAAGTATCTAACAACGGCCTGCTCATCCTCTGGAACTTTTATCTCATACTTTTCTACCACCAGCTGTTCACCATAGGATGGATGGGTAGTAAAATGTCCCTCTAATACCACATACTCGCCTTCATTGATATACTGAAAGTTTCCAACACATGTCATATCGTCGCCTTCGTAAGATACTGACAAAACGGTATATCCGTTATCTGTATTCCTATATACTATTTTCTCAACATACCCTTCGATTGTATCCATTTTTCCTCCTTGTGTCTGTCCTCTCTACCACTCACTATAATCATTTTCTCATTTGCATAGTATAACATATTCTACAGGTTAAAAAAATACCTTATTTATTAAATAAAAGACAAAGCAACCATATTTCCATAATCGCTTTGTCCCTATATTTATGATATAACAATCAATTAACTGTCATTTATCATTTAACATATTCTATTATCTAAGCTTCCTCATCTGCCATAGCTGTAGCGTTTGTAGCCATAGCATTTTGAGTTGCAGCATCATTTGGTTTAGTCGAGTCCAAACCATAATTTCTCTTCATCTGCTCATAAAGCATCTGCGCTATACCCAAGCCTTTGCCATTATTGCTTTCAGTTGCACTCTTGGCATATTCCTGAGTTAACATATCTCCAAAATAATCCATATAAGAAGATACGCTACTGCTCTCATCATCATTTTCAGGAACCATTCGCTCTAAAGACTTAAACACCTGCTCTGTGAAATATGACTCAAATTCTTTACATACAGCCATCAATTCATCTTCAGTGCTCTTAGAATAGTCTGTCTTTGACAATGTTTCCTTAAGCTTATCCGCCTTCGCTGAATCTTTAGCAGCATTGGAAGTATACATTTCACTATATTGACTATACAAGCCATCCAATGACATACTCATACGCTACCTCCATTATCTTCTAAGCTGGTTAGCCTGTCCAAGCATATCATCTGCTGCCTGAATAGCTTTTGAATTCATCTCATAAGCACGCTGTGCCACAATCAGATTAACCATCTCGTCAACAGTCTGAACATTTGATGATTCCAAATATCCCTGCTTAATCTTAGACTTCTGCAACATTGGGTCCTCTATCTCCATGATAGGCTCTCCTGATGCATTTGTCATCTTATATGTACTTCCAGAAGACTTCTCAAGTCCACCTGGATTAGAAAACTGAATAAGTCCAATCTGCATGCCTATAGGCTGTGGATTGTTATTCTCATCTGGATAACACACATTTCCATCAGCATCTATACTTATCATACTTGTATTGTATTCTGGACCAAGTTCAATAGTCATTCCATTTGTATCAAGCACAGGGAAGCCTTCTGATGAACAGAGCATTACTCCTCCATCCTCACTTCCTATAGCCCAGTTAAATGAACCATTTCTTGTATAAACTGTTTCACCATCTAGATTCTGTAATGCAAAAAATGCTTTACCATCAATAGCAAAATCTGTATTAATATCTGTAGATGTAAGCGGGCCCTGTCTAAAATTTGTAGTAATAGATGCATTTCTTACACCAAGTCCTACCTGAGCTCCTATAGGCTTTGTTTCACCATTAGCACTAGTTGTCTTCGACTGAATTGTTTGATAAAGAAGTGTCTTAAACTGTGCAGTCTGTGTCTTATAACCTGTTGTATTTACATTTGATAAATTATTTGCAATAACATCTACATTAGTCTGCTGTGTTGTCATACCGGACGCAGCCGTCCAAAGTGCTCTCATCATAATAGCCGCCTCCTATCTTATCCTAAACGACCGACTTCATTTACGGCCTTTTCAACCATAGTGTCTGCTGTCTGCAATGCCTTCTGGTTACTTTCATATGCTCTAGTAATGGTAATCATCTCAACCATTTCGCTTACCGCATTGATATTAGATGTCTCTAAATATCCCTGATGTATAACAGCGGTTGGCTCTATCTCCACACCACCATCTACGATATCATACATATTTTCACCATACTTCTTAAGATAGTCATAATTTTCAAAATCAACTATCTTCACAGTATCAATGTATTCTCCATCTGCATATATGTCTCCGGTTGTTGTAATAGCAACCTTCGCAGCGTCTGTTGGGATATATATATCGCCACCTTCACCCTGCACATAATCACCATCTGTAGTACGGAGTGCTCCGTCTACATCCAGTGTAAAATTACCGTCCCTGGTATACTTAATCGATTGTTCGCCCTGCTTGTTGGTGAATGATATAGAGAAAAATCCGTTTCCCTCTAATGCTAAATCATAGGTATTCTCTGTATTCTTCATAGAACCCTGTGAATAGTCTGTGTAGTTCTCGCCAATCTTCACACCAAGACTCATATTTCCAATAGGAGTAACCTGATAAGCCGAAGTTCTATCATTGATTCTCACACCTAAGAATTCATCAAAAGCTCTGGCTGTAGCTCCTTCTCTCTTATAGCCTGTCGTGGAAGCATTTGCAAGATTATTAGTAATGGTATCCAGTCTTTTTTGCTGATTTACCATTCCTGTATAAGCAGTATACAGTCCTCTAACCATTCTTTCTCCTTTCAGGAAGCGTCCTGATTAAACAACATCACAATTGCATAGCAATTTTGATTAGTCTTAGTTGCTCAATTTCTCAGTTAAGCACTCAATATACTTACCTGTTCCAATAGCAACTGCTGTCATAGGATCTTCCGCAGTCATAGTATTAATACCGGTTCTATCCTCGAGCAAGTCCTCAAGTCCCTGAAGAAGGCTTCCACCACCTGTAAGAACAATACCTCTGTCTGCAATATCAGCAGCCAATTCTGGTGGAGTCTTTTCAAGTACGCTGTGAACAGCTTCTACTATCTGAGATGTTATCTCTCTAAGAGCCTCTTCTGTCTCTTCTGAAGTAACTGTAATAGTCTTAGGAAGACCTGTTACAAGGTTACGTCCACGAACATCCATAGTAGCAACCTCTGCTCTTGGGAATGCTGCACCGATTTTTATCTTAATCTCCTCAGCTGTTCTTTCACCGATGAGAAGATTATGTTTCTTTCTCATATATCTAACGATTGCCTCATCAAAATCATCTCCAGCAACCTTAATAGAAGTACTTACAACAGTACCACCAAGTGAAATAACTGCGATATCAGTAGTACCACCACCTATATCAACGATCATATTTCCACATGGCTTTGCAATATCTATACCTGCACCGATAGCTGCAGCTATAGGCTCCTCGATAATAGCAACCTCTCTTGCACCTGCCTGATAAGTAGCATCCTCAACTGCCTTCTTCTCAACCTCTGTTACACCACTAGGTACACAAACGCTGATTCTAGGCTTTCTAATCATTCTCTTACCGATAGCCTTAGAGATGAAATGCTTAAGCATCTTCTCTGTAACTGTATAATCTGAAATAACACCCTGACGAAGTGGTCTAACTGCCACGATATTACCAGGTGTTCTACCAATCATAAGTCTAGCTTCCTCACCAATAGCCTTAATCTTGTTTGTATCTCTGTCAAAGGCTACTACTGAAGGCTCCTTCAAAACAACACCCTTACCCTTAATATATACAAGAATGCTTGCTGTTCCTAAATCGATACCGATATCTGTTGCTAACATAAAATACTCCTTTCAAAAATCCTTTTATACCAATAAATTTCCATAATTACGTTTAAAGTGCCCAAACGGACTATTTTATTATATACAATAAATTTAAAATATGAAAGAACTTTTTAAAGGAATTTTTAAGATTCGTATTATATATCGTCAAATGCCCCTAAAAACTTTAATCTCTTTTCAAATTAGTTTTCCTATCTATAAGGAAAATATTAACATTTATATAGATTATTTTAATTATGTTCAAAATTACATAATAATTTCACTTTTAAAACACATTTTTTACACAATTACACTTTATATTATAACCATACTATCAAACAGATAGTATGCAACTTAACATTTTCATAACTCTGCATGACAGTTTTACTGTCATGCCCCCTTGCTAGACATTCACGGCAACGTGAATTCCTATATATTGATTGCTAAATGCAATTGTTTTCATTCTTCATATCCATTCCTTTTATTTTTTAAGGAGAAGGGCATCCTGTGGTAGGATGCCCTTCTCCTTATTTTATAATACTTAATCATAGCCTTTAGCTTCTCTTGTACTTATCTTTTGTGGCTAATCCACCACGTATATGACGCTCAGCCTTATTCAAATCAAGTATTTTTCTTGCCTGAGTGGCAAGTGCAGGGTTGATTGTGAATAAACGGTCAGCGACGTCTTTATGTACCGTACTCTTACTTACCCCAAACTTTTTCGCAGCCTGTCTTACCGTAGCATTTTCCTCAATTATGTAATGTGCTATATCGATAGCTCGTTCTTCAATATATCCTTTCATAGAATGTTCCTAAAAGATTGTTTGTA
>JAFQOW010000052.1 GCA_017412055.1 Lachnospiraceae bacterium | reverse complement strand
CAAGTTACGCAGGCAGGCGACTAATAAGCATTTGCAAGGTGTGGGGAATGAAAATAGAAAATCTTCTAAGATGTCTTCACCACATGAACACCACTAGCTAGATGTATTTTTAATGAGAATACACACAGCCTTAGTATCAAGAGGGGCATATAAGCAAATCATCGGAACCCTCAAGAGGCGGATAAAAATAGATGGATACTTCGTGCGCAGTCATATAAGTAAATGGCAGAAAATCGTCTAATAAGATTCATTATGTTCCGATAATGAGAATTATGTAATATACTTTGTGAATTGAAATGCTACACACAAAAAAGGAAAGCTCAAAGAACTTTCCTTTTATATGTTTAACTAATTCAATTAATTAAGCAAGCTTAGACTTTGCCATCTCTGCAAGCTTTGTGAATGCAGCTGCATCATTAACTGCCATCTCAGCTAACATCTTTCTGTTCATCTCAACACCAGCTAACTTTAAGCCATACATAAACTTGCTGTATGATAAACCGTTCATTCTTGCTGCAGCATTGATTCTAGCGATCCATAACTGTCTGAACTGTCTCTTTCTCTCTTTTCTACCAGCATAAGCGCTTGTTAAAGCTCTCATAACTGACTGCTTAGCTATTCTGTACTGCTTAGATCTAGCACCTCTATAACCTTTTGCTAACTTTAATGTTCTATTATGCTTCTTTCTAGCGTTCATACCGCCTTTAATTCTTGCCATCTTAGTATTCCTCCTAAAAAATCAATATGTTTTCCTGTTAATAGTTTACAGATATGGTAAAATCTTCTTCATTACCTTTGCATTTGTTGCATCTGTTACTGTAGACTGTCTCAAGTTTCTCTTTCTCTTTGTTGACTTCTTTGTAAGGATGTGGCTCTTGTAAGCCTTCATTCTCTTTAACTTACCTGTACCTGTCTTCTTAAAACGCTTAGCTGCTGCTCTACTTGTCTTGATCTTTGGCATTGTAATATCCTCCTTAAAACTACATATTTTAACTATTTTTTCTCAGTTAAAACCATCATCATGCTCTTACCTTCTAGCTTAGCTGGTTTTTCAATTGTCGCTACATCCATAAGCTGCTCAGCAAAATTATCAAGGATAACCTTACCACTCTGCATATGTGCCATCTCACGACCTCTGAAACGTAAAGTAACCTTAACCTTATCTCCCTTTGTAAGGAATTTTCTGGCCTGGTTAACTTTTGTCTTTAAATCATTCTCTTCAATATTCGGTGATAAACGGACTTCCTTAACGTCTACAACCTTCTGCTTCTTCTTAGCTTCCTTTTCCTTTCTTGCAAGCTCATACTTATACTTACCGTAGTTAATAATCTTGCATACAGGTGGTTTAGCTGTAGGAGCAATCTTCACTAAATCAAGCTCAGCTTCCTTAGCAAGCTTCATAGCGTCCTTCGCAGACATAATACCTAACTGTTCTCCGTCTTCTCCAATCAAACGAATTTCCTTGTCTCTGATCTGTTCGTTAATCATTAATTCGCTAATAGTAGTACACCTCCTAAAATTGAATGAATCAAATTAAAATAAAAAAGTGGATAGAGCATTCTATCCACTAATAATACACACAATAAGTCTTATGACTATAATCAGTATTAAACACCATGCAGTTCCTTGACCCATGGGTGAGAGTGGATACTCTGCTTCTTACTCCGTCGCCTTAAGCAACGCAGATAGTTTAGCACAGTAGACTCCCTATGTCAATACTTTTTTTTACTTTATTGCATTTAAAATAATTACTTGCAATCCTTACATACAAAGCTTGCACATTCTGTCTCATCCATTGTACCAGCATGGCCACCTGCGATACCAATGTGCTCTGCCTTACACATATTTCCTTCATTAAATACACACTTAGTAGCTGAACAGGCAACCTTTAAAGTTGTCTTTGGCTCTTTGCCACATGCATTTGTCATCTGCTCACTGGCTCTGAGCACATAGCTACCACAAGCTGTATCATCTGAATAATCTGCATTCTTACCTTCTACCTTGATAGAATCAAGACTACACTTGTTATCCTTGTTATGCACACAAGGCTTTACACTACAATCTAAAACTGGCATATATATGTCCTCCTTTTTTTATATTACACATATATGATAAACAGTTTTTAAATTTTTTATTCATATGATAAATTTTAAAATACTACTTATAATTAACTACCATTTTTTTAATATAGCATCTATAACCCTCTATAGCTTCTGCCATATGCTTAAAACCAAAACCGCCATATGTATTTTCCTTTATCTTTGCCCTAAGCTCTAAATCGGAGAAATCTTCTCCATCATCATAAGTGATAAATGCATTTAAAATATCTTTATCAGCTTCAAGTGTTATCTCGCATCCTGGTCTAAAGGCTTTTGAAGAGCATGTCTCACATACAGGTGTTTCATTGCCATTTTTATACTGATATAAAGCAAAATTGACCTGACCGTCGTTTGCTGCTGTACTCTCTATACGAAGTCCATAACCGTTCTTCTCCACAGGATCATACTTAATATATATTTCCTCATATTGACTGGCACCACTAAAACCATTGCCATCCTTACACTCAGGATCCATATTAATATGAAGTATCATATTCCCAACCTGTCTTCCACTATTATAATATATTCCACAGCCCATGGATTCAGTGAGCAATCCATACTCTTCCATAAAAAGCGGCTGAGCAACCTTCATATCGCCTCTTACTGTAAAATAACCAGGAAGCATCTCGTAATCATTGTAATCGTCAGCACTTATGGCATTAAGCTCTATCTTATCCTTATCTACATATTCTTCCTTAATCATCTCACTTACATAAAAAACTTCCTGACCCAAATAGCTGTTGCTATGCTTAGGCTTTATGGAAAGCTTAATGTACTTACCCACATCTTCCATAGTAAGAGGTATCTTTTTCAGCGGTATATTATCTCTTGATACTGCTATCCTTCTACACTCATCCTCAGTGGTTTTCCTAAAGAAATATGCCATAGAAAATCTGGACCTTTCAAACTTGCCAAGTCTGTACCAGCTAATCTGAGTCTGATCTGTATTATCTTCTATATCATTATACTCATAATCAACTATCGCATATCCCTTCTCAAAATAAATACGCGGCTCCTTTGTAAATGTAGGTGGCGCAATATATTCTGGGAGAACCAAAACTTCACATTCTGCCTCTGTTCCATCATCTAAGACAACTGAGACAAAGCCCTCTAAAATCTCATTTCCATCATTAATGCCCTTAACTGAAAGCACCCTAAGATTTTCTTCAGAATCAGTCTCCTTAATTCGAACCTTAATAAATGGTGATGAATTTACAAAAAAACCTTGCATATTATCCTTAGGCAATATCTGAAAACCAATGAATGACTCATCCTCACCGCTTCTTACTATCACCTTATCTGTCATAAAAATTTGTGTATTACTCATTTTATCCATACATATCTCCAAACTAATATAATCTCCATTGCAGACAACAACGGATATATCTCAAATACAAATCTGACTACAATTATACTATATTTTAAAATAGGTGCAATACCATTTTATATTGCGATGGAGTAAATTTACTGTCAGTTAGAAAATAAAAGAGAGACCCTAAGATATAAGATTTCACTAATTAGTTTTCACAAGTTTACAACAGTTTTATCTATTTGTCAAAAGTAGCTTTATAGCACTCTTAATCATTTCTGCT
>JAFQOW010000051.1 GCA_017412055.1 Lachnospiraceae bacterium | reverse complement strand
TTTTAGCATATTATGAAAACATATACGTAATTTTTGATATAGAAATATATAGATATGATGATGAGGTGAAATATATGGAAATCACATTGAGTTCAGGTGATTATAAAATAATAGATAGTGGACAGGTCTTTTTGTTTAGAGAAGATGATGAATTTAGAATGGATATAGATACAAATAAAGACTTTGTGTTTTCTATAATTTTTAAGTTTTTAAAGAGTGATATAAAGGAAATGAAAATTGATAAGCAAATAGATAAGAATGTTATAACTATTACCTGTTTTAACTTTGAAGATTTGGGAACTGGCTTTTCTTCACCTATGAGTATTGCTAAAATAGAAGATAAAGAAATGTATTTGATGCTATGGTCATATCTGGATGGTGATAGTAAAAGTGGAAGAGTCAGAAGTATAAAATATACATTTTTCCTTGAAAAGTAGAGTGAAATGGAGAGACAAATGCAGGAAAATTATCTTATATTAAATGATACAATTACATTATCTACAAATATTTCATCGAGTAAGGCAAATACTATTACATATGAGATTATGCATATGGAAAAGATAGTGGCAACTATATCCACAGTAGGACGTGTGATATTGCATAATGAAAAATTTCTGCCATATGATTTGTATTTTGAAACACTGGAAGATATTGATACCTTGTTGAATAATCTAAACAGTTTCTATAGCTGGTGTGCATCACGAGTATTATCTTTAGATAGAAAATATGCAAAAGAAATTCTGAATAGCATTGGTGTGGCTCAAGCAGTAACGGATAAGGAACGTGCAAGTATTTCGTTATCATATCATTGTGTATCGTTAACGGATGTATATTGGGTGAGAAAACAAGGGGAAGCCGTGACATTTGAAAATATCAATTTGTATGATAAGTCGTTGAACGAGGCTATCGTCGAGATATCGTTGAAAGGTCATCAAATGACAGTTACAAATAGGGAATTGGCACATGATTTAGCGACAAGAGGTTGCTTCCCAAAAGCGTGGATAAGACAGGGGAATACATTTAAATTGCTTAAAGATGGCGGTGATGATGCAGTAAAAAAAGAATTACTGGCAAGCAAGATATGTCAATGTTTTGATATACCGCAAGTGAAATATAGTGCAGGAAATTATGATGGACAGATGGTTTCACAAAGTGATATTATTACATCTAAAGAATATTCTATGGTGTCAAAGATGGCGTTTGAAATCTATGCAAGTAATCATGATTTAGATATGTTTGCTGAGTTTGAAAGAATAGATTTGCGTACCTTTTACGGAATGAATATTCTAGATTATTTAACTGGTAATACAGACCGACATCCGGAAAATTGGGGCTTGCTGGTAGATAATAGAACTAATGAATATATATCCTTGTATCCATTGATGGATTTTAATAAATGTTTTTTAGCGTATGATAACATAGAAGGAGCAAACTGCTTGACAGTTTTGCCAAAGAAAATGACACAAAGGGAAGCTGCCATTGAGGCAGTGAAAAAGATTGGACTTCCACAGATTAAAGAAATGGATATGAGCGCTTTTGAAGATATGAAGGAAGAAGCAGAGATGTTTCAGCTTAGATTAAATGAGCTACGACAGATTGTAATGTAGTTTTTAGAGTAGGTATATCAAATAATGATTAGGAAAAAATATATCCCTTCCTAAGAGGGATAACAATAGGAGGTATGTTTTTATGGTAATATTTGGCCTTATTTTTTTTATTTGGGGATTAGTTGCGTTTATACGCAATAGAAAATTTAGCAAGGTTAAGCCAGTAAAAGGTGTTGTAACTGCTTGTGAAAAGAAAGATGGTATAAAGGGAACGGGAGTACAGTATTTTGAAACAGAAATAGAGTTTACCACGGTTTATGGAACTTTACATAGAACTGTAAAAGGAGACCAGCCATATGTGGTAGGGACAAATCTTGATGTTAGATTTGATGCAAAGGGTAATAAATTGCAACTAGAGAAAACTTATAGAAGTAAGGGCAAGATATACCCGATAACATTTATGGTAATGGGATTAGTAACTATAGTGATAGACGTGATTCTTATAGCATCTAAGTCATACGGTGTGGATGAGGTTCCTATGATTATGGGGGCAGGAGTCTTAGTTATCTTTACAGTGTTAGGATTTTGGCTAAGTTTTATTAGGCCATTTAGTAGACGCAAATTTATCAAAAAAAGCGACATAGTAGAGGGGGTTCTTGTTGATTATATTAGGGCAGGATATTCTAATATAAATGATAAACATCGTAGTAGAACATCTAATTTTTCGGCAATATATGAATATACATACGGCGGTATTACTCAGAGATTTAGGTCTTCAGCATCAGGCAATGGTGGTATACATACTGAATTAGGAAGAAAAGTTTCTTTGGCGATTAATAACGAGACTGGAGAAGTGTTGTGCTTAGAAGATGATAAAGGATTGACATTTGTAGGTATTGTATTTTTGCTATTTGGTGTAATAGGAGCAATTGTTATATATACAATGTTTATGAGATAGGACAAAGTCAAGAGGTAACGAAGGCATGTGGGATATTATTTGTGGAAATATAATATATGTAATTATAATTGTAGTTGGGATATTATGCATAGGAATAGCTAGTGTGATAAATTATCTGGAAGGTAAAAGGATAAAAGAAACACTTACTGCTACGGTTATGGATTGTAGACAAGTTGAAAAAGCTATCAATGGTATGTATTTAAAAGCATATGAGATAGATTTGGAATTGTCGATAGGTTCGAGTTCGATAATAAAAACGATTACTCGTGGCAAGGAAATGCAACAGTGGGATAGGGTAAATGTATTATATAACTGTTCAAAAGATGAGATAAGTTTATTGGAAGTAGAAAAGAAAAATACAACGGAAGTTCCAAAGGTTTTATCAATACTAGGTATGATAATTATAGCGATTGATTTAATAGTAGTTCTTTGGAATTCAGCAGGAATGGATGAGAGAACAAGGGCGCATTTACTCAGTATTGCTGTGGTATCTGTATTTACTTTTATAGGTGTGTATCTATGTGTAATCATTCCTAATAAAAGGAATAAGAGAAGTTTTAACAGTGAATTAGTTAAGGGTG
>JAFQOW010000033.1 GCA_017412055.1 Lachnospiraceae bacterium | reverse complement strand
TCCCTAAATCCCTCTGTCTAGAGGGACTTGCTCCGCTTTGCGACTTATTCGTAGTTGCTTTGCAACTGCGAATTGGCCCGAGCACGGTCAGCGTTAGCTGACATATTCTTCTCGTGCGAGTGCTCATCCTCGCGGAGCGTTATTTATGATATAGGAAGTTCAGAGAACTTTCCTATATCATAAATAAAAGTGGCGCACCCTTAGGTGCGCCATTTTATATTCACTTGCTTACTATTCTTCCTCTGTCAAAGATTCCTCATACTTTTCTAAAATTGTCTGCTGAAGCTTATCACGAGTCTCTGAATTAATTGGATGAGCAATATCTCTGTACTCTCCATCTGTTGATTTCTTACTTGGCATTGCAATGAATAAACCCTTCTCGCCTTCGATAATCTTAATGTCATGAACTACAAATTCATTATCAAAAGTTACTGAAACAACCGCTCTCATCTTACCTTCTTTAGTAAGCTTTCGTACTCTCACATCTGTTACCTGCATATACCGCTCTCCTTCCTGTCATATCTTGCTAGTCTGTATGTTTATATCTGGTATCTGTCCCCACGAACTGTAACAATCTTAGGCTCGCCTGGCTCACCCACATAATGAGAATTAGCTCGAATAGTATCTCTACTTTCTACAATACAATTCTCAATATATGTATTATCACCGATATATACATTATTTAAAATAATCGAGTTCTTAATTGTACAATTATTACCAATATATGCTTTCTTGAAAAGAATTGAATTCTCAACTGTTCCGTTGATTATACAACCACTTGATATAAGACTGTTCTTAACATTTGAACCTGGATTATACTTAGCTGGTGGCAAATCATCCACCTTTGAATATATATCCGGATACTGCTTAAAGAAGTAATTTCTAACCTCTGGACTTAAGAACTGCATATTAGTCTTAAAATATGAATTAACTGAAGATACACTACTCCAATATTCATTATGATGATATGCATATATCTTCTTAATATTCTTATATCTGATAAGAATATCGTTAACTATATCATGTCTTTCTTCCTCAGCACACTTCTCAATAAGCTCTATAAGAAGTCTTCTTCTTATGATATAAATACCTGTGGATACAGTTCTTTCCTCTGTCTCTACTGGTTTTTCTTCAAAGTCGATAATTCTTCCATCTTCAGCAGTTTTAATTATACCGAATCTTGAAGGATCATCATTTGCAGATAGCTTAGTACATACAACTGTAATATCTGCCTTCTTTTCAATATGGTAATCTAATACATCATTGTAATCCATCTTGTATACGCCATCACCTGATGCAATGACAACATATGGTTCATGACTATTCTTCAAAAAGCTAATGTTCTGCCAGATACTGTCTGCTGTACCTCTGTACCAGAAGCCATTATCTGCTGTGATAGAAGGTGTAAATACATAAAGTCCACCTTGCTTTCTACCAAAGTTCCACCACTTTGAAGAATTTAAATGTTCGTTTAACGATTTTGCGTTGTACTGTGTAAGTACTGCAACCTTCTGAATATGAGAGTTTGACATATTACTTAATGCAAAGTCTATAGCTCTGTAGCTACCTGCCACAGGCATAGCGGCGATTGCTCTCTTCTGTGAAAGTTCACGCATTTTGTTATTGTTACCGCCTGCTAAAATAATACCTATCGCTTTCATTACATCTCACCTGCCTTAATAATATATTCGCCACTCTTAAGCTCGCCATCTGGGTAATCTGATGTTTCTGTCTTACCAGAAATAGCAGTATTCTTACCGATTTTGACGTTCTTTGGAATATAGGACTTCTCTCCAATAGTAGCAAGTCCAAAGGCATAGATTCGTGAATCCAGCTTACTTGGCACCTCATCGCCAATACCAATTACACAGCCTTCATCAACCACAACCTCTTCTGCAATGATTGACTTGTAAACCTGTGTTCCTGCGCCGATTACAGTATCTCTCATAATGATAGAATCTCTAACCACAGCGCCATGCCCAATTGTTACGCCAGCACCAATTACAGAATTATATACTTCACCATAGATTTCACAACCGTCACCGATAATACTTCTATCTATTCTAGCTGAGTCAGCTATAAACTGCGGTGGGATGATATCATTGTTTGTATAAATTCTCCAGAATTCCTCATAGAGGTTGAACACTGGAATAATGTCGATAAGCTCCATATTAGCTTCCCAATATGAACCAAGAGTTCCTACATCCTTCCAATATCCATTGTACTCGTAAGCAAATATTCTGTCCTGCTTCTCAAAGCAATATGGAATAATATGTTTACCAAAATCGCAATTGCTCTGGTTCTTCAGCTTAATCAACGCTTCCTTAAGAATTGACCATCTGAAAATATAGATACCCATAGAAGCCAAATTACTCTTTGGATGCTCAGGCTTCTCCTGGAAATCGTTGATACGGTTGTCCTCATCTGTGACAACAATACCAAATCTGTTTGCCTCCTCCATCGGTACAGGCATAGCTGCAATAGTTATATCTGCATTCTTCGACTTATGGTAGTCAAGCATAACCTCATAATCCATCTTATAGATATGGTCACCTGATAAAATCAAAACATAATCTGGATTGTACTGATCTATATAATCAATATTCTGATATATAGCATTAGCTGTACCTGTGTACCACTCACTGTTTCCACTTTTCTCGTATGGTGGAAGAACAGATACACCTCCAATATTTCTGTCTAGATCCCAAGGGATACCAATACCAATATGTGAATTAAGTCTCAATGGCTGATACTGGGTAAGAACACCCACCGTATCGATACCAGAATTAATACAGTTACTCAGTGGGAAATCGATGATACGATACTTTCCGCCAAAGGCAACTGCTGGTTTCGCAACCTTAGATGTGAGAACACCTAAACGGCTGCCCTGTCCTCCTGCTAATAACATAGCAATCATCTCTTTTTTCTTCACGTCATCACCTCGTTGTATATTATATATGTGCATTATATCACATAATGTCAGATAAGTGAAGAACTTTTCCACATTTTTTCGTGTAATTTCTTGGGAATTTCCACACAAAACAATCTGGTTACTCTGTTTGCATTTTCTGCCATTATGTGTATAATAATTATTATCATAGTTTCACCAAAACTATGATTAAATTTAAAGTGTTTTTTCACTTTCATATCAATATATTCAAGGAGATTTTTCATATGAGTAGAAAAGAAATTTTAAATGTTGAAAATGTATCTATAGATTTTGATAAAATTCGCAAGGTTCATTTTATCGGAATAGGTGGCATCTCTATGAGCAGTCTGGCTGAAATCCTCTTATCTATGGGTATTTCTGTGTCAGGCTCCGACACTAATTGTTCAGAACTTACAAAACATTTAGAGGCTATGGGTGCCACTATAAATTATGTTCAGGAAGCTTCCAATATCACTGATGACATTGACTTGACAGTATACACTGCTGCCATAGATGTAAATGACCCAGAGCTACGCGCTTCCATTGATAAAAACATTCCTACTATTCCAAGAGCCACATTAGTGGGACTTATAATGAAAAGATACAAGCATGCCATCGGTGTCTCTGGCACTCATGGAAAAACTTCGACTACTTCTATGATTTCACATATACTTTTAGCAGCAGATACTGATCCAACTATTATGGTAGGTGGTATTTTAAATTCCATTGGTGGTAATCTTCGTATAGGCTTAAGCGACACTATGATTACAGAAGCCTGCGAATATACAAATAGCTTCTTATCATTTAGTCCAACTGTGGCAGTTATTTTAAATGTAGCAGAAGATCATATGGATTTCTTTAAAGACCTTGATGACATTCGTCTTTCATTTAAAAAATACGCAGACCTTGTTCCAGAAACAGGTACTGTAGTTATAGGCAGTGACATTGATAATTACTCATATTTTACTGAAGGATTAAACTGCAATGTTATTACCTTTGGCTCCAGCGAATCAGGTGCAATGGTCACAGCTCACAATATATCTTATGACACATATGCAAATGGAAGCTTTGACTTAGTAAAAGACGGACAGCTTCTTACTCACATAGACCTAAAGGTTACTGGTCTTCACAATATACACAATGCCTTGGCAGCCGCTGCTACAGCTATAGCACTTAACCTTCCAGTCGCTGCTATCAAAGCTGGTTTAGAAAGCTTTGTCGGCACTGTTAGACGTTTCGAAAAGAAGGGTGAGCTTAACGGCTTCACAATTATCGATGATTACGCCCACCACCCAGATGAGATAAAAACCACATTACTTACAGCTAAGAATTATCCTCATGCTAAGCTATGGTGCGTTTTCCAGCCTCACACATATACAAGAACCAAAGCTTTCTTTAATGAATTTATAGAAACACTATCTCTTGCTGACGCGGTAGTTTTTGCCGATATATATGCTGCAAGAGAAATCAATACCATCGGCATTTCATCAAAGGACCTTTGTGATGAGATGATTAAACAAGGAAAAGAGGCTTACTATTTCCCTACTTTTGATGAGATAGAAAAATTTTTATTAAAAAATTGTAAAAAAGACGATTTGTTGATAACTATGGGAGCAGGAAATGTTGTAAACATTGGAGATAACCTCCTTAGAAACTAATTTTCCACATTTTCCACATTTTCCACTTTATAACGAAAACTGGACTTTTCCTTGATTTTACGGGAAAATTCTTGTTTGAAAGTATGAAAAAATGTGTTATAGTATGTCTACTAGCGCAAGTCGTTTTAAGTATGGATAATGAGGAAAGAGTTATGGAAAAGATTGTTTTAGAAAAAAGTCCTCTAGCGGACGTCACATTAATTTCAAATTTATTTTTAGATAAATATATGCCTAAAGCAAACGGAGAATATGTTAAGGTATATCTTTATATATTAAGATGCAGTACTATGGCTGATGCTATTTTATCAGTAGACTCTATGGCTTCTTCATTAGAGCTTACTGAGTCTGACGTAACCAGCGCATTAAGATATTGGGAGCAGACTGGTATATTAGGGGTTGAATTCAATAGTAAAAACAACCTATCAAAAATCGTTATTAAGGATTTAAGAAATGATTTACCTATTACCTTTAAGCTTGTTCCTGAAGTGGCTACAACATCTACTATTGCCTCTTCTACAGCAAGCCCATTTAAAGTGGACAAGCAGCCTGTCATAGCTAAGCCAGTGGCAAACTTTGATGATTCTACAGAATTTATTCCAAAGCAGCGCCAGTTTACAACTAGCGAGTTATCTACATTGACTGCAGATGAAGATATTAAGGAGCTTTTGTACATATCACAAACTTATCTTGGCAAAACTTTATCGTCTACAGAGACTAATACTATTCTCTATTTTTATGACGGACTTAAGTTTCCAATCGACCTTATCGAATATTTGATTGAGTACTGTGTATCCAATGGACATACAGCTATGAAGTATATTGAGACAGTTGCATTAAGCTGGGCTAAAGATAATATAACTACTGTAGATATGGCCAAGGCTAGAGTAGCTTCTGTAAAAGGCAATTCATATCCTATTATGAAAGCATTCGGTCTTTCAGGAAGAAATCTTGCTACAAGCGAGCAGGAATTTGTAATTAAATGGACAGATGAGTATGGTTTCTCATTAGATATGATTCTGGATGCATGTAACCGTACTATCAATACAATACATCAGCCAAGCTTCCAGTATGCAGATTCCATCCTTCAAAGATGGTTGAAAAATGGAATTAAAACTCTTGCTGATGTAAAAACTCTTGATAACATTCATGAGACAAAGGTTAAGGATTCTGTTAGTAAATCACAGTTACAGAGCAACTATGATTACACTAACAAGCCTACTGTAAAGAACAATTTTAACAGCTTCAAAACACAACGTGAATACGATTACACTGCTTTGGAGCGGGATTTGTTAAGAAGGAGATAATTCGTGGGATTAACATTATCACAATATGATGCTCTTATGAGAGAGTACGACAGAAACAAGCTTATGCATAAGCGAGAGCTTGATGAAAAATTTAATGAAATATATTCCAAAATCCCTCGTATACGAGAGATAAACGAAAGCATATCTTCTATCTCCATTCAAGGTGCTAAGAGAATGCTCCTAGAAGGTGAAGGCACAACAGAAGATATAAAGAAGCAAATAGAAGCCCTTTCTAAAGAAAAGGCTTCACTTTTGCGTGAAAATGGATATCCAGAGGATTATCTTACCATGGAATATACCTGTCCAAAATGTCAGGATACAGGTTATGTAGGCCAACATAAATGTAGCTGCCTTAAGAACTCTATTATTGAGATTTTATATGAGCAGTCAAACATAAAAGACGTCTTGGAAAAAGAAAACTTTAACACATTTTCATTTAAACACTATGACAATGATGTTAAAGATTCCATAACCGGACTAACTCCTTTGGAAAATATGCACGAAGTAGTTAAAACCTGTCGTGACTATATTGACAATTTTAAAACAGAATACAGAAGTCTCTATCTTTACGGCCCAACAGGAGTTGGAAAAACATTTTTAACCAACTGTATCGCCAAAGAGCTCATTGAGTCTTCCCATTCAGTTATATATGTATCATCCATCAGATTATTTGAGCTTCTTGCTGACAGCACCTTTAAAAAGAATGGTTCTTTAGAAGGTAAAGATTTAGCAAATAACATTTTGGACTGCGATTTACTTATTATCGATGACTTAGGTACTGAAATGGTCAATTCATTTACTGCAGCGTCATTATTTAACTGTATAAATGAACGTCATCTTCGCAGAAAATCTGTTATTATTTCAACTAATCTTTCGCTGGCTGAGCTTAGACAAACATATTCCGAAAGAGTATTTTCGCGAATCACAAGCAATTATACTCTCTTAAAAATTTATGGTGATGATTTAAGATTAAAGCTCAGATGATAGATTTGTATTATATTTGATTCCTTTTTTATGGCTTTATCTGTTGACTATCATTCCAGATAATGTTATAAATTTTATGGATACTATTTAATTATTAAGAAAGTTGGAGGTTACCACAAATGCCAAATGAAAAGAACTTAGAAACTATACCAGTAGGCCCTTTAGGAATCATTGCGCTTGAGAGCTGCAAGGAATTAGGAGATAAGGTTAACAATTATATTGTAGATTGGCGTAAAAACCGTGTAAACGAACACAAGGATACTATCGCATTCGCTGGATATCAGAAGGATTCTTACCTTGTTAATGCTCAAGTACCAAGATTTGGTTCCGGTGAAGCAAAAGGTATTATTCACCAGTCAGTAAGAGGTGATGACTTATTCCTTATGTTAGATGTGTGTAACTACTCTTTAACATATTCACTTTGCGGACATACAAACCATATGTCACCTGACGATCACTATCAGGATCTTAAGCGTGTTATCGCTGCTGTTGGTGGTAAGGCTAGAAGAATTACAGTTATTATGCCTTTCCTTTACGAGAGCAGACAGCATAAGAGAACAGGCCGTGAGTCTTTAGACTGTGCATTAGCACTTGAAGAGCTTACAGCTATGGGCGTTGATAATATCATCACATTTGATGCTCACGACCCAAGAGTACAGAACGCTATTCCATTAAAGGGATTTGAGACAGTTCAGCCTGCATATCAGTTCATCAAAGGACTCCTTCGTGCAGAATCTGACCTTCAGATAGATTCAGACCATATGATGGTTATCTCACCAGACGAAGGTGGTACAGGACGAGCTATCTACCTTGCAAACGTACTTGGTCTTGATATGGGTATGTTCTACAAGAGAAGAGATTATACTACTATCGTTAATGGACGTAACCCAATCGTTGCTCATGAGTTCTTAGGCTCATCAGTAGATGGCAAGGACGTTATCATCATCGATGATATGATTTCTTCAGGTGAAAGCGTTTTAGAGGTTGCTAAGGAGCTTAAGGAAAGAAAGGCTAGAAAGGTATTCGTAGCTACTACATTCGGTCTTTTCACAAATGGCCTTGATAAGTTTGATGAGGCTTACAAGAACGGATATATCGACAGAATCCTTACAACAAATCTTGTATACCAGACACCGGAGCTTCTCTCTAAGCCATATTATGTAAGCTGTGATATGAGTAAATACATCGCTTTAATTATCGATACATTAAATCATGATGCTTCTATCAGTGAGTTATTAAATCCACTTGGAAGAATTCACAAGCTTGTAGATGAGTACAAAGCTAACGGTGGCCATATTAAAAATAACTAATAAGTAATATAAACAAGCAAAAGCTCAGGAATTTTTCCTGAGCTTTTATAATATCAAGCTTATATGACTTCCAAACCACCATATTTTCTTATCATATACACATTGCACGAACCTTCTCCAAATACATCATTCATTAATTCTTTGTACTCGTCAACATATTCATTCTTTACAAAGGCTTGTATAGTTCCTGCAAATCCACCACCGTGTACGCGACTTACTCCTTTATTAACTCCATTTCCATCAAGTATTACATCACTAAGTGCCAAAGCCACAGATACATTCTGATGCTGTACATCCTTATTCATATATACATTTTGAAGATATTTATATGAGGAATCTCCTGATGCTTTCACATTCTTTAGAAATGCCTGAAAATCATCTGATTTTAAGCCTTCTACTTCCTTTTTAACCCTTTGATTTTCCATCTGAAAATGAATTGCTCTAAGAAAAGCTCTATCTCCTGCCACTTCTCTAATATTTGTAGCATTTTCAAGTATATCTTTTATAGATACTTCTCTTAAGACTTCCTTGCCAAACACCCCTGCCACCTGATTCATTTCCCTTGGTACTGCCGCATACTCTGGAGTACAATCTGCATGTGAGCTCTTTGTATCTGTAATACATAAGCTATAACCATATTTTTTAAAGTCACAATCTACTTTTTCAATCATTGGATTCTCAGTATCCTCAAAATCTATATGAACTAAATTGCCTACACAGCTAGCCATCTGGTCCATCAACCCACAAGGTTTTCCAAAATAATTAATCTCGGCAAATTGCCCAATCTTCGCTAATTCTATTGGTGAAATCTGACCTTCATTATATAGATATGACTGAATAGTTCCTATCATATTTTCAAATGCTGCTGATGAAGATAAGCCTGCTCCCACCAACACATCGCTAGTCATATATGTTCTAAAACCACCTATTTTATAGCCTTTATTTTTAAGCCCTACAAGAACTCCCTTTACAATAGCCATAGGTGTACCCTTTTCTTCATCCCTTGCCTCTAATTTAGAAGTATTTAAAGTAATCATCTCATAATCATCAGATACAAGCTGAATTATCCCTTTATCATTTTTGCTTACAACTGCAAGTACATCCACATTAACTGCTGCCGCTAGCACTTCACCTCTCTGGTGGTCTGTATGATTACCACCGATTTCTGTTCGTCCTGGAGCACTAAACAAGTGCACCTCTCTATTATTCTCAGACCGATCTTTTACATCATCTATATATATATGCTCATACTTTTCTATAGCTCTTACATAACGTTCTCTCTGATACTCCAACAAAAGATTATCAACATACACATCCTTTAACCTACCGTCCAACTGACCTGCCTTTATCTGTTCAATAAGCTTACTCGTATCACACATGTTCTTAGTCACCCTCCTATATTTTTACTTTAAACTATATACCAAACTACTACTTTCTTGATTTTATCATTCTTATTTGTCACTTTCAACTATGCACATTTACTTTTCATAATTTTATGATACACTATACTTACAATAAATTTATGTAATACATTTTTATTAATAATACATTTTTAAGGAGACATATATATGAATTTAGAATCAAAACTTTTTGACCACACCATATTAAAACCAGACGCATCAAAAGATGATGTCATAAGGATATGTAAGGAAGCTTTGGAGCACAATTTTGCATCCGTATGTGTTAACCAGTGTCGTGTTAAGCTTGTCAGTGAATTACTTAAAGATAGCAATGTAAAAACTTGCGCTGTAGTTGGTTTTCCACTTGGAGCTACATCTTACAAGGTTAAGGCCTACGAGGCACAATGTGCCATAGAAGATGGTGCTACAGAAATAGATATGGTTATTAACATTGGAGCATTAAAAGACAAAGAATACGATATTGTACTAGAGGACATCAAAGCGGTAAGAGATGTGTGTACTCAGGGAAAAATTACATTAAAGGTAATTATCGAAACTTGTTTATTAACTGATGATGAAAAGATAAAAGCGTGTCAAATGGCAGTTGAAGCTGGAACAGATTTTGTAAAAACCTCTACTGGTTTTTCTACTGGCGGCGCAACTGCAGAGGATGTAAAGCTTATGAAAGAAACTGTTAATAATAAGGCATATGTAAAAGCATCTGGCGGTATCAGAGACAAAGAAACTGCCAACATAATGATAAACGCCGGTGCCGACAGATTAGGCACCAGCGCTACAGTTAATATCGTAAGTTAATTATCTATCCATTATTTCATTAATTTTTTTTACTAGCTTTGTCACAAAGGCTTTATCTGTAGAATCGTTTGCTGAATCCACTGACCAAGCTAGTATGTATGTTTTATTTTTACCGTATATTATGGCACCATCGCAAAATACATTATGGTTTGAGCAGGTGCCATATTTTTGTGCAATAGTATAATTTGGCAATGCACTCTTTAAAGGACTATATTGGCAATCTATAGATATGTCATACATATGCTTTGCTGTAGCTGTATTCGTTTGAAAATAATCATATATGTTTTTCCAAGCTACAACTAAATCCTCTACTTTTGCCTTATCAACCCATACATAATATTTTGACAACTTAAGATTATCGCAGTTTATATTCTCTAGAAACTTATTGTACCTATCTATTCCCCATCGTTTTGTACACATAATATATCCAGAATTATCACTGTACCAAAAAACTAATCTCATTATCTCTGATAATGTATATATAGTTCCATTTTCTGATTTATTTATAATACCTGAACCTTCTTTATAATACGAACTTTTGTATGCCATTTCCTCATCTAAGGAACCATTCCCCTCCTCTATCTGCTTATGGCAATAAAGCAAATACGGAGCTTTTATAGCACTTGCTGCAAAAAATGAATGTTCATTATTATAGCTTAAGCCCTCTGTTCCATCTATAGAGACTACCTTAAAAGACATATTACGTCCATAATTCTTAATAATGCCTTCAAGAGCTGACAGCTCACTTTCAGAAATCTCTAAGTCACCAAGAACCTTTATATGTTCCTTGTCATCTCTAACCTTTTCGTATATGTAATTTTCCTTATTTTCCTCTACTATTTGCGTAGTTTCCTCAGTGTCTAACTCAGCTGCTTTCTCAGTAGTATTTTCAGTAATATTCTCTATAGTATTCTCAGTTATATCCTTAGTAGTATTCTCTATAGTATTCTCAGTTATATCCTCAGTAGTATTCTCTATAGTTTCTTCCGTATTTTTTTCTGTGACTTTCTCTGTCGTTGTTTCATCCATTAACTCTGTTACAGTTTCTATTTCTGTTTGAACATTACTTTTACCACAAGAAATCATCCACACCATAGACATTACTAAAGCAACTATAAAAACTGTAGCCTTTTTCATGTGTATTACTCCTGATTTTCTTCTTGTCGAATCTTTTCTCCCTTTTTTCTAAAGTACTCTGCTGTCTGTAAAAACACCCAAATCATAACTGGGAATATAACATTCACTGCCAACGCTGCTACAAATATTGTAGATGCATTTGGGCTACCTGAAAAAGCTGCAACAAGCATAACTATAATAGATGCTAATAAAACAAAAATACACAATAATGCAAGTACTCTTTTCATAACAAAATCCCTTCCTATATGCTCATAATTATCTGGCGTGCAACCTCTTCTTCGATAGGTGTTGCAAATACACCCTCTTCAAACTCTACCACATCGCCAATTCCTTTTTGAATTACAAATCTTAAGCGACCATTTTTAACCTTTTTATCTGTATAAAGCTTCTTTACCAATTCTTCCTTTTCTATATACTCAGGAATTGTAATAGGAAGCTTTGCTTTTTCAAGTAATGCTACAACCTTATCTGCTTCATCCTTTGTCATATATCCTAAATCTGTCGCCAATCTAACCTCAGCCACCAATCCTATAGAAAGAGCCTCACCGTGAAGAAGTTTATAATCACTTACAGTCTCAATGGCTCTACCTACAGTATGGCCAAGATTAAGAATCTCTCTAAGACCACTCTCTCGCTCATCCTTCATAACTACCTGATACTTTATCTTACAGTTTTCATTGGCAATATGCTCACATGCCTTCTTATCAATAGAAAGAATATCTTCCATATTATCCTCTAAAAACTTGAATAAATCTTTGCTGGCTATACAAGCATGCTTTATAGTTTCTGCAAGACCGCTATAAATCTGTCTATTAGTCAATGTCTTCCATGTTGCAATATCTAGATAAACCTTTTTCGGCTGATTAAAAAGACCTATAAGATTAGTTGCCAAAGGTGTATCTACCGCTGTTTTTCCACCTACTGATGCGTCTGCTGCTGCCAAAAGTGTTGTTGCATAATTTATAAACGGAACACCTCTTCCAAATGTTCCTGCCACAAATCCTGCAAGGTCTGTAACGACACCACCACCTACAGCGATAATACAGCAGTCTCTTCTGTATCCCTTCTCAAGCATGGCATCCTCTACCATAGCTTTTGTTTCTCTAGTTTTCTGCTTTTCTCCTGCCTCAAAAACAAATAAATCAGCCTTATATCCTGCCTCTTCTAACTTATCTAAAATAGGCTTAGCATATAAATCCTTCACTATACTATCTGTAATGATAGCATATTTACTGATATTTCCTACTAATCCATTCTTTAAATCCTCAATAAGTGTATCCTCAAGGCCAAATCCTATCTCTATATCATAACTGTCATCTACTACTTTTTTAAGCTCTACATTAAATGTTCCCATATCTAACTCCTAATCTTTATTAAATCAATAATCCATATTATACAATATCTTTTCTGTGGAATTCAACCTAATTAAGGTCCTTCTTCACCTTCCGTTGTATTTTCTTTTGTACTTTCCTGTAAATCCTCTGGAATATATAGCCCTGTATCTGGCTCTATAATATTCCCATATTCATCTGTAGGTGATTCTGTAGTTTTTTCCTCAGTGCTTTCCTGACCTGATTCATTTTCTACATTACCTTCAGAGCTCTCCTCCATAGATGTACTAGTTTCTTCCTCTTCAGGCGGCGGCTGTATGTCTGTGATAGGCTCTATTATATTGCCAAATTCATCTGTTTCAAGCTCTATTATATTACTGCTCTCATCCGTCTCTACTTCCAGTGTAGTTTCCTCCTCTGTTTCCACTTCCCCTGGAATACCAGGAGTTGGCACGTATGTACCTATCTCAATATTTTGCAAATCTTTATGCAAATATGTCATATATGACTGCCATATAAGACCAGGACAGGTAGTTCCATATCCATCACTTAGTGATGCAGGCATATCATATCCACACCATACAGCTGTAGTATAATAATAGCTATATCCAACAAACCACGAATCATAATCATTATTAGTTGTTCCAGTTTTAGCAGCACATGCGATACCCTTCACAGGATATTTTCTACCAGTTCCCTTTGTAAGAACTCCCATCAACACATTTGTCATCGTATCTGCTGCATTTTCTTCATATATGCGCTTTGAAACATGCTTATCCCCTGTATTATCTATAATTACATTTCCGCTATCATCTGTTATCTTAACAATACAAGTTGCAGACCTATAGGCACCACTATTCTGTAATGCAGCATATGCTCCTGCCATCTCTAAAGTAGATACACCATATGTAAGACCTCCCAAGGACGCTGCATTTACATAATCTGTATCTACAATTTTTCTAAAATCCATCTTAAGTATATATGGCATAGCTGTAAACGGACCAATTTTGTCAAATATCTTCCAAGCTACAGTATTCTTTGACTTTTCTACTGCTGTTCTAATATCCATAGCACCAGCATATGTTTTATCTGCATTCACTGGTCCTCCTTCAAACCTCTCGTCAATAATTATGGTCTCTGGAGTATATCCTCTCTCAAATGCAGGTGTATATACAAGTAGTGGCTTTATACTACTTCCTGGCTGTCTAAAGCTTTGAAACGCTCTATTTAAGCTATAGCCTGCATGCTCCTGTTCTCTTCCACCTACAATGGCCACAACAAAGCCTGTGAGATTATCAATACAGGTACTGCTGCCCTGCATTTTATATATCCCTGCTTCATTTACATCAGTGTAGCTTTCCAAAACCTTATCTACTGTAGCTTGAAGCTCTGCCTGCTTTTCCATGTCTATAGATGTATATATTCGATATCCACCTGTAAAAAGCAAGCTATTACAATAGCTGTATTCTGTGGCATATGCCTCCTCATAAGCCTTCTTAGCTTCCTTAGAATCAAACTCATATGTAAATACAAATCCTCTAGCTCGCATAAGCTCTCTCGTAGCACAAAATCTTACAAAGGTTTCCACATAGTCATGCTTAGTATCCTTTGTCAAATGTATAACTACATCAGTATCTACTATCTCTTCATATATTTTCTTATCAATTTCCTGCTGTTCATACAGCTGTTTTGCTAACAAATTTCTTCTGTTAAGTGTATGCTCTATATTTTCCACAGGGTCATACTTTGTTGGGTTATTTGGTATAGCACATAAGAATAGCATTTCTGAATTATTAAGGTCTGTTATGGTCTTATTAAAGTAACCCATAGAAGCCGCCTCTATACCATAAAATCCATTTCCAAAATAAATATTGTTAATATAAAATTCTAGTATTTCATCCTTTGTATAAGCCTTCTCAAGCTCAGTGGCTATAAACATTTCCTTTACTTTACGCTCAATAGACACCTCATGAGAAAGGAATATATTTCGCGCCAGCTGTTGAGTAATTGTACTACCACCCTGAGTGACCTCTCCACTATTTTTTATAAGAGCCACAAATGCTCGCACTATTGCTTTAAAATCCACGCCCTTATGTTCATAGAAATTTCTGTCTTCACTGGTTACAAAGGTTCTTTTTATTATGTATGGTATCTCATCCGCCTCAAGATAATATGAATCCTTCTCTGCACTTAAATTTATAATATTTTCTCCATTTTTATCATATACCAGTGTAGTAAGACTGCTTTTAAAAGAATTCCTATCTGACACCAAATTGGCTGCATACTCTTTGTATCTTAGCACCATTGCACCATATTTTAATATGACAAAAAGGCACACTAAAAGTGTGCCTGCTAAAACAAGTTTTATGCCAAGTTTTATTCTATTATTCTTTTTAGAACTCTTTCTAGCCTTAATATTACGACTAGATTTAGCTTTCCCCTTGCCCTTTGCCATAAGGTTTATCTCCTTTTACAATTCACAGTTATTAACTGTTCTTGGGAATGGAACAACGTCTCTAATGTTAGACATACCTGTAAGGTACATTACACATCTTTCAAATCCAAGACCAAAACCAGCGTGTCTTGTGCTTCCATACTTACGTAAATCAAGATAGAAGTCATAATCCTCTGGCTTAAGACCCAATTCGTTCATTCTTGTAACTAACTTATGGTAGTCATCCTCTCTCTGACTTCCACCTATAATCTCACCGATGCCAGGTACGAGACAATCCATAGCCGCTACAGTCTTATTGTCATCATTCATCTTCATGTAGAATGCCTTGATATCCTTTGGATAATCTGTAACAAATACAGGGCGCTTAAATACTTCCTCTGTAAGATATCTCTCATGCTCTGTCTGTAAATCACAGCCCCATGAAACCTTATAATCAAAGTTAGCATTATTCTTCTCCAATATCTCAATAGCTTCTGTATAAGTAACATGTCCAAAATCTGAGTTAAGTACTCCATTTAATCTCTCGATAAGACCCTTATCGATAAAGCTGTTAAAGAAGTTCATCTCCTCAGGAGCATTCTCAAGTACAAACTTGATGATGTACTTAAGCATAGACTCAGCAAGCATCATATCATCCTTTAAATCTGCAAATGCGATTTCTGGCTCAATCATCCAGAACTCAGCTGCATGTCTTGTTGTGTTAGAATTCTCAGCTCTAAATGTTGGTCCAAATGTGTAGATATTTCTAAATGCCATAGCATATGTTTCACCATTTAACTGTCCTGAAACTGTAAGGTTTGTTGGCTTATTAAAGAAATCCTTTGTAAAATCAACCTTGCCATCCTCTGTCATAGGCACATTAGCTAAATCAAGTGTTGTAACCTGGAACATCTCACCAGCACCCTCACAGTCACTTCCTGTAATAAGTGGAGTATGAACATATACAAAGTCTCTCTCCTGGAAGAACTTATGAATTGCGTATGCTATAAGCGAACGCACTCTAAATACTGCCTGGAATGTGTTTGTTCTAGGACGTAAGTGTGAAATAGTTCTTAAATATTCCAATGTATGACGCTTTGGCTGAAGTGGATAATCAGGTGTAGATGCACCCTCAACAACTACTTCACTTGCCTGAATTTCAAAAGGCTGCTTAGCTCCTGGAGTAGCTACCAATGTACCCTTTACGATAACTGCGGCACCTACATTTAACTTACAAATTTCAGTAAAGTTATCTAAGCTATCATTATATACAACCTGCAATGTTTCAAAAAATGTACCATCGTTAAGTACAATAAATCCAAATGTCTTAGAATCTCTAACAGTTCTAATCCATCCACCTACTGTAATTTCCTGTCCGATAAACTTATCCTTGTCTCTATAAATTTCTCTTACTGTTGTTAATTTTAAATCCATAATTTTGTCCATATCCTTTCCAAAACCTATAGAATATATACTAATCCAAAAATTACATTTTTTCAAGACTTTTCTTAGCTTTCTTCATTCCACAAAGCACATAATTCTCATTATCAGAACCACGAAATTATTATTAGACGATTTTCTGCTTATAGAAAGTGGAAATCTGCTACGAATATCCATCTACTTTTCAACGCTGAACGAAGAACCTGTGATTTGCTAAATGCCCCTTTGATACAAGTTTATTACTGCGTGATATTTTCAAGAAAAAACAACCTTAGCTAGGTGATGTTCGTGTGGATGTGGGACATCATCGGAAGATTTTCGTGAAGTTTTCAACCCCACACCGCAGCAATAATGCCGCCTGCCGAGTATGTTTGAGCAAGCTCGGCTTTTATTCCCCTGATGGGTAATAAGCCGAGCTGCGCAGTTACGCAGGCAGGCAATAAATAAGCATTTGCAAGGTGTGGGGTTGAAAATAGAAAATCTTCTAAGATGTCCACACCACATGAACACCACTAGCTATGTTGTTTTTTTATTGAAAATACACACAGCCTTAGTATCAAGAGGGGCATATAAGCAAATCATCAGAACCCTCGATAGGCGTTGAAAAATAGTTGGATATTTCGTACGCATTCATACTATTATAGGACAGAAAATCGTCATATCAGTTTCTGGGTGGTTCTGATAATGAGAATTATGTGCAATACTTTGTGGAATGAAGAAAGCTTTAGTAAAGATATCAGAATTTAATCTTGTTTTATTTTATATAATGAGTTAAAATAAAGTGTGAATTTACATTAATTAATTATTTAAGGAGGACAATTCAATGGCTTATAAGATTAGTGATGAATGCGTATCTTGTGGCGCTTGTGTTGATGCATGCCCAGTTGGTGCAATCACAGAAGGCGATGGCAAGTATGTTATCGATGCTGAAACATGTGTAGAATGTGGTGCTTGTGCAGGTGCATGTCCAGTAGGCGCTCCACAGGAATAAGATTTAAATAGTAGTTACATACAACTACTACCTAAGGGTAGGTCATTATTTGACCTACCCTTATTATTTTAGAAAAAATCTCTTCTTTTTCTTTTCATTATTCTTACCAGCATTTTGTTTATTATCCCTCTGTAGTCCCCTAACCATTTCATCAAATTTTTTGAATCTCTCTTCTTCCCTTTCCTCCTTAAGTCTTAACAGATAATCCATCTCTTTAATGACCATTTCACTTGTAGTTTTTGATATCTCCTCTGTTATAATTTTATTATTAGCACTTAAGGCTTCAGCTACCACATTGCCCAAAATCATTTGAAACTGTTCAACCTTAGTAGCCTTAGGTAAATTCATTTCCTCGTTGGTTTTTTCTGGCAAACAACTCATTGCATTTTCTCCTCTACCATCCATTATTTCTGGTAATGCAATCTTAATAGCCTTAAGCAAAAATCCCTGATCCTTTAACTCCTTAATCTTCCTAAAGGACTGTATGTAATAATCCGTATAATACCTATGTCCCATCTCATTACGGGGAATCTGAATATCCAATTCCTCCTCCCAATATCTTAAAACATGGGATTCCACATCGATTAGCTTTGCCGCATCGGATATCATATACCTTTTACCCTCATTTATACCTACATTATTAATTATTACTTCTGCCATTACATTTTCCTCCATGTATATTAATTAAGCTTGTATAAAAAAGAACAAAGCGGACAAGTCCGCATCGAGAACTTTCCTATATGATGAAAAAAACGGTTTGGAATTTTCCAAACCGTTATCTTTAGCTTTCTTTCGTTATTAGAATAGCACTTTTTTATTAAATTTCAATAGGCTAGTCCTATTATTTACACAAGTTTTACATGGATAATACAAGACTTTACTAGCCTCTTCTCTTATCAAGATTACCAAACTTAGTGTAATCTGATAACCAAGCTAACTCAATGGTTCCGATAGGGCCGTTTCTTTGTTTAGCTATAATAATCTCTGCGATACCCTTCTTATCTGTATCTTTATTGTAATAATCATCTCTATATATGAACATTACCACATCGGCATCCTGCTCGATAGCTCCCGATTCTCTAAGGTCTGAAAGCATAGGTCTATGTTCTGGTCTTTGTTCAACTGCACGGGACAGCTGTGACAATGCAACCACAGGAACATTTAACTCTCTGGCAAGCGCCTTAAGGGAACGAGATATGTCTGAAATCTGCTGCTGTCTACTATCAGAATTACCTTCTCCAGCACTCATAAGCTGAAGATAGTCGATAATTATTATTCCAAGATTATGCTCCATCTTATACTTTCTACACTTAGAACTTAAATCCCTTATGGAAATACTAGGTGTATCATCTATTATAAGATTAGATTTACCTATAATCTGAGCACTCTCGATAAGTCTTTCCCATTCTGAGTCCTCCAGATTACCTGTTCTCATTTTCTGAGAGCTCACTGATGACTCCAATGAGAGAAGTCGGTTAACCAACTGCTCCTTTGACATTTCCAAACTAAAAATAGCAACTGTTACATCCTTCTTAAATGCCATATGCTCCGCTATATTTAATACAAAGGCTGTCTTACCCATAGAAGGTCTCGCTGCTACAAGAATTAAATCTGAAGGCTGTAAGCCCGCTGTCTGGTAATCAAGATCTGTAAAACCTGTTGGAATACCAGTTACACTTCCTTTATTCTTAGCTGCCGCCTCTATTTTCTCCAATGTATTAATTACGACCTGTCTAATAGGAACAAACTCTCCACCGCCCTGAGACTGAACAATCTTAAAGATATCCTTCTCTGCCTTAGTTAATATATCCTCCAAAGGCGCCTTCTCAAGGTAACATGTATTAGCTATATTTTCTGTTGTCCTTATAAGGTTTCTAGCCATAGCTTTTTGCTTAACAATATTGGCATAATGCTTTATATTTGCCGAAGTAAATACCTGACTTAATATCTCCCTCAAAAACTCAACGCTACTAAGCTCAGGTGGAACATCCATCTCCTTAAGCTTATTCTGAAGAGTCACTAAGTCTACAGGCTTTCCGGCTTTATATAACTGCACCATAGCATCATAGAGAATACCATACTGCTTGCCATAGAAATCATCCTTTATAAGGATTTCCGACGCTGCAGTTATGGCCTCCTGGTCCATTAGCATAGAGCCAATAACAGATTTTTCTGCATCTATGCTATGAGGCATCACCTTTTTTATCAATGCTTCATCCATTAGTTATTTCTCCTGTACCTTAACAGTTAGATTAGCTGTTACTTCTTTATGAAGCTTAATCTTCATATTGTAATTGCCAAGTGCCTTTACAGGAACATCAAGAACCATCTTCTTCTTATCAAGCTCTAATCCAAGCTGCTCCTTAACTGCCTCTGCAATTTCCTTTGTGGAAATAGAACCAAATACTCTTCCACCATCTCCAGCTTTTATCTTTAATGTAACTGACATTTCTGAAAGTTTTTCAGCCAATGCCTTCGCTTCTTCAAGCTTTTCCTTTTCAATCTTTGCTCTATTGGCATTCTGAAGCTTCAAATCATTTAAATTCTTGCTCGTTGCCTCGATACCGAGCTTTTTAGATATTAAGCAATTTCTTGCATATCCATCGTTAACCTTTACTACATCGCCTTTTTTTCCTAAGGCTTTAACATCTTCTAATAATATTACTTCCATCTTATATATCTCCTTCCTCAATCATAAGTTTTATGGTCTCTCTTAAGCAATTCTTTGCCTCATCGATAGTATATCCATCAAGCTGCGCTCCTGCTATATTCATATGTCCGCCACCATTAAGTCTTTCCATAATAAGCTGAACATTGATTTTATCAATAGAACGAGCACTTATGTAAATTCTATTATTATAATCTGTCAATACAAATGATGCATTGATACCACTAATGTTAAGAAGCTCATTGGCTGCCTGCGCACATACAACAGTTGGACTCTCAAGTCCGCTGGCATCACAATCTGCCATAGCAAACTGCTCGCAGAACACTTCAGCTCTGCTAACTGCCTCTGCTCTAGCCTTATACTCAGCGATATCATTTCTAAACATCATTCTAACTCTAGTTACATCAGCACCATTTCTTCTAAGGAACGCCGCCGCCTCAAAAGTACGTACACCTGTTTTTTGTGTAAAATTGTTTGTGTCTATCATAATACCACCATACATGGCATCTGCTTCCACCTGCTTTAATTTAATTCCATCCTGAATATACTGTAAAATTTCTGCTACCATCTCACATGTAGATGATGCAAATGGCTCTACATAGGAAAGTAACGCATTCTCTATTATCTCACTTGTCTGTCTGTGGTGGTCAAGGACAACTACTGTCTTACATAATTCCAAAAGCTCTGGACACTCTGTATAGCTTGGTCTGTTTACATCCACAACGATTACTGCAGTATTTTTTTCTTTCTTTGCAAGCTCTATAGCTGTAGGTGACTTAATCAATAAATCCTCCTCATAATCTGTATTACCTGCAAATCTATTAATCATCGGTCTAAGGGAAGTAGTCACCTCATTAAGAACTATATAAGCTTTTTTATTGAGAGACTTAACTGCGCGATAAATACCTATGGCTGCACCAAAGGAATCTATATCACCAATCTTGTGCCCCATGATAATAACATTTTCCTTAGATGATAAAATTTCTCTTAAAGCGTGGGCCTTAACTCTTGCCTTAACTCGAGTATTCTTCTCAACCTGCTTTGACTTACCACCATAATAATAGGTTCTGTCTCCATCCTTTACTACAGCCTGGTCACCGCCTCGGCCAAGAGCCATATCCATAGCCATTCTAGAATACTCACAATTCTGAGTATATGTATCGCCATTGTAGCCTATACCCATACTGATAGTCATATCCATCTCATTACCGATATTTACAGAACGCACCTCATCAAGAATCTCAAATTTACCTGCCTGCAAGCCCTCTAAATATTTATACTGAAATGCAATAAAATATTTATCCTTTTCAAGCTTCTTAACTACCGCATCTATATTTGCACCAAACTGATTAATCTTTCGCTCAATAAGTGCTGTAAGAAGTGACTTTTTAACATCTTCAACACTTTCCAAAGCCTCTTCATAATTATCAATATATATAAGACCTGCCACTAATCTCTGGTCAGAATTTTCCTTAAGCAATCTTCTATTCTCTGTCTCATCAAACATATAAAATGCCACAAGACAATCTCTGTCATCCTCTATAGAAAGCATCTGTGTTGAAGTAAATACATCACTTACATTTATCCTTCTGCAAACAATGCTATATACTCTATCATGATAATTCATCTCAAATTCTTTGCGTTCCTCAGATGATACAAAATCTTCTACTGTATGCTCTGTAAATATTCCACTTACATTCTGCCCCTTCACATCTCGACCTTCAAAAAGTGCTTCCAACTCCTTGTTAAGCCATAATATATTACCATCTATATCCATAAGTCCATACGGAATTGCTAAATCTCTTAACAAAACCTTCTGTACCTTTGCATAATCTACAGCAAAATTTATTAAATCATGCATAACCACTGGTTTATGCAAAAAATACATAATAAGCGCAACTAATACATAGACAGCACCAGCACCTAGAATAACAAGGCCTGCTGTCATATTATGTACATACACATACACACCAATACACACTGCCATTAATCCCAATATTACAGGATACAATAAATGTGTAAGCATCTTTCCTTTTAATTTAAATTTACCATTCATTACCTATTCCCTCATCATTTCTCCGGTTTCCCGGTCAAAAGATATAAAACCGCTTTATATAGGATACCACAAAATGTAAAAGAATTAAAGAGGTAATTCACGTTATGATATTGTATTTATAAAATAACCAGACATTTCTTTAATAAATATCTACCTAGAAATGTCTGGTTATAAAATTAACGTTATGTACTCTCTATAAATTTACGCTCTAAGCTTAAACTGTGCCACAAGATTATGCATAGTCGTAGCCTGTGCTGACAATTCTTCACTTGTTGCATAAGCCTCTTCTGCCGCAGCTGAATTTGACTGAACAACCTCTGAAATTCTTTCAATACCGTGGTCTGCCTGCTCAACTGCCTCTGCCTGTACCTGAGTATTTTCAGATAATGTCTTAGATGTATCTGCAATCTTTTGAATTCCATCTACCACACCGTTAAGAACATCTGCTGTTCTATTAGCCACTTCACTACCTTGCTCAATTTCACTTAATGTGTTATTAACAAGCTCTCTTGTGTTAACTGCTGATTTTGCACTCTGGTCAGCCAATTCACGAATCTGATCAGCTACGACTGCAAATCCACGACCTGCATCACCTGCTCTAGCAGCCTCGATAGACGCATTCAATGAAAGCAAGTTTGTCTGGCTGGCGATACTTTCAATCTCAGCGATAATATTTTCAATCTTCTTTGAAGTTTCACTGATTCTATTCATAGACTCAACCATATTGCCCATTTCCTTATGGCTCATCTGTGCGTCATTAGCACAATCAAGGGCTTGCTTATAAGCTTCATCAACACTAGTAGCTGTGAACTTTAATCCTTCTGAAACTGTGTTCATAGTAGCAAGCATCTCCTCCACTGAAGCTGCCTGGTCTGTTGCACCTTCTGCAAGATTCTGAGCTGCCTCTGCAAGATTTGTTGCACCAGTATTAACCTGATTTGACACTTCCTCTACTTCATGTAATGCATTGCTTACATTTGTATTCATATTGTTAATAGATATATATAAGTTTTCTAAATCTCCGCAATATGCCTCTACACATTCTGAGCTTACATCAAAATTACCATCACTCATCTCTTTGCACATGCGCTCAACGTCAAAAATAATCATCTGTAAACGTTCTGCCATACTGTTAGACGAATTCATAAGACCGGCTATCTCATCCTCCTCATCTGATGTAGGGAATGGTGTTTTTATATCACCCTCTGCAAATGCTCCAAATCTATCCTGAAGCTCTGCTAAAGGCTTAGAGATACCCTTTGAGATAACATATGCAATTCTCTTTGACAATATAATCACAACTATAATCAATACAACCATAAGAATAATTGCACCCATTTCAAGTATCTCACAGATAACCTCCATCTCATGCTCTTTTTCAATATTTACATCCATAAGGTGAAGTGTTGCTTCATCCAACTTCTCATAAAGCGGAGCCATCTCATTTATTGCCATCTCCTGAGCCTTTCGACAAAGCTCCTGGTCTGTTGTAGCACCTAATGCGATAACTTCCTTTTCCTTTGCAAAATAAGTTTCCAATGCTTCTTCTATCTTAGCATAGGCATCTTTTCCCTCTTTTGTAACCATAGTTTTTTCTATAGCTTCCAAACGCTCATATGTTTTTTCTACTCTCTCTTCATGCTTAGATACCATAAGCTCAATCTGTGCCTGATCCTCATATCCGATAATACCTCTTGTATTAGAACGGCATTCTGCATATTCATTCATAAATAATGCTATGTCACCCTGAGGTAAAGCATAATTTTTCATAGCTTTTTCAAAATTACTAACAACAATTATCAATGATAGCAAACCCACTATTGATCCCACAGACGCTATAGTTATAATATAATTAAACGCCTTCTTAAGTCTCGCTTCAATAAGCATGCCCTTAAATTTTAAAAACTTCTTTTTTCCTTTCTTCATAATCTGTCTCCTTTCATTCTGTCATTGGTATTTTGTCCCTTAATACCCCACAATTCTATCATTAACTTGTATTATACTATCTATTTTATTTTTTTTCAATACTATTAAGCAACACAATATGTAATAATTTTCATAAATATGTAAAATTTCATTCATCTTTTAAAAAACGCATTTTCCCATACTTTAAAAAATGATATAATCATCCCTAGTTGCAATATAGCAATTATAAGGAGGTTCTACGATGAAGAATAAGAAATTACTAGCTCTTGCTATGACAGCAGTAATGGGCATATCGCTTTTTGCCGGATGTAGCGATAATTCAAAAAAAGAAAACGGCAATAATAGTACTACTGCTTCTTCAGTTACTTCAACAGAGCAGGAAACTACAAAAAATCCATCAGCGTCAACTACAGATAACGCATATGGACTTAGAGACAATACAAAAGACGGCACTATCCTTCACTGCTTCGCATGGTCATTTAAGACCATCACAGAATCAATGGAAGATATCGCCATGGCTGGTTTCTCTACAATCCAGACTTCACCAGTTAACGCTTGCTACGATGGCGGCGATGCAGGTAAGGAATTATTTGGTTCTGGAAAGTGGTATTATCACTATCAGCCAACAGACTGGAAGATTGGTAACTACCAGTTAGGAACAAAGGATGAATTTAAGGTAATGTGTGAAACAGCACATAAATATGGAATAAAGGTACTTGTAGACGTAGCTCCTAACCACACAACAAAGGTTACAGAAGCTATTAGTCAGGATTTAATCAATGCTGTAGGCGGTCTTGATAAGCTTTACCACTCAAACGGTATGACTACAATCAGTAACTACAACGACCGTACAGAATGTACACTTCAGGCAGTTGGTGGTTTGTATGATGTAAATACAGAAAATCCTGATTTCCAGAATTACTACATTGAATACTTAAACGACGTAATCGCTTGTGGTGCAGACGGTTTCAGATATGATACAGCTAAGCACATCGGCTTAAAGGATGACCCACAGGATAACCCATCATTACCAAACAACTTCTGGGAAAGAGTTACAACAGAGGTTACAAACGCCGATAAGCTTTTTATGTACGGCGAATGTCTCCAGGACGGCGGTGAAAGAATTAGCGATTACATCGATGTAATCGGTGCAACTACAGCAAGCACTTACGGTCAGTTCTTAAGAGGCTCATTTGGCACAAGTGCTCTCTCAGCAGATACAGTTACAAACTTAAGAATAGGCAAAGCTACTCCTAATGTAGTAACATGGATAGAGTCACACGATAACTACACAGGTGATGATAAGACATATTCAACACTTGATAATGATAAGGTAGCTAGAGCTTGGTCAGTACTTGCAGCTCGTGAAATCGGAACACCGCTTTTCTTCGCTAGACCATATGGTGCCACATCAAGCAATATGTGGGGAACATTCAACAAGATTGGTATGGCTGGTGACAACCTTTACAAAGATCCAATCGTAGTTGCTTCTAACAGATTTAGAAATGCAATGGTTGGCTTAAAGGAAAATGTATTTAACCCAGAAGGAACAGATGCAGTTCTTTTAATTGAAAGAGGTACAAAGGGTCTTTATATTTATAACAATTCAAAGAGCTCTTATGACTTAGATGTAGCTACAAATCTTGAGAACGGTACATATGTTGACCGTGTTGCTGGCGGAAGCTACACAGTTGCAGACGGTAAGATTACAGGCAAGATAGACGCTAAGCAGGTAATTATCCTCTACAACGAAGGCTACGTAGATTTATCGGCACCTGCTACAGTTAAGGTAGATGATGCTACACAGGGTAACTTCATCGGAGAATCTACAGATGTTAAGTTAGTTGCCGAAAATGCTACAAAGGCTACTTACTCAATTGACGGTGGCGAAGAAGTAGAATTTAAGAATGGTGATACAATCACAATTGGTAAAGACCTTGATTACTCAGATATGACAACAGTTACACTTCGCGGTGAAAATGCTGCTGGCAACAAGACTTGTATCTCATACATCTTCAAGAAGCAGGACCCAATCAAGGAAGGTACAAAGATTTACTTTGTAAAGCCTGACGGATGGGCAGACAGAGTATGCGCATATGTATATGATGAATCATCATCAAGTGAAGTCAAGATGAATGGCTCTTGGCCAGGTGTAGAGATGACAGTTGAAGCTGACGGCACATACTGCTACACATTCACAGAAGAGTGGATTAATCCATTGGTAATCTTCACAGATGGTACAAACCAGTCAAATGGCGCAATGGAGCCAGGTGCTGCAGTAATAGCTGATAAGATTTATACAATAGAATAATGTAAACCAATTATAGGCAATCACAGTTACAAAAACAGTTGCCATTATACAAAAGGACAGTTACTAATGAAGATTCATTAATAACTGTCCTTTTCTAAAATCCTTCAGTCATTAGACTTTTCTAATTACCAAAAATAAATTCATAAATTAAATTATAAGTAACATTACATACTTGGCTTAAAGCTTGGCATTAACTGAAGCTTAAATAAATTTCTCTTATGAAGCATATCGATTCGCTCCTTCTTTGCCATATCCTCGATTTCACCAGTTCTAATATATCTATCAAGCTCAGCATAAGTAAATCCAAGGTTATCCTCATCAGTCTTACCACATAATCCATCGATAGGCACCTTATCTACAAGTACATCTGGAAGGTTAAGAAGACGTCCTATCTCCTTTACTTCCTGCACTGTAAGGTTACAAAGCGGACTAAAATCACCTGCCGCATCACCGTATCTTGTAGCATATCCTACCCAATCCTCAGAAAGATTACATGTATTAACTACTCGGCCATTACAGCTCTGAGATACCGCATAGAGAGTTGTCATACGAATTCTTGGTGGCATATTTGTTAAACTCTGTGTAGATAATTCAAGTGGCATACTTCCCTTAAGACCTTCTATAGCATCCTTGATATTTACTACATAATGCTTTATATCAAGATGATTTACAAGCATATACGCCATATCGATATCGTGCTGCTCTCCACATGGCATAAGCACACCGATTACTCTATCCTTACCTAACGCCTCCACACATAATGCCGCTGCTATAGAGCTATCCTTTCCACCTGAAATACCCAATACCGCATTACATCCAGGACCATTCTCCTCAAAAAAGTCTCTTATCCATTGTACACATTCATCTTTTACTTTAACTGCATCAAACATTAAAACTTACCTCCATGAAGAATATTTCTAATTTCAGCAAGACTTTGCTCCTTAACCATCTTGCCATCCTTAAACACTGTAACCAACTGATTTTCTGCATCATTTACAGCCTCAGCCCATGTATATTCATCCTTATATGTATAGTTACCATTTTCGTCTAATTTTACAACACAACAGCCCTTCTGTGATTTCTTAAATCCACCATCCTTAGGATTCTTAAATATTGGATATGGCTGGCCAGCAATTTCACAATAAGTCGCCTTTATACATGAACTAAATGTATCACGAGTAAATGGCTTTAGTATGCCTTCTTCCTCTACACATTGCATTGAAAATGAACCTACACCAAGCGCTACATTTGAGCAAGCAAAACCATTTTCCATTAAAATCTTATAGATTTCCTCACATCTTTGAATAGTGATAGAATCTCCATAGATAGCCTTTACGTGTGGGTCTAATACCTTGTACCCCTTAGAGTTAACTGTTCCTCCAAATGTTTCCCAAAGCTTAAATACAGTCTTAGTAACTACCTCTACGCAGTCACCAGAATCACCTCTCATAAGCATACATCCATTATGAATCATTATCTCATCCTTAAGCTGTGGTAATACGTTATCTATTATATTCCAGTAATCATAGGAATCAAGTACTGCTGAAAAGCTTGTATTTGGATAAATTTCTGTTAAAAGTCTTCTGATAAGTGTAATCTCATCCCCGTCAATGGCATAGTTTGAACACATTACTGAATGCTCTGTACTAGGACTTCCATATGCCACTGGTTCCTTTGTACAATCACAGTTATAATACTGCTCCAAATAAGGAATAGTAGGTACTGTAGCTGTATTTAAAAATGATAGACACCAGCCTGCACCTGCTTTAATCGCCGACTCTGTACACTCCTCACCTCTAAAGTCAAATGCTCCAAGAGCCTTTGCCTTAGGAATGTTATCATCACATGTAAGCTCGTAATATTTATTTACAATATCCCTATAAGTTGCACCTACCGTGGCTGCCAGCATTGGATGCCAGCTCTCTGCTGAAATAAGGCTTTCCAACGACTGTGGTAACCACGCAAAATCCTCGTGGGTATTTGTTATTCCAAACATAGGTACCTGCATTGGCACTCTCGCACCTTCTGGAAGAGATATCACTTCTATAGGAAGGTATCCAAGCTTATGGAGCTTTTCTATTTTTTCAAGCTTATAAGCATCCTTACCAAGTGCTGCATCCATTATACGACTATATTCACCCATAACCTCATCAAAAGGTCTCTCAAAAAAGTTTTCATTAAAATAATCTATAAGGTATGTCTTTATAAAGCCCTGAAGGCCAAACATTACCACTTTATCCCACATTTTAACCCTGCTCATTCGCGGAGTAAAATACGATACTGATTTTGTAATATCCTTTGGCAGCATCTCAGCATGAACCGCCTTGTAAAAATCTATAAGTAACATTGGATTAATTCTACTCATTTTCAATCACCTCTATCCTTTCATCTTCCCTGGTAAGCAAGCTATCTGTTGTATACACTTTTTCTATAAGACCTGAAGATAACACTTCACCCTCTAAAATAGTATTCTCACAATGAGATACATACAGATAAACTTCCTTTGCTCCCAGCTCCTTTAACTTCTTAGCGCTGTGATAAAATGTACCTCCACGACTGCATATATCATCTACTATAAGAACTCTGCTACCATCTATTAACTCTGTAGCACCTGCTACATCCAAACCATTAATCTGTCCAGTAGCCCAATCTCTCTTCTTCATACCAAACACATAAGGCTTATCTGCCATGCTGGAATATCTCTTCATAGCCCCCTCATCCGGATAAAACATCAAAATATTTTCCTCACCAATTTTTGCTAAAACCTTTTCTATATTCTTAGCCGGAGTTTTAATTATGACTCTATCTATAAGCGCCTCACTAACCACTGAATGAGGGTCTAGCACTGTAACCGAGTCAAAATTAAGACTATTAATAACCTCAGCAAAATATTTTAACGTAAATACATCTTCATCAGATTTTACTCTATCCTGTCTGGCATTTGGAATATATGGCATATTAAGATGAACTGTTTTAACACCATGCTCTTTTAAATGTCTTGTCAAATAAATAAGTGCTACAAGCTCACCGTCATTCTCATATTTCCAATTAATAGTGACAGACCTTTCGGCCTCATAATCTCTTGAAACATTTTCCTTTATCAGTAACGTTCCATCTGGAAAATGACCTAAATTAACCACCCTTCCATCTAGCTTAATCATATTACTTCACTCCTATCTGGCACATCTTCATAGTTGTAAGTGCTGCCTCGTGACTCTCAACTGTGACACCTGCACAGCAAGCTGAATCTACAAACATATCCATCTCTGGAAAATTAGCCTTAAGCATCAATGCGTTAGATACCACACAAATATCTGTACAAAGACCAATTAATTCTACAGTAAATTCTTCGTCTCCTGCAGCTTCTTTCACAAGCTCTGGTAACTTAACAGAACCAAATGTAATCTTCTCCACTTCTGTATAATCCTTGCCATTTAATGCTCCTGCGACCTCATCATTAAGCTTCCATCCATCAGTACCCTTTATACAGTGTTCTACTGGAAGATTCTTTCCTTCATTTGTCTCCATATAATTCTCAAAGTGAGTATCGTATGTAACAAATATTTTTCCATCAAATTCATTAATCTTCTTTACCACATTAGGAACAATCGCTACCGCCTCCTTAGTTCCCAAAGCACCATCTACAAAATCCTTCTGCATATCAACTACAACTAAAAATTTCTTCATAAAACATTACCTCCTTACAAATAACTTTGCTGGTCTATGACCTGCCCCAGTTATAAATTCATCAGTCTCCTGTACATAATCAGCTATCTTTCTTCTAAAATTTGCTGGAAGCTGAGACACATTTGTAATGGTTTCCTGTACCTTCTGTACTGCTGTAAGTGTAAACTTCTCTGGCAGAAAATCAAAGATAAAATCAAAATCCATTACGTTTTTTCTAAGCACTGTCAACGCTGTGGCTATAATCTTGGCATGGTCAAATGCTAAACCATCATTTTCAATAATTTCAAATTCTTTCTTTCCAAAACGGCTTACCGTCTCTTTTAATTTAGCAGAAATAATTTCATCCTGACCTTTAAGCTGCAATAAATAACAATCCTCTTCCTTCTTATCAAAGGATATTTCAAACCATCTTGCATCTATGGCATCATCTCCACCCATAAGCTTTAATCCATCTTCACTTATAATAGATAAAAATGCGTTTGAAATAATTCTACCTCTCGGGTCTCTGTCAGGTTCACTAAATTGTTCAAATAACATAAGCGCTTGTGGTGTAACATTAGTTTCCTCAGCTATCTCTCTCAGTGCACATTCCTCAATACTTTCATCTGCTTTAAGGAATCCTCCTGGCAATGCCCATTTATTCATAAAAGGATGCTCCCCTCGCTTAATCAAAAGTACAGAAAGATTATTCTTAGGATTATGCCTGTAAGTATCCTCCTGTTCCGACTGAATAGAAAAGGCTACTATATCTGTTGTTACTGATGGTCTATCATAATCCTCTATATTATACGCTGATAGGAAAAGCTCTTCGTCCGATTTCTCTGAACGTTTTTGATTTAAAAATGCTGTTTTAAGCTCTTCTTTAGATCTATCGGAATAAAACAACGGAATCACACCATTAATATAATCAGAGCCTCTCTCCGTCAAATAAATCCTAGTACCTCTAATTTCCATTAGCTCATTTTCCAGTACAAATTCTAGCTCATCCTTAAATCTATCTTTAAAATCTATACCGAATCTTTTCTTAAATGCCTCCATATCTATAAATGCAAAGTAGAAAGCAACCGATACCATTTTTGCTATGCTCTCATCCTGCGGCAAGCGATATATATCTTGAAAAGGAAGAATACCTTCATTAATCGCCTTACGATATCGCTCCATCCTCTTCTCAGCTGCCCCAAGATTATATGCCAGATAATTCATTCCAAAGGACTGTGCTCCAAGTCCCATTCCCACATAAGGCGTACCGTCAATAACTCTAGTTGTTAAATAATCACTTGTACCATAATCTCCATCAACCTTACTGAAAGTATTTTTTCCAACATTGGCCTTATAACCATTTTCTGTAAGAACACGATAAGCTATTCTATATTGATACATAGCCTTATATATAGAAACACCGCCCGCTTCACTCTCTATTTTAGTTCCTTTGTAGCGGTTACGATATAGGGTAATATACTCTGGTCCTAAACCCACTGCATAATGCAATGTATTATCAAAATCTCTCTCACTCTGATGTAAAAATCCATACATTAAATCAATATTAAAATTCTTAAAACCAGCTTTTCTAATATTCTCTACAGCTCTCTCATATAAGCTTTTTGAACCATCTCTTCCAAGCTCTGATAAAAGTTTCTCCGACACGGTCTGAACACCCATGCTTATTCTTCTATATCCCATATCATATACAGCTTTAATTTTTTCAGGCTCATTAGCAGCGATAAGCGGTGTCGTTTCAATGCTAAATGTAACACCATCTTCTATGCTAAATAATTCATTAACTGCATATGTAATCCTCTTAAGATTTTCTACTGAAAGCTTAGTAGGTGTTCCCCCACCTAAATCATATCCCACAATTCTCTTCCCCCTAAGAAGCTCTGAATACATATTCATTTCCTTAAGGAGAAGCTCTACATATTCATTCTCTATTTCTTCATCAGTATTCTCTAAAACAACATACTCACAAAACTTACATCTAGTCTTACAAAATGGAATATGAATATATAAACTTAATTCCTCTACATCCCTCCACTCATTTGTGACAAATTCCTTTATCTCCTTCTGTTCCTTTAAGCGATACTGCATAAAAGAACCTGGCGTAAGGGGATATGCTGTATTTGCATAATGATGATACAACAGACCAGTTTCATATACCTCTTCACAAGTCATATTATTTTCCTCCTTTCTGTTATTTATATTTTGATAATATCATCTTGACAATAATGTGTCAACACTTTTTTCATATTTTTTTAGCATTTATAATAACATAAAGGCAACAGCCGTCATACTGTTGCCCTGTCTTGTAATTAACTATTCTTCTACAATTAAGTACTTGGTTATATTCTTCGTCCACCCCTGTGCTATTGCATCTTCAACACTGGAAGCAGAACCAAATCCCGAATAGCTTGTATCACTACTTACTATCCATTTATGTATAGCTACAAACTCATTATATTCTTCTATGGTAAACTTGTATTTATTATATTTTGTATCAGTCGGATATTTAATATTTATAGTTAAATATCCATCTTCGTATATGCTTACTGGAACTTCTTCTGTACTTATAAAATCCCAAAAATGATATTCTCCGCTTACTTTTATATCTTCCGTCCAACCTAATTCTTTAACATATCCTTCATTTATAGCTTCTGCGTTAGGTGCTGTCGTTCCTTCATCTACACCAGACTCAATCCAATGCGCATACTCGAATGCCTCTGTATTATTGTATAATATATGGTCCGTTCCATAATATCCCAAGTACTCTGCTACTCTATAATATCTTCTCTTATAGTAATCATAACCGATTATTGATGTTGTTTTACTTGTCATTAAATGAACATCATTTTTCTTTTCAATTGCAATGTAGTCAGCATATGATGAATCGTAAGTAAATTCCATACCATTACAAGTGAACTTATCTCCATAATTATCTCTAAGCCACTGAATTTTCAGCTTGTGAATTTCCTCATTCGGAGTGCAGTCATATCTTTCCTTATCCCATTCTTTAAGATTTGCTATTCTCTCTTCTTCTGTAGGTACTTTTGGTGCTGTTGTAGTTTGCTTAATAACTTCCATTTCATCTTCTTCTATTTTTTCTAACAAATCATCAACTACCCACTGTGGCACTACATTTGGGTCATCTATTTCATAAAAAGTTCCATCAAGTGGACTAATAAACACATATCGTATTGCACCATTCTCATATGTTCTTATGTATGTGCACAATTCATAATTTGCAACTTTATCAGTATAACTCCCTTCTACAGCTAATGTTAATGGGTCTACTGTTGTTGATTCCTCTGTTGTCTGTTCTTCTGTTATTGGTTGCTCTGTAGTAGTTTCTAATTCAGTTGTAGTCTCACTCTCTAATGTAATATCCAAATCTAAACTTGGTATGTTTTCAGCTATATTATTCATTGAGTCAGACACACCATTTACAAACTCTTGTCCTTTATCTATTGCCGTAACAATAAACCAGCTTATTAAGCCAATAATAACTACCGATGCAACTATTGATGAAATGATGATGATTCTCTTCTTATTGTCCTTTTGCTCTGTATCGACTGATGTAATATCATTAGCTTGTACATTTTCAACTTTATCTTTATTATCGTCCATTAGTATCCTCCTCTTTGCAGAAGAACAGGCATATAAATATCAATGCCTGTTCTTACATAGCTAGTTGTTATTTTCCTATTACACCCGATAAGATATTAGCCAACACTCCCTGTGCAACTGGTTTCAATTCTACACATAACATTTTAACAATCTTAATTAACTTTTCTTTAAAGTTATCCTGTTGTATAACCTTTTCTCCCTCATCAGATAGTTTTATGTCGTCATATTCGTATACAAATTGATTTTCCAACACTTCTTCCTTGTCAATTTCTCCCTCTATCAGCCCCATCTGCTTTAATCCATACAAACTCTCCAGGAACTCATTAGTATCCATTATCTTATTACTTAACAATTCTACAATTATATCTGAAGTGCTATTCCATCTATCAAGTGCACCTACACTTTGCTCAATTCCCTTAATCAAAACTAATGTTTCTATTTGCTTCTCTGAAATTTTCATAATATATTTCCCACTTTCCATCGTTTATTACAATTGACTGCTTGAATATATATTTCAATCAATAATACCAAAATAATTCACTATATTAATTATTTGTTTGATACTTTTTATAAGCGTCTCTTACATTACCAGCTCCACCATTTACATTTTTATAAAATTTTAAACCACATGTTGCTTCCGAATATATTTGATTATATTCATCTTCCGTAATAATAAGACTAGCCGTATTATTATATACATAATTGTATCTTAAATATTTAAATACCGACCCATCTTTGTTATATACCTTCGAAACACCTACACGCTCATTAGTTTTACAATTATAAAACGTAAAAATATCAGCATTATAGTAATTTTCCCAATCTTCTGTATAATCCGAATCATTAGATACTTCACATAAAATTATCTCCCCTAATGTATTTTTATACAGTTTTGTATCTTCATGCGTATAATCTAAACAAGTTTGATAGCCTTCGTATTCTCCGTTTTTATACTTATATATATCACCTGTAGTTGGAAAGTCATAATTAAGAAGCAATAACTCTGGTATATTATCACCATCGAGATCCTCAAACGCAATAACACTTGGATTAGACCAGTACATAGATGCTATCGCCTGTTCCGCAGCCTCTTCATACACAGTTTTATTCCACACTTCCGTAGTTGTCTCTTCCTCTTTTTTTGTTGTCTGCTCTTCCTTAGTAGTAGTCTGTGGCTGTTTAGTCGTAGTTTCTTTCTGTGTTGTCGTTGGCTTTGCAGTAGTAGTTTCCTGCTTTTTAGTTGTTGTTTCTTTCTGCGTTGTTGTTGGCTTCGCAGTAGTTTTTTCTTGTTTTTTCGTCGTTGTCTCCTGCTTAGAAGTTTCATCTACCTTAGTAGTTGTTTCTTCTCCAGTAGTTTCATTATCAACAACTACTGTTGTATTCTCTGTAGTCGTATCATCTTTTATAGTCTCTTCCTCTGTAGTATCCTTATTAGCCATAATAATACTAGACTCAACCTCTGTTTTCTGTTTGGTTGTTGTCTCTTTACTTTCCTCACTGCCTCCACAAGCTGTTAACATAGCTACCGATAAACCTAATATTGTTGCAATAATTAAATTTCTACGTTTCATTGGTATCTCTCCTATTCCATATATTTTTGTATATGAAATCAGAAATTAAAAATAGCAAACCAAATAAACCGTAGTCTGCTACAACTCCGATTTCTCACTCGAATACCCCAAGGGCAGAGGTTACCCACTGCCACATAGAGTACTCTGTGAGAAATCAAGAACAGGTGTTAAGTATGTATGCATCCACACTTAACACCTGCAATATATTTGAAGGCTAAAACTAATCTACTATACCCATATTTATCTACTTGTAAATAACTTGTATATACTGTAAAATATCTATGAGTGTATCGCAGACTTGTCTGTATCGTGTGGTAGCCCATCTACCAACCTTGCCCTACATTGTTGGTAGCAATGTAGGGTGGTACACCTCTTTATGTCCTTGAATTTCTCATCATTATTCTATCATACCAATTTACATAGTACAAGTAGAAAGTTAGCTGTTCTATACACACAATCCCCTATTCTTAATTAAACTTATAAACTCGTTTATCTCGACCTAATACCTCACGCTTATAGGTATAATAAGTATTTCGGCTTATATCTTTATATTTACTATCTGGTAATTGTTTTCTTAAATCTCCTACGATGTTATTCATAATCATTTCATCTGAATATTGATTTTCTATACCTTCAACAATTCTTTTAATTGCTATAGATTTCTTCTTAGTGATGAATTTATCTTCCTTTTGGTTTCCTATTCGGATTCTTTGCTCCTGTGGCAAACCCTTATTCTCTGCAATCTTCTTTTGCAGTGCTTGGCTTGTTCTTGAACGAATATCCAATAACTCTTTATTGGCTTGATTAAAAGCATCTTGCACTTGCTTCTCTGCTAACTGCAACAATGCCTCTTCCACACCCTGTAATATAGGGTCTACAAATGTTCCAGTTCTTGGTATTGCTATGTCTAAGGCTTTTCTATAATTGTAAGTGTTAATATATGGTTCATTTAAGAATACAAGATTTATCTTGTCTTTAAACAATCTTTTGTATTCCAAAGGTCCTGTTATGTTATCTCTAGAAAATCTACTTACACTGTCAAAAACAATAGTGTCTCCACTCCCAACTATTTTAAGCAGTTTTTCTAATATAACACAGCCATTATAATCTCCACCACTGTGTGTTTCCTCAAACAGAATAGCGGTTGGATATTCTCGTAATATATTCACTCGCTGTCTGCTTATGTCTTGGTGCTTAGTTGAAATTCTTAGATATCCATATACCTTACTCATTAGTGATTTCCTCCTTTTCTTCAATGCTAGTTCAAAATATCACTTTTAACCAACATTAAAATCTATATTTTTCATTATCTCATTTTCGAGCAAATCCCCCAGCTTATTATCCTAATTTCTATATCTTTTTCCATTAGCTTAAATTCTATATCTTTGAATACTGCATAAATAGAAAAAATAAGCCACACAAAACTTGCAAGTGTACTTCCAAGTTTCGTATGGCTTATTTAATACTTATTATATATTACATATTTTCCTTATATCTACTAATAATCTGTACAATCTCATCAACAGCATCATTAATTGTCTTATCAATAGTATTTATGCGAATAGCATCTATATAATTGTTACCATAAAACAGCAAATTTTGTTTTAGCTCTCCTAGTGCTAATGTTTTATTGCTACGCTTATCATCATTATTTATTCGCTCTCTTATTTCATTTTCATCTGCTTCAATTATAAAATGTAGCATATTAATATTTTTATCCCTAAAATACGAAATAAGTCTATCTCTACAACAATTTGTTGCTAATGTCATATCAATAACAACGATTTTTCTCTCTGTTTTTTCCTTTTGCTCTATGATTGCCTTAAATTCTTCAATAAATCTCAAGTTATTTTGTGGTAAACATCCACCAAAATTAGGAATGCACCCTTTTGGTGTTTCGTCAATAATCTTTTTAAATATTTCTGTCCAATATACATCTGACTCCAATACTTCTGCTTCACTAAACACATTTTCAACTTTATATGCAATTGATGTTTTGCCAACTCCATATGTACCATCTATCCAAACAATCACAACGTCACTGCTCCTTTGCTTGTAAATATAATAATATAATTGAATCATCTAAACTCTTAATACTAGTTGATATATGACCATGTATAACTTTATAAAGTTAATACCGACTACCATGCAGGTAATCGGTATCCCTATCATAAGAGAACTCATATCGAGTTCTCGTAATATTTGGTGGTCTAGGGTGGTTATTTATCAACCACGTGCTACCATTACACCATATCGCCCCAACTACCTAGACCAATAAGCATAATAACTTTGATTGCTTTCTTCATATAACCACCGTTTCCTTTCTTAAATGCCATCTTAATAACGTCATAAGTAAAACCAGAAATTATAGTATTAGATAGAAATCCTACTATGTTGGCGACACTTGGAATCGAACCAAGACCTGTTGTTAACTAATTTAATTATACAATATAATTATATATATCTTTTCTAAAAATGTCAAATATGCATACTTGTAAGATGGAGTAAATTTACTGTCAGTTAGAAAATAAAAGAGAGACCCTAAGATATAAGATTTCACTAATTAGTTTTCACAAGTTTACAACAGTTTTATCTATTTGTCAAAAGTAGCTTTATAGCACTCTTAATCATTTCTGC
>JAFQOW010000032.1 GCA_017412055.1 Lachnospiraceae bacterium | reverse complement strand
TTGATACAAGTTTATTACTGTGTGATATTTTCAAGAAAAAACAACTTTAGCTAGGTGATGTTCGCAGGGCAACGGACAACATATGGAGATTTTCGTTAAGTTTTCAGTATCCCGCGTTAAAGATAATGCCCACCTGCCGAAGTACTGTTTGAGGAGGCTTGGCTACTCTCGCTGCGCGAGAGTTAATCGACCAAGCCGAAGAGTTATGTAGGCAGGTGGAAAATAAGCATTCTTTGACGCGGGATGCTGAAAATAGAAAATCGAATCGTTGCCCGTGTCCTGCGAACACCACTAGCTATGTTGTTTTTTTACTGAAAATACACACAGCCTTAGTATCAAGAGGGGCATATAAGCAAATCATCGGAACCCTCGATAGGCGTTGAAAAATAGATGGATACTTCGTATGCAGCTATATAGTATATGTCAGAAAATCGTATCACAAGACTATAAGTGGTTCTGATAATGAGAATTATGTGCATACTTTATGAATTGAAGGTTGAAAAAGTATTGAAATGTGTGTGGTTTTGTGGTATATTAGTGTAAATTACTAGGCAAGGATGCCGGACATAAACGTGAACAATAATCAAAGGTTTCCAAGGAGGGTGCCAATGGATAAAATAATGAGTATGTATAATAAGATTCGAAAGGATAATAAGTTATTGACTTTGACGGTATCAGCGCTGGGAGTTTGTTTGCTTGCAGTGGTGATACTTTTTGTGTGTATGCCAGATATTAAGGCGGCGAATATTGACCAGGTAACTTGGACTGAGGCGTCGGCGGGTGTATATGAGATGGCGGATTTGCCAGATGGAAGTGGAAGTACCGTTAAGTCTGCAACTATTACGGTGAGCAATGGTGAGACTATTACTATTAATGGTGCTGGCGTAAGTAAGTCCAATGTAAATATTGTATTTAATTATACAGGTACAACAGGTACAGATGCGGTACCAGCTAAGGTGTATGTAAATCTTAATGATATAAATATAGCGCAGACTCTTGATTGTGCAGCCATAAGATTTGCCACAAACGGAAGTCCGGTAGATTATATAGTCACTGTGGATGGAAATAATCTTATTACAAGCTCATGTGCAGGTGCAAAGAATCCACTTGTAGCGGTGGAAGCTACTACATATAAGCTTCATAAGCTTAAGAATAATCTCACAGCTAACAGCGCAGATGATTATGTAGATACTGTAGATATGTCTAAGCATGTTGGAATTATTCTTGTAGGTGAAAGCCCAGATGATACGTTGAGATTGTCTAATGGAGCCGGTAGTTATGGTGCGCTTTTAGGTTCTGGTGAAGTGGCAACATTTGCAGCAGAGTCAGCAACTGAATTACAAATGTATATCAATAAACTTAATGACGATGCTATGGGTGACCAGATTCTCATTAGTAATCAGAATATTAGAGATGAATTATATAGCAAGTATGGATATGAGGAATTATCACCAGGTACATATTATCCAGAGTATAAGCTTGTATCTACAGAGGGTACTTCTTCTGGTAAGATTACCATAGGTGGTAACAGTGATACAGGAATTAAGCCATTTGCACTTATTCTTAACAATGCAGGTATCGGTGCTGCTGTAGGCGGTGGCGGTAATGCAGGAACTCAGCCGGATAAGCTAAAGGGAGCTAATGTAGGAAAGATTACTATCAATGCAGGTACTATTACATTTAAGGCTATGGGTACTGCAGCTCCAGTATTTGGTTCTGGTTATCTTGCAGGTGCACAGGATATTGCTAGTAGTTACGGTGTTCACGGTGGTATAGAGATTAACGGTGGTTCATTATATTTTAATAATTATCAGAATAAATTTGGAAATCAGTATCCTGTAAATAAGGAAGGTAAGAGATTATACGAGATTATGGCTACAAACTCTGACTTGCAGGATTTGACACTTAAGAATGACAATGATCCATTGAAGCTTACATATACATATGACCCAAGTCTTTCCCTTGGTGTTGATTTGGATACATATACAGACAGTAAGGTTAAGGATGTGGCTACTGTTAAGGTGGCAGATGTAAAGATAACATTGTCTCCGACAGTATCGTACGCATATGAAGGTAAAGGTCATGGTGGAGACACATTGTATTTTTATCTTCCAGCTATACAGACTACTACACTTACTATTACCGATGAGTTTGGCTTAGGTCATACGAATTTTATAGTGCAGGATGAAGGTGGCGATGAAATTGAACCGTTGTCTGCAGATGAGACTTCGCCTGATAACAGAAAATATATCCTTATGAGAGATAAGACGTATTTTATATATGCAACAGAGATTCCAGCTGGTCTTAGCATTAAGAGTGTAAATTTAAGCACAGGCGGACAGGCGGCATTCAATCCAGCTAAAGGTTATCAGATAGATGCCAATGCAGCTAACATTGTAGCCAATGTAACCTACAGTGGTACTATTGATATCGTATATAATGATGGCCTCTTAGCAGGAGATAGAGATAATCATACAGTGGATATGCCATCAAAGGATTACGAGTATGGAATGGATAGCTTCCCACTTAATGGACTTGGAACTACTTACAAGGATTGTCCTGTAGGTGGCAAGGTGGAAGACTTAATCTTTGACAAGTGGGTATACACAGATAAGGATGGAAATGAGCTTGGTAATATTACTCACATTGTAAAGAGTCAGAGCGTTGATGGTAATCAGAGAAAATATTCTGATATCGTGCAGAGCGATGGTAAAATTTATCTTAAGGCTAAATGGAAGATTAAGGTTGATTTTGTAATAGGAAATGATGCTACTTATGCGGGAAATATGCCGGTTATCAATGTGGAATACGCATATGGTGATGACGATAAGGTAAGTGTTACATTGCCAAATGGTGTACCAGTTAAGGATTCATTTGCATTTGTAGGATGGACTCTTGATGACGGCGAAGAGATGTATAACTTTAGTACTGGCATTGGCGCAGTGAATGAGATAAAGGTTTCTTCTCTTACAAGTCATAGATTTTATGCTAATTATGAGAGAACAGATTTCTGTGTATATATTGATGCTTCTGCATTAGATGAGCAGTATGCATCTCTTACATGTCTCGACCATAGGGGCATGGATATGCTTGTTAAGAATTCTGATGGCTCACTTGCTACAGTTGTTGTAGATGGCAAGAGCTATTATTATACAACTGGTGTAATCAAGAATACTAATGTGCGAGTTATTATCAAAACTAAGCATGGCTATAAGATGGAAAATACATCTATGAAGATTACAGGCAGTGCTTCCAGTGATGTATCTACAAATAGTCAGACAGGTGAATGCACAGCAGACATTTTAATAGAGACACAGGATGTATATGTGACAACAAATGCAGTATTTAACCCTGTTAAGTACGAGATATTATTTAAGGATGGCAAGGTGCCAAATGAGGTACTTTGGGGCGGTACAAAGTTTACATTTGACATAGAAGATATAGCAGCAAATAAGACTATCGGTGATATTATCAGAGAAGGCTTGGGTGACAGAAATATGTCAGATGCAGCTATCGCAGCTTATATCAATACAATTGATAAGAATAACAGATTTACAGATTTCTATGGATTTACATTGCCATTATATGCAGATGCATTGGGAATGGATAAGACTATCGCTTCTATATATGCTGAGAATCCTTCCCTTGTATATGGTGATATGGTATTTACAGCTGATTGGAAGGAATATGATAAGTACACTATCAATGTTAATCTTTTAGAGAGAATATTTAATAGTGACGGAACATATATGGATTTAGCTTCTGATGAATTGGTAGCAGTTCTTTACTACTATGCAGATGGAGTGAATAAGTCGCCAGTATATACTGAGGAAATTATGGACCCTGTAACTGGTGAGGAGCATATAGTAGCTTACGCAAAGGCAGGAGATAAAATTGAAGTTGCTCTCCACAGAGCAAATAGTAAGGGTAAACCTATAGGTGAGCCTATAGCTTCAGGTATAAAGTTTGAGGAGCTATATTATACATACGAGAGTAAGCTTAACGAATCAGTTAGAGCTGATATCAAGGATGATTCCAAATCATTTGTAGTAAAGGATGATGTAAAGAATCAGACAACTATTGAAGTGTATATGACATTCTCATTGGAGAAATTCAATATTATCTATTGGGATTTAAGAGGCTTTGATAACAGCCTTAATCCTACAACTTATACAATATTTGATGAGATAGAATTTGCGCCAATTGCGGATGGAATAGACTGGTTGCTTGTTTGTCCAGATACAGATGATAATAATAATGATGATATAACTACAGAGGTGATATATAAGGTTAAGAAGGATGGAAAGCTTGTGACAGATGGTGATGCAAGTAAGAGAGATTACATTTCAAATCTTATATTGAAGCCTGACTGGTCACAGTATGCAGAGGAAAGCTATACTATTACTATTAAGCTTGCTGATGATTCTTACGGTACAGTTAAGATTATGTATCCAGTAAATTCTAGCCAGTTCTATGCTAATGATATGGTGCTCCTCTCTGTAGTGCCAAATAAGGGATATAAGCTTGTTAAGAATTCGCTTATTTACAAGAAGAATACACCTACAACATTTAGCGGTATTAGAAATAATCTTCTTAATAGACGAGAGATTAATGAGGTTTTGATTCCAGTAATTGATGAGACTAATGGAACATATATGATTACTATGCCAAATAGTGATATTGAAATAAGTGCATTATTTGAGCTTTGCCAGTATGAAATTATCTATTCTGATATGCCAGATGGAATAGTAAATAATAATCCTGATTCATATAATGTAAATAGCGATATTGAATTGACTGAGCCTGTAAGAGAAGGATATACATTCCTTGGCTGGTATGATATGGCAGGCAATCGCGTGACAAAGATTATCCATAGAACTGGTGATTTAGTATTGATGCCTAAGTTTGAGCTTAAGGAGGATGTGGTTACACCAGATGAGCCAGAGAAGCCTGGAGATACAGAGAAACCAGATGACACTAATAAACCAGGTTCATCAGAGGACGAATCAGAGGATGCTAACAAGCCAGGAAATGATGAGAAGCCTGATGTAGATAATATGCCAAATGAGGATAAGAACAATTCTGATAAAGATAATGGAAGTTCAAATGATAATGGAATCATAAAGGACAATGTAACTATTACAGGAAGACCTTCTAATGTAGTAAGTAGACCACTTGATGGTACTTCTGGAACTATTATCAAACCGGGAACAGGTAATCAGAATATGAACCAGAATATTAATCAAAATGTGGGTATAGGCAATGGCCAAATCCAGACTGGTGATGAGACTAATGTTCCAAAGCTTGCACTTATATGTGTGGGCGCAGTGCTTGTATTACTTATACTTGCACTAAAGAAACCAAATGATAAGAATGATGAAGAGTAAAATGTAAAGAAGAACCTCCGCATGGAGGTTCTTTCTGTTATAGTAGGATTAAGGTGTCACATGTCCTAGATAATTTTTCTATATCATTTAACAAAATTCATACAGGAAAGCTTTAGCTTTCCTGTATGAAGGAAAAACGTTTCTAGCAGGATTTGTCGAAGGAAGGATTGATAGCGTAGAAGTTGCGGCTATCTAAATCATCCTGTACCATACGAAGTCCTTCACCGAAGCGCTGGAAGTGAACGATTTCTCTTGAACGTAGGAATTTGATTACGTCGCATACATCAGGGTCCTTTACCATTCGAAGGATATTGTCGTAGGTTGTTCTAGCCTTTTGTTCTGCTGCTAAATCCTCAAATAAATCTGTAATTGGGTCTCCCTTGCTCTGGAAGGAAAGAGCTGTCTGAGGAATACCACCTGCAGCCTGAGGCCAGATTCCAAGAGTGTGGTCTACATAGTATGCATCGAAGCCGGCAGCTTTTATTTCTTCTGGTGAAAGACCATCAGTTAACTGCTGAACCAAGGCTCCTACAATCTCAAGGTGCGCCAATTCTTCTGTACCGATATCGTTGAGTAATCCGGCTACACGCTTATTTGACATAGTGTATTTCTGAGAAAGGTATCTAAGTGAAGCGTCGATTTCACCGTCTGGTCCACCATATTGGCTCATGATAATCTGAGCAATTTTAGGGTCTCGTGTCTTTATATCTACAGGGTACTGAAGGCGCTTTTCATAACTCCACATAATTAACACCTGCCTTTCTTAGAAGTCCATGGATATTCACCACAGTTCCAGTTCCAATTGTCACAGTCGCCCATATCGTAGCTACAGATTGTGCCAAAGCGTTCAGTATATTCTTTTATTAAACCGTGGCGAATGTGCTGAAGCTTTTTAAAATATTCAATAGCTTCCATACAATCTGGATGTGTGTCTAGAAATAATCTTGTATCATCCATAGCGAAGGATACCTTTGTAATTGCCATATCAAGGTCATGGCGATTTTTAAGATTAGTGTTTGTGTGATTATTTATATAACGATTTTCCATACTCATTTGCACATGCACCTCCCCATAAAAGGTTTGTTAAGGCATGGGAACAATGTTCCAATATGCAGGGCTTTATCTAATTCATAAGTTTTATTCCATGTCTGCCAAGGCACATATGCCATAGCGACCATCCAGTCTGCAGAATCTCTACAGTCTGAATGCATATGTGGCATAGGCTGCATTGGACAGTTATAATTTACCTGATTCATAGATGCTCCTAATTTTTTAATATATTATTAAGTTATGCATAATTATAAGTTATGCAACTTGTTTATAAAAAAATTACCAGCGAGCGGATTTACATTACGTCACATTACGGTTACATTACGGGGAGCGGATTTGTGTTAACTTGAAAAACTCAATTAAAATTTGAAAAACATATATAAATCATTGAAAATATACGCAAATCGTGGTATAAAATTTATATATACTAACCTTCGGAGGTTTCCTATGGCTATTAGTTATAATAAATTGTGGAAATTACTTATTGATAGAGGACTTAAAAAGACCGAGCTTGTAAAGCTTTCGGGCATAACTTCTAACGCTATGGCGAAGATGGGCAGGAACGAATCTGTTCAGGTGGACACCTTAGGTAAGATTTGTGCTGCCCTTGGCTGCAATGTGGATGACATTATGGAGTTTGTCCTCGATGAAGCAAAGGGGGGACAAATAAGATGATACTGGAAAATAAACTAGGTATTACCAGATCTCCCGAGCTTGCAGAAGCAGAGGAACGCATCAGTAAGAAGAAAGCTGTCGAGCTTTTCGAAAACGGCGTACTGGATAGTTTGAAGGCCGGTACGACTGCCTCGCTGAAAGCTATTCATAAATATCTGTTTGAGGATATTTACTATTTTGCAGGCGAACTTCGTACCGTGAATATCGCAAAGGGTAACTTCCGTTTTGCTCCGCTTATGTATTTGGAAGCGGCACTTGCCAACATCGATAAAATGCCGCAAGGCACATTTGACGAGATTGTGGAGAAGTACGTGGAAATGAATATTGCCCATCCCTTCCGCGAGGGCAACGGCAGAAGCACACGTATTTGGTTGGATTGCATCTTCAAGAAAGAGATTGGCAAGGTTGTCGATTGGAGCAAGGTGGATAAAGAGGATTATCTGCTTGCTATGGAGCGCAGTCCTATCAAGGATATCGAGATTAAGCATATTCTAAAAAATGCTCTGACTGACGATATCCATAGCCGTGAGGTCTATATGAAGGGTATTGACCACAGTTACTACTACGAGGGTTATACAACCTTCAAGACGGCAGAACTGTAATAAGAAATAAGCCGAAAAAAATTATAGGTTGTGACAGTCTGGTCCACCATATTGGCTCATGATAATCTGAGCTATTTTAGGGTCTCGTGTCTTTATCTCTACAGTCTGAATGCATATGTGGCATAGGCTGCATTGGACAGTTATAATTTGCCTGATTCATAGATGCTCCTAATAATTATTTTATAGTTATAAATTATGCAATAAATTCATTTATGCGACAAGATAAATGTAAAATTGCTTGTTTTTATATATTTAACGTGGTATGATACAAAAAGGAATGAAATCCTATAAATGTAAAAAAATACGGAGGTATATATTTATGTTAGTTTCAGCAGAAGAAATGTTAAAGAAGGCTAAAGCTGGTAAGTACGCTGTAGGTCAGTTCAACATTAACAACCTTGAGTGGACAAAGGCAATTTTATTAACAGCACAGGAGTTAAATTCACCTGTAATCTTAGGTGTATCTGAGGGTGCTGGAAAATATATGGCAGGTTACAAGACAGTTGTAGGTATGGTTAATGGTATGTTAGAGGAGCTTAACATCACAGTTCCTGTTGCATTACATTTAGACCACGGTAGCTATGATGGATGTATGAAGTGTATCGAGGCTGGTTTCTCATCAGTTATGTTCGATGGTTCACATTATCCAATCGAAGAGAACATTGCTAAGACAACAGAGCTTATCAATATCACAAGAGAGAAGGGTATGTCTCTTGAGGCAGAAGTTGGCTCTATCGGTGGTGAAGAAGATGGTGTTGTAGGTAAGGGTGAGTGCGCTGATCCTAACGAGTGTAAGTCAATCGCTGACTTAGGCGTTACAATGCTTGCTGCTGGTATCGGTAACATTCATGGTAAGTATCCAGCTAACTGGGAAGGCTTAAGCTTTGAGACATTAGATGCTATTCAGCAGCTTACAGGTGAGATGCCACTTGTTCTTCACGGTGGTACAGGTATCCCAGAGGATATGATTAAGAAGGCTATCAGCCTTGGCGTTGCTAAGATTAACGTTAATACAGAGTGTCAGCTTGCATTTGCAGCAGCTACTCGTGGATATGTAGAAGCTGGTAAGGATTTAGAAGGTAAGGGATTTGACCCAAGAAAGCTTTTAGCTCCAGGCTTCGAGGCTATTAAGGCAACAGTTAAGGAAAAGATGGAATTATTTGGTTCAGTAGGCAAGGCTTGCTAATATCAAATTATTATTGAATATTGAAACTGTTTTTTAAATAGTGTATAATACAAGGGACTATGCGATTTTCGCAGAGTCCCTTAAATTTTTTAATGCGACTGTGAGGTGCATAACATTGAAAAAAGTAACTAGTAAAAGTAGAATAGAAGAAATCGATAAGATGATAGAAGAAGAGATTCAACTTGGTCTTCAAAAACTGGCATCAGAAGAGAAAAAGGCTGGAATATCACATAAAGCCGAAGAAGCAGAGGATGACGAAGAACACCTTGACATTGAATGGATTGACTGTGAAGACCCAAGAAAAAAAAGAAAGAAGAAACTTAAAAAGTTTACATATAATCTTACTAGATATGCAATTATGATTTTTGCATTGTTCATCTTTGGATATGCTGCTTATGAGCTTACAGTCATCTATGTGGAAAGCAAGGAGGCGACTGAAAATACATCTGGTACAAAGGAGATGTTTTTAATCGATTTTGATTCTCTAGGCAGTGACTTTGAGATGCCGACTAATGGTGAGGGTGAAACTATTGAGCTGGTAAATAAGGGTGATGGAAAGCTTTTTGTATTTGACTTTGACAAAATGCTTGAATACAATTCTGATTCTAAGGGATATATTAGACAGGATAATGGAGAATATATTGATAATCCTATACTTCAGGGAAAGGATAATGATTATTATTTAACTCATTTGGCGGATCATAAGAAAAGCTCTGTAGGTGCTATATTTATCGATTATAGAATTGCAGATGGACTTAAGGCCAAAAACTGTATTATATATGGTCACAATATGGGAAGCAGAGTTGACCACGCTATGTTTGGAAGCTTGAACTGGTATTATTATAAAACAGGTTATTATAAGGAGCATCCGACCTTTGATATCTGGATTGAAAATACAAGATACAGATATTATGTATATGCAGTGTTTAAGGCAGAAGCAGTGGGAAGTGAAGTTTTTACATATGAATTTGAAAACGAGGAAGCATTTATGGCTTATGTAGACATGTGTAAGAAACAGTCTAAGTACCAATTTAAAGAGGCACCTGCCATTACCAAGGATAGTAGTATTATCACTTTGGTAACCTGTACACACGAGGAGGAAAAGAGACTTATAGTCCAGCTTGTTCGTGGAGAAGAATTAGATGTGTATGGCAACCCTGTAGGGGAATCAGAGGATGCTACCACAGATAATAAGACTAAGAAATAGAGAGTAATCATATTATTTAATAGAAGTTTGGAACAGTAGGAAAGGAATAATAAAGATGAGTGAAGTGTTAAATGTAGAAGCCATATTTGGAGAAAATGTATTTTCTTTGGGAAAGATGCGCGAGCGTTTACCTAAGAAGGTATATGGCGAGCTTACTAAGGTTATGGCAGAAGGTGGAGATTTATCATTGGAGACTGCTGATGTAGTAGCTAAGGCTATGAAGGATTGGGCAGTTGAGAAGGGCGCAACCCATTATACACACTGGTTTCAGCCACTTACAGGAATAACTGCTGAAAAGCATGATGCCTTTGTGACTAATCCAGATGAGAATGGCCATATGCTTATGGAATTTTCAGGTAAGGAGCTTATAAAGGGTGAGTCAGATGCGTCCTCATTCCCTTCAGGTGGACTTCGTTCTACATTTGAGGCTAGAGGATATACAGCTTGGGATCTTACATCACCAGCGTTTATTAAGGAGTCAGCTATAGGAGCAGTTCTTTGTATTCCTACAGTGTTCTGTGCATATACAGGTGAGGCATTAGACCAGAAGACACCACTTCTTCGCTCTATGGAGGCTGTAAGTGAGCAGGCTTTAAGAATTGTAAAATTATTTGGAAATACAGAGGCTACAAAGGTTACACCTTCAGTTGGCGCAGAGCAGGAATATTTCCTTGTAGATAGAAGCAAGTACCTTCAGAGAAAGGATTTAGTATACGCGGGAAGAACTCTTTTTGGTGCACCAGCACCTAAGGGTCAGGAGATGGATGACCATTATTATGGTACTATTAGAGAACGTGTAGGCGCTTATATGAAGGATTTAAATATTGAGCTTTGGAAGCTTGGCGTGTCTGCTAAGACACAGCACAATGAGGTGGCACCAGCACAGCACGAGTTGGCACCTATATTCTCCACAGCAAATATTGAGGTAGACCACAATCAGATTATTATGGAGACTATGAAGAGAGTGGCTATTCGTCATAATATGAATTGTCTTCTTCACGAGAAGCCATTTGCAGGCATAAATGGCTCTGGTAAGCACAATAACTGGTCCCTTGTTACAGATAATGGGGTGAATTTGCTTGAGCCAGGGGAGACCCCTAACCAAAATATTCAGTTTTTGCTTGTTCTTGCTTGTGTACTTAAGGCAGTAGATAAGCATGCAGATTTGCTTAAGCAGTCAGCATCCAATGTGGGTAATGACCAGAGACTTGGAGCTCATGAAGCCCCACCTACTATTATGTCAGTGTTCTTAGGCGAACAGCTTGAGGATGTGGTGGAGCAGCTTATTGAGACTGGCGAGGCTAAGAGCTGTCTTCACGGCAGCAAGCTTATGACAGGTGTTAGTACACTTCCAGATTTAGATATGGATGCAACTGATAGAAATAGAACATCACCATTTGCATTTACAGGTAATAAATTTGAGTTTAGAACTGTAGGTTCTTCAGATTCTATTGCTAGTGCAAATATTACATTAAATACAATAGTTGCCGAAGCATTCTGTGAGGCAGCAGATGTACTTGAGAAAGCAGAAGATTTTGATATGGAATGTCATGACCTTATAAAGAAATATATGACTGAACATCAGAGAATTATCTTCAATGGCAATGGCTATTCTAAGGAATGGGCAAAGGAAGCGGAGAGACGTGGTCTTCCAAATATTAAGTCTATGGTGGAGGCTGTGGAGGCCCTTACTACAGAAAAGGCGATTAATTTATTTGGCAAGTTCCATATTTTCACTGAAGCAGAGCTTTCATCACGTGCAGAGATTTTATATGAAACATATGCTAAGACTACAAATATCGAAGCATTAACTATGATAGATATGGCTTCTAAACATATTATTCCTGCGGTTACTAAGTATGTGAAATTCCTTGCAGACACAGTTATCGCAGTAAGAGAAGCAGGAGCTGATGCGTCAGTTCAGCTAGATACCTTAAATGAAGTGACAGCATATCTTAAAGAAACTAAGGAAGCTTTAGGCCAGCTTATTAAGGCTCAGGCGGAGGCTGTAGCTATGCGCCGTGGTAAGAATCAGGCATTTACATATAGAAATAGCGTAATGGTAGCTATGGAAGCATTAAGAAAACCAGTAGATAAATTAGAGATGATAGTTGACAAGGAGATGTGGCCAATGCCATCCTATGGAGATTTAATCTTTGAAGTGTAAAAGGGGGAAATGAAGTTGACCAATATATACAAATGTCCTTCCTGTGGAGCGCCAATTGAATTTGACTCTAAAGAAGGTAAGATGTCATGTAATTATTGTGGCAGTTCCTTTGACGTATCTCAAATAGATGAGCAGTATAAAAAATATGAGGATACTGTAGTCGATGAAACAAAGATAGATAAGGAATATTGTCAGTTTGATGGATACACATGTGGCAACTGTGGTGCGGAGGTAGCAACAGATGAGACCACTACAGCTACATTTTGTAGCTTTTGTGGAAGTCCAACTCTCATAAGAGGCAGACTTACAGGTGCCTTAAAGCCACAGTATGTTATTCCTTTTAAGATTCAGAAGAAAGAAGCTGTGGAAGCGTATAAAAAATGGACAGGAAAAGGTATCATTACTCCATCCTGCTTTAGAAAGGAAAGTACTATTAAGAAAATTACAGGTCTCTATGTGCCATTTTGGATTTATGATTATGACGTAGATGCATATGTGAGAGCTGTGGGTACAAGAAAGAGCAGAGACAGAAGAGGGGATACAATCTACGAGCATACAGCTCATTATAGCATCGGAAGAAACGTTAGCGGTTCTTATGAGATGATTCCAGCAGATGCTTCTGAAAAAATGGACGACAAAACTATGGATTTGCTTGAGCCATTTGATTATAGCGAGATGAAGCCATTTGAGATGCCTTATTTATCGGGATATTTTGCGGATAAGTATTCTTATGATATGGAAGAGATGAAGGATAGGGCAGAGACTCGTGTGAAGAATTACATATACGAAGAAGCAAGAAAAACTATAGTGGGTTATTCTACGGTTCAGATGCTTGGCTCTAATATGAATCTGAAAAGAAAGAGAGCGTCCTACACCCTTATGCCTGTTTGGGTATTGAACTATGAATATAAGGGAAAGAAATATTCTTTTAATATGAACGGTCAGACAGGCCGAATAGTAGGTAAACTACCAAAATCATTTGCCAAGGTGGCGGCATTGTTTTGCGGTGTAACAGCTTTTAGCGCTGGAATATTTGCGTTGTTAGGAGGGCTGTTTGGATGATGAAAAGATTTAGTATAAAGTTAAGATTACTTATAGGCGTTATGCTTATGGCATTTATTTTTCCAGGATATACTTATGAATATGATAAGGATTTTGGTTTTGGAGAAATAGACAAAGAACAATATGTATATGATTATGCTGGTGTATATGATGAGGATGAAGAGGAAGAATTACAAGAGCTTTGTGAGAAGATAGGAAAGAAGCTCGATTTGGATATTATCATTTTAACCAGTAGTGATTTGGGCTTTGGTGATGATTATGTTAGTGATAGCGTAATAGATAGCTATGAAAGACAGTATGCAGAAACCTTTTATCTGTCAGGTGGTTTTGATGATGGTATATTATATCTATTAGATTTAGACTATGATGGAATCTATGTTACAAGAAGCGGTATGGCTGAAGTGTATATGGATGATGGTGACCATGAGAAAATTCGTGATGAAATATGGGAAGAGTTTTTAGATTATGATTACTTTGATGCGGCTGAAGCTTTTGTAGATGAGGTGGAAGACATTGTAGCGCCAAGACTTAAGGATAAGGAGTTTGCCGACCTTAAGGAAGCTTGGGATGAAGGCGAATATGTATATTATGATGACTTCCTATCAGATTATCGTAGCGAAATTAAAGAGGCACATAAGGAGAACTTATTTACTGTATTTAAGAATCCATTTATGTGCATAATGGTAGGTGCAGTCATAGGTCTTATCACTATAATCATAGCGTTAGTTAGCTCTGGAACTCATATGAAGGCAAATAGCAGAACATATATGAAAAACGGAAGCTTTAGAATTCTTCAAAGATTTGACAGATACACACATACAACCACACGTAGCTATAAGGTGGAATCCTCTAGTGGCGGCGGTTCAGGTGGATTATCATCAAGTCATAGAAGCAGCTTTGGTGGCAGCAGTCGAAGCTTTAGCGGCGGCGGTCGACGCAGATAATTACAAATTTTTAATAATAAATTACTAATTTAATATATTTAGGAGGAACAAAAAATGTCAAACCCAATAGTAACAATTACAATGGAAAACGGAGATGTGATTAAGGCAGAGCTTTATCCAGAGATAGCCCCAAATACAGTTAATAATTTTATTAGCCTTATCAAGAAAGGTTATTATGATGGGCTTATTTTCCACAGAGTAATTTACGGCTTTATGATTCAGGGTGGATGTCCTGACGGAAACGGTATGGGCGGTCCTGGCTATGATATTAAGGGAGAATTCTCTTCAAATGGTTTTAAGAATGACTTAAAGCATACAGAGGGTGTTCTTTCGATGGCTCGTTCTATGATGCCTGATTCAGCAGGTTCGCAGTTCTTTATTATGCATAAGACATCACCACACCTTGATGGTCAGTATGCAGCTTTCGGTAAGGTTATCGAGGGTATGGAAAATGTAAATAAAATCGCTGAGTGTGACACAGATTACTCAGATAGACCTTTAGAGGTACAGAGAATGAAATCTGTAACAGTTGACACTATGGGCGTAGAATATGATGAGCCGGAGAAGTGCTAATGCTTAAGGCAGTAATATTTGATATGGATGGGGTTCTCGTTGACAGTGAACCCCTTCATTATGAGATAAATAAATTAACGGCGGCCAGACACTGTGGAATAAATCTTGATTATGAGTATTATAAGCAATACATTGGTTCTACAGTGTTTTTTATGTGGGGAAAAATAATAAAGGATTTTAATATTGAGGGATTTTCTGCCAATGAGTTGTTTGATTTGTCAGAGGTTATAAAGGCTGAGTTGGTTTCTACGAAAGGCTATCCTGAGGTTAAAGGGGCAGTAAGCTTTGTAAAGAGCTTGATTGGTTATTTTAAACTTGCAGTTGCATCATCATCATGCCTTGCGAATATTGAGAATAATATGAAGAAGCTAGGCTTGATGAGGGATTACGACAATTTGAATTGTTCTATGTCTTCAAAGGATGCGAGTAATTCTAAATCTGTGAATGCTTTTGATAAGTTGATTTCGGGAACTACAGTAAGTAATCCAAAGCCGGCACCAGATGTATTCCTAAAGGCAGCGAAGGAGCTTGGTGTTAAGCCTTCTGAGTGTATCGTCATTGAGGATTCTTCCAATGGTGCAAAGGCAGCAAAAGCAGCAGGGATGGCATGTCTAGGATTTTTAAATCCAAGCTCTGGGGAGCAGGACTTATCTATGGCAGATTATCTTTTTGAAGATTTTGACAATATAGATGGTGGTTTTCTTGAAATGGTACATGCTCACTGTTTTGGAGAGCCATGGCGAGTGTTAGAGACAGAGCGTCTTGTTATACGAGAAATGTGTCCAGATGATGTGGAAGCAATTTACAAAATATATGAGGGAAATGATTTAAGGTATACGGAAAAGTTATTTGAAGATATGGACAAGGAAAAGGCGTATATTAAGGATTATCAGAAGTATATTTATAACTTCTACGATTTTGGTATCTGGCTTTTTCAAGAGAAGAGCACTGGAGATATTATAGGTCGCGGTGGTGTAGAGCTAAAGGTTTACGAGGATGGCACAGAAGCTATTGAGCTTGGATATATTATACGAAAAGATAAGCAAAGACAGGGGTTTGCTTATGAAGGACTTAAGGCGATTTTGGAATATGTAAAGGAACATTTTGATATTAAGTCGGTATGTGTGTCCGTTCATAAGGATAATGTATCCTCGGTGGAATTGGCAAGGAAATTGGGAGCTGTGTTTGAAGATGAATCGGAGGACAACAGTATTCTAGCCATTATGCAGAGGGAAGATAGTGAGAAAATCTGTAATGAGGGATACATAAGAGGTATCATATATTTATAGAGAGATGAAGATTTTATAATAGTGTTCGGAACAAAGCGGACAAGTCTGCATCATCTCCCTAAATCCCTCTGTCTAGAGGGACTTGCTCATCCTCGCGGAGCATTTTTTATGATATAGGAAGTTCAGAGAACTTTCCTATATCATAAAAAAGGTTGTAGCTAATTTTACTAGCTACAACCTTTTTGGTGGATTTGCAATTCGTAATTATGAGAGTACTAAATAATTACGAAGTTTTTTCGTATTCAACTGTATAATTTCGACTGATAGGATTATTTAAATCTTTACTAAAGCTGTCATACACAGTAAAAGTAAGTCTGTATTTGCCTGTATCCAGCCAGCCAGAGTATTTTTGGCTCATTGAAAAAGTATATCCTGATGTGCCATTGTGACAACGTAAGCAGTTATAAAGCTTTGATGTAGTATTTTTGTCATATACGCTATGTGTTGGAAGCTCTACCCATTTCCCGTCTTCATATTTTTCAATAATATAATCTTGTCCTAAATATAGTCCGTTTATAGGAGTACCTTTTTGTGTCAAAGATAGATCTACTTCTGTGTGGCGCAAGTTATCTATTTGGATATCTAAGTTCCAATTGGCTGGGTCTATAGGTTCTCTGTCGTGTTGAGTGAAATCTAGCATATTATCTAAGTATTTACCCAGGGTTTTGCCGCTATCTTCTACTATAGAAAATGAACTATTTAATATATTTCCGTTGGTGAAGTAGTGATAGTCGGGCATATAATATATATCTTCAATAATTGTACCGTCCTTTTTTTCAATAGCCAATTTTACGGAAGTATTTAATAGGTAATCAGTGGAAAGAGGGTTAGTATTTATTTGTGGCACACTTGATTCGGGATTATTCGAATTGCCATTATATTTACAGTTGACTAATATATAAAGTATCTGGCTTATATCATTAGGCTCATTGATAAGCTTTTTTACATCGTCATCATCAAAGCCAGTGGACAAGGCAGCAATGGACACTGTGATACATTCAATATCCATATCTGATTCTATCCCATAAAAATCATGTAATATTTCATAATAAGATGTATCTATAGATGTCTCGGTTAAATCGGCTCTTTGAAGAATATAAGTTAAGGAATAAAGTCTGTATGTATCGTATGACTTTCCGATTATGTATTGTACGCTGTTTACCCCTTTTAGTTTATAATAATGATTGCTAGCATGCTGCATTTCAGGTATTTCTTCACCTACACAATCGTCCAGTGGGATGGTATCATCTAATATAAGTGAGCTATATATACCAACAAAATTTTTTGATTCATAGCTTACTGCTCCATTGCTGTAATTTTCCGAAATTACACAGTCTAGGAGAGCGTTTATATTAACAGTTTCTTTATCATTTCTATATATGAATAAGTCTTTGTATGGTAAATAGCTATTGGCTTGCGCTTCATTTATTTTTTCATTATTCTTAGAAGCTCTAGGCATAAATCTATCTGTTAGGAAATATAAATTTCCTATGATTAATACAACAAAAAGAACTGCCAATGAATGATTTAGTATTTTTTTCCAAGGAATGGAATACCTAGGCTTAGTTTTTTTGTCACCTTCTTTATTGTCATCGTCCATAACGTTACTGATGATATTGGTAAGATAACGGGTATCTATATCAGCGAAGCTATTTAGAAGCGTCTTAGTATTGCAGTTAAGATTTGCTTTCTTTAACTCGTATTTTAACATCGTATTGATAGATGTAAGAGTTTTTGTGATATTGCTAGTATGACAATGACAAAGGCTGGCGATGTCAGTTATAGAATAGATAAAGAAATATCTGTATAGATATATTCGTTGCTCATTTCTTGATACCTTCTGTAAAATAGAATCTAAGACACTGCTCAATTGAAGAGAAGTTACGGTATTACCTGAGTCGTCATATGCATTTTTGCCTATAGAGGTATTGTGTGACTCCATGAGGGAATTTAGTTCAACAAAAACTTCCTTAAGAGTATCGGATGCACCTTCGTCTGTTTCAAAATCAACTCTTTCTAAAGATAAAAATCTGGAAGCGTGGAAAAGTTCTGTGGTGGGCGCACCACTAGCTTCGATTTGTGAAACAGTTTTTTTGCATTGAGCTATAAGTTCAGAATTGCTTAAAATATTTTCAATAATTTTCATGTACTCCATATTATTTTCCTCCCGTACATAGTAAATATATTGAAAGTATAGCACTGTAAAAAAGGCCAGTAAAGGGCTTGGAGGGAAGATTAAGGAATCCTTAAGAAAATCTTAAGAAAAAATTAAGAAATTGGTGAAAAATTACCCCTTTCATTAGACGTTTATTTTGTCTAACAAAAGGGGGATTCAATTGTTCAGTAAAGATAGTACATATCAAAGTCAAAGCATTGAATGGCCTTTTATTTTATTAATTATTTGATAATGTATAGTTAATTGAATGAGTTAGTATATATATTGATGTTTGTTTCGACAAACTCAAATTCGGTTGAGTATTCTCTGTAGGAAGGATTGTTTATGTCCTTACTGTTAATGTCATATATTTTTATAGTTATTCTGTATTTTCCTTCGTTAGATGGACGATTATATTTGTCTAATATATCAAAGCTTTTTGTAGAAACAGAATTTCCAGTATCTACGTAAGTTGAGAAATAACCTTGTTCGTCAGCTTTATATCCATATATAATCGGAAGCTCAGTCCATTTTCCATCTTCGTATTTTTCTAAAACAAACTCCTCACCTATGTAAAGTCCGTTTGTTTGAGAGTCTGTTTGTTTAGCGGTTATACCTATATCAGACACATTTGCACTATGGACAGATACATCTATATTCCAATTTGCAGGGTCTATAGGTTCTACCTTGTGATTATCAAAGCCCAGCATAGTATCAACATATGAGTTTCTGTTGTATTCGCTTGGTATCATGAATGCAATATGGTTTCCTGCAGTGAAGAAACAGTGATACCTAGTGCTATAATATATGCTATCGATAATGGTTCCATCCTTTGTTTCTATATATAAACACACTGAAGATGCACTAAGGTGTTCTCGGTTAAGTCTCTTATTGGTTGATAAAAGTGTATTAATCTCATTGGAACATAAGCTTGTGTTCAAGATATTAAATAGTGTAGAGATATCCTTACGATTATCAAAAAGCTTTTTTGCATTTATATCAGGAAAATTATCATTAGTTTTTGTATGTTCTACAGTAATGCTTTTAATGTCATAGTCATAGGATATGCCGTAAAAGCTATTTAATATCTCTGAAAATTCTACTCCTATAGGATACTCTGATAAATCTTCTCGATTAGAGATATTATATATATTATATAGATTATATTTATCGTCGATTTTTTGGATTATATAGTCCATAGCGCTTATACCTTTAAGGCGGTAATAATTTGTATTTTCGGTCTGAAGTTCTGGTATCTCCTTGCCTATACATTTTTCTAATGGAACGGAGTCTTCTAATGGAAAATGACTATATGCACTTATAAAATGTTCCGTTTCGTAATAAATATTATCCTTGCACCCTTTATCAGAGTCATAATAGCTAAATAGCTTATCAGTATCAACCCTTTTTATGCCATCAATATATCTAACGAGATCATTATATTCGTCTGTAGCTTTGTCCGTAGTTTCTTCATTAGTTTCTTTTTTAGTTTCTTCGTTAGTGTCTTTATTGGTTTCTTCCTGAATTTTATAATCACTATTAACAGTTTTTTTATTAGGTGCAAACCCGTCTGTTATAAGGTATAAATTAGCAATTATTGATACAACAAAAAGTGTTGCAAACAAAAGATTTAAAATTCTCTTCCATGATGTAGAATTCCCTTTTGAAGAAGAGAAATTGGTTTTTAGTCGCTCGTTTTTTTCTGTTGAATTGTCTCCTATGGTAGGATTTAGATAGTTTATATCTATATCTGCAAAGCTTCGAAGCAGCGTTTTTGCACTACATTGAATTTTTGAATTATGTAGCTTGTCCAGCAATATAGAGTTGGTTGCTGATAGAGTTTTAGTAACATTACTTGACGAACAACCGCAGAGGTTTGCAATAGTGTCTATTGAGTGAATATAAAAATATCTATATATGTATATTTTTTTGTCAATATTTGAAAGCTTCTGTAAAACTGAATCTAAAATGCTGCTTAGCTGAAGTGAAACAATGGTATCATCATTGGTATCATTGGCCTTATCTATTTTAGTTAAAGTATCTAGTTCACTTAATAGTTCTTTAAAGTTTTCAGATGCATTTTCTTTTGTTTCATAGTCTATCTTGTCTAGTGATAAATATCTTGCAACATGGATAAGCTCTGTAGAGGACTCGCCTTTGGCTTCAATGGTTGCCAATTTTTTTTCGCATTGAGCTATTAGTTCAGTATCATTTAAAATATTTTCAATAATTTGTATATATTCCATATTAATCTCCATTCCGCCGCCTTCGGCTGGCGGCACAAATAGTAATGAAAGTGTTTCAACTCTCTAAGTTGTGCTTTAAAATAGTTTACAAAAAGCTACACTACAAAGCACGGGAGGAGGAGTTGTAACAGCTTTCTT
>JAFQOW010000005.1 GCA_017412055.1 Lachnospiraceae bacterium | reverse complement strand
GGCAAAAGCTATCAAGCAAGCCAAGAAACTATTGCAGCGAGAGGGATTGCTTCCACCTGACGAACCATTAGCTTCTTAATCTTATTTCCTAACTTTATAACACTTCAAAAAGTTGCCTGCCTCAGACAGCTTATTCAAGTGTGCCAATTTAGGGCTTTCCTCTACTTTCTTTCACACTATTTTCCTCCCGTATAAAGTGAATACTTTAATAGTATAGCATTTGGTTATTATTTATCGTGTTTCAGTGGCGGGATATTCATTTTCGTATACAAATACATTTTCTCCGTCATTAACTAAAAATTCAACACTAAAATCTCTATGGTTTGGATTGCTTAAGTCTTTGCTATTGCTATCATATATTGTAATGGTTAAGCGATATGTACCTGCCTCAAGTTTGCCATATTTTTCATAGTGTTGATAATATACTAAACTACGTATGGAGCCAGAGCTTAGCTTTCTATCAAATGGTATAAGTGGATAAGATATTGAAAAAGCAACAGGCGGTACGGTAACCCATGTATCATTTTCTAATTTATCAATTGTATATTCTGAACCGATATATAGACCATAAAGGCTCTGACTAGGATCGTTATCTATGGATATAGATAAAAAGTTTGGGTTTGATTCTACGCAATGTAGATATATTTTCCATAACTCTGGGTCCATAGGGTCCTCTTTATGAAGGTCAAAGCTAAGCATTTCCACAAGATATGTATTGTTTTCTTTTTCCACAGGCTTATATATAAATTCGGAATTTCTATCAAAAAAGAAATTTCCATCAGGATAGTAAAGTAGTCCTTCTATTACTGTTCCGTTCTTAGGTTGTATATAAACATCAACCGAGTTTGCAAATAAATAATCACGGCTTAAACTGTTTTCTACAATGTAAGAATCAATAATTTTGCCACTGCATACACTTGTTCTTAATTGCTTGTATACTTCGGCTAAGTCATATTGTGAGTCGATTAATTTTTTAGTCCACACGTCAGCATAATCTGAGTAGGAGCTATCTGCCATTACATATATTTCTTGTATTTTTGTTGAGTCAGTAATTCCGTAAAAACCAGATAATATATCATGATATTTTACATCAGAATCAGGTTCGCCCATACCTGCACCGTTGTAAACGGAGACACTATTAAGATAATATAGGGTATATGTATCATCAAATTTTCTTATTATGTATTGTAGACCGTTATTGCCCAAAAGCTTGTAATATGTTTTAAATTCATCTGCTAATTCAGGTATTTCTTCTCCAATATAGTCACTTATTGGGATATCATCTACTAGATGTATAGGCATATAGTTTCCGCTAAAGCGGTCATAGTAATATACAAAAGGTTGCTCAAAGCCTTCCACCATTGATTGATGTTTTAGGATTTCCTCAATATTTATAGTTTTTACACCATCTATATATGTATAAGCTAATTCTGGATTAAAAGCGTTGGGATCTAATATATCTTCAGTTGTGGTTTCCTCTGATTCAGGTTCATCAGAGGGATTATTTTTTGTAAACTGTGCAATATTTAATACGACTAAAACCAATATTGTGATGGCAAACAAAAAATTAAGGAGAATTGGCCACGAAGATACAAGTTTTCTTTTTGAGAAATCCTCGCGGTTATCTGCTTTTTTTGTCTCTTTTTTTGAAATCGCCACTAGGTAGCTGTCATCTATGTCTGTGAAGCTTAAAAGCAATGTTTTTGTGTTGCAGTTTAATTTGTTATTATTAATTAAATTGCTTAATTTATTATTGCATGCATTTATGGTTTTATGTACATTGCTAGCTTGTGTGTTGCAAAGCTTTGCAATGTCTTCTTCTTCGTAAGCAAAAAAGTATCTATACAAATATATCTTTTGCTCTGTAGATGACAATTCTTTTAAAAAGCTATCTAATAAACTGCTTAATTGCAATAGCAAAACTGTATCAACTTTTTGTAAAGTATCACTGTTTTGTGAAGTATCAACTTTTGCAATGGTTGATAACTCTTCTAGGATAGTTTCTATATTTGATTTAGAATTTGATTCTATAGTTGACTCTAAATTTGTTGTTGAGTTTGATTTTGAATGTATTTCTGGATTTGGTTGGTTGTTCTTTTGAAAATATGTTTCAAGAGAAATATGTCTAGAAAATCTAATAAGCTCAGTTTTATTCATACTGTTACCTTGACTGGCCATGTAATCGTCTACCTGACTAATACAGCTGGCTCTAAGAATATCATCATTAAGTATGTTATTTATTATAGCTGAATTCATATTAGTTTGCTCCTCCCCGTATATTGTCTTGTTTGTTATACAATATTCGTATATCGTGTAGCTTACGTTTCATTTTTTACTCATATTATGGTGTGTCAACACGTCATATAACCACTTATGTGCAAGCGCATATGGTTAATGACCTTTTGACACTGGAATCTTATTATATCATAATAAAGAGTTATTTTAAAGATAATTTAGGCTATTTATTTGTGAGTGAAATTTGTGAGAAATATTACAATTTATTTTTTTGAGAGATTTGTGGGAAGAGTTAATTTTACTAATGCGGACAGTTATTTTTTTGCTTTACATATTATAAAGAATATTGTATTATTAAAAAGATAGACAATTTAGCAGACTAATATGTTAAATGCTGCTAATCAAGATAAGGTTATGAAAGGAAAATGTGGAAATGTATAAGATTCTTAGAAGAAAAGAACTAAATCCAACAGTTACATTGCTGGATATTGAAGCTCCATTAATAGCTAAAAAGGCTGAGCCTGGACAGTTTATTATTTTGCGTGTAGATGACGAGGGAGAAAGAATTCCTTTAACTATTGCTGATTTTGATAGAGAAGCAGGATGGGTTAGAATTATTTTCCAGATAGTTGGTGGAACTACTGAGAAGTTAAACCACATTATGGAAGGTGAATATATTCATGATTTCGTAGGACCACTTGGTGTGCCTACACATGTAGAAGGTCTTAAGAAGGTTGCTGTAGTAGGCGGTGGTGTAGGTTGTGCTATCGCATTCCCTATTGCAAAGAAGCTTCATGAGATGGGCGCAGAGGTTCACTCTGTAGTTGGTTTCAGAAATAAAGACCTTGTTATCCTTGAAGGGGATTTTAATGCAGTAAGTGACAAGATGATGCTTATGACTGATGATGGAAGTCATGGACAGAAGGGTCTTGTAACTAACGCATTAAAGGAACTTATCGAAGCTGGAAATAAGTATGACGAAGTAATCGTTATCGGTCCACTTATTATGATGAAGTTCGTATGTGCTCTTACAAAGGAGTATGGAATCAAGACTACTGTTAGTATGAATCCTATTATGATAGATGGTACAGGTATGTGTGGTGGATGTCGTCTTACAGTTGGTGGTGAGACAAAGTTTGCTTGTGTAGACGGACCAGACTTTGATGGACACCTTGTAGATTTCGATGAGGCTATGGAAAGAGGAAGCATGTATAAGCCATTCGAAAGACATGCACATGATGAAGCTTGCAACCTATTTAAAAAGGAGGTACAGTAATATGCCTAATATGTCATTAAAGAAGAATGAGATGCCTTCTCAGGATCCAAACGTTAGAAATAAAAACTTTAAAGAAGTTGCTTTAGGTTATACAAAGGAACAGGCTATGGACGAGGCTGCTAGATGTCTTAATTGTAAGAATAAGCCTTGTGTAACAGGATGTCCTGTTCAGATTGATATTCCTGCATTTGTTCAGGAAGTTGCAGCTGGTAACTTTGAGGCAGCTTATGAGATTATCAGTCGTTCAAGTGCCCTTCCTGCTGTATGTGGTCGTGTATGTCCACAGGAGTCACAGTGTGAAGGTAAATGTGTAAGAGGTATTAAGGGTGAACCTGTAGCTATCGGTCGTCTTGAAAGATTTGTTGCAGATTACCATAATGAAAATTGTAAGACAAAGCCAGTTAAGCCAGAGAGTAATGGCAAGAAGGTTGCTATCATCGGTTCGGGTCCTTCAGGACTTACATGTGCTGGCGACCTTGCTAAGAAGGGTTACGATGTAACTATTTTTGAAGCTCTTCACTTAGCAGGTGGTGTTCTTGTATACGGTATTCCAGAATTCCGTCTTCCAAAGGCTATTGTTCAGAAGGAAATCGACGGACTTAAGGATTTAGGTGTTAAGGTTGAGACAAATATGGTTATCGGTAAGGTTCTTTCAATTGACGAGCTTATCGAAGAATATGGCTTCGAGGCTGTATTTATCGGCTCGGGAGCAGGTCTTCCAAGATTTATGAATATTCCTGGTGAGAACTTAAAGGGCGTTTATTCCGCAAATGAGTTCTTAACAAGAGTAAACCTTATGAAGGCTTACAAGGATGATTCATGTACACCTATTATGAAGGCTAAGAGAGTTGCTGTAGTTGGTGGCGGTAACGTTGCTATGGATGCTGCTAGAAGTGCTAAGAGACTTGGCGCGGAAGAAGTTTACATAGTATACCGTCGTTCAAAGGACGAGCTTCCAGCTAGAGCAGAGGAAGTTGAGCATGCAGAGGAAGAGGGCATTATCTTTAAGCTCCTTACAAATCCTGTGGAAATTCTTGCAAACGAAGAGAAGTTTGTTGGCGGAATTCGTTGTTTGGAGATGGAGCTTGGCGAGCCAGATGCATCAGGTAGAAGAAGACCAGTTGAGAAGGCAGGTTCAGAGTTCGACATTCCAGTTGACTGTGTAATTATGTCTATCGGTACATCTCCAAATCCACTTATCAAGTCTACAACAAAGGGACTTGAGACACAGAAGTGGGGCGGAATCATCGTAGATGAAGCTACAGGTCTTACATCAAGAGAAGGAGTATACGCTGGTGGTGATGCTGTAACAGGCGCGGCTACAGTTATTCTTGCTATGGGTGCAGGAAAGACAGCAGCAGCATCAATTGATGAGTATCTTTCAAATAAGTAAATAGATAAAGGATAAATAAAAAACCATAAATAACACCTTCTATGAGTTGTGATGATTAGCTTGTGGAAGGTGTTTTATAGTGCTATTTTTTGTGCTGTAAAGAAATATATTTATACATTATGAAATAAGAAACCCGAGCAAAAGAATAAAAAAGACGGAAGCTCGGGTGAGTCAAGAAAGTAAGAAGAGGGAGAAATCAGAGCAAAAGAACAAAAAAGGAGAAAGCTCGGGTGAAGCAAAAAAATAACAAGAGGTGGAAACCCGAGCAAAAGAATAAAAAAGGAGAAAGCTCGGGTGAGTCAAGAAAGTAAGAAGAGGGAGAAACCCGAGCAAAAGAATAAAAAGGAAGAAGGCTCGGGTGAAGCAAGAAAGTAAGAAGAGGGAGAAACCCGAGCAAAAGAATAAAAAGGAAGAAGGCTCGGGTGAAGCAAAAAAATAACAAGAGGTGGAAACCCGAGCAAAAGAATAAAAAAGACATAAGCTCGGGTAGACCCAAGACAAAAAGAAGAAAATCCTTGCGAATAGAAGATAACTATATTAAAATATAGCTAATTTAGATGAATTTATGTACTTATTAATAGAGATATAGGTGTATATGATGAAATTCTCATCAAGGAGGAATTAGGATATGAATTTACAGGGAAAAACAATTGTATTAGGTGTGACAGGTTCTATTGCAGCATATAAGATGGCGGGAGTGGCTAGTGCTCTTATAAAGAAGGGGGCAAATGTTCATGTTTTGATGACAAAGAATGCAACAAACTTTATTAATCCAATAACATTTGAAACTCTTACCAATCATAAGTGCTTGGTGGATACCTTTGACAGGAATTTTCAGTTTGATGTAGAGCATGTGTCTATTGCAAAGCAGGCAGATTTGGTTCTTGTAGCACCAGCCTCAGCAAATGTAATTGGAAAGATTGCCAATGGAATTGCAGATGATATGCTTACAACGACAGTTATGGCGTGCCCTTGTATAAAGCTTGTGTCTCCTGCGATGAATACAAATATGTACAATAATCCTATCGTTCAGGATAATATAAAGAAGCTTGAAAGCTATGGATATGTGATGATAGAGCCAGAGTGTGGTCGTCTTGCCTGTGGTGATGTAGGGGCTGGAAAGCTTCCGTCGGAGGAGGTTCTTGTGGAAAGCATAGAGAAGCACCTTTGTCCAGAACAGGATATGGCAGGATTAAATGTGTTGGTTACTGCAGGTCCAACTGTTGAGGCTATTGACCCAGTAAGATTTATATCTAATCATTCCTCAGGAAAGATGGGTTATGCTATTGCAAATGATGCGGCAAAGAGAGGCGCAAATGTAACACTTATTTCGGGTCCGGTTTCAGTTAAGGCGTTGCCACAGGTTAAAGTTATAGATGTGGTAAGTGCTAAGGATATGTTTGAAGCAGTTAAGGATAACTTTAAGACACAGGATATCGTAGTGAAGGCGGCAGCAGTTGCAGATTATACGCCAGTAATTGTTGCAGATAATAAAATAAAGAAAAGTGATGAGGATATGTGTATCAAGGTTAAACGTACAGAAGATATCCTTAAGTATGTGAGTGAAAATAGAACACCAAATCAGTATATATGTGGATTTTCTATGGAAACAGAGAATTTATTTGAGAATTCCAGAGCTAAGTTAGAGAAGAAAAAGCTTGATATGATAGCTGCAAATAGCTTGAAGGTAGAGGGTGCAGGCTTTGGTGTGGATACAAATGTAATAACACTTATTACAAAGGATGATATGATAAAACTTCCACTTATGAGCAAGTCAGAAGTAGCTAGTGAGATACTGAGTCAGATACTTAAGAATCGAGATGGGAAATAGCCGTTAAAAAAGATATCAGAAATTAAACTGTAAAATTACAGTTGGAAAAGAAACTAGAGCCAAATTATAAACGAGCCGTTGAAAAAACTGTTAATTAAGAGATTTAAAGAAAATAAGTAGCAAATATAGAGGTAAATGATGATATTAATTGTAGATGCAGGTAATACAACAATTACATTTGCCGCAGTTTCAGAAGAAAATGATTCTATAGTAAAGCGTTTTAAAGTTGAAGAGGATAGCTTTCAAGAGGATGCAAAAGTTATAGAATATGCTGTGACTGAAAATCATGAAATTAGTTCAGTTGAAAGAAAAGAATTTCTGGAAAAGTGGTGTAGGGATATTGTAGAAGCTCTTTGTAATAAAGAGTTTACTTGTGATGAGAAAATATTCTCAAGGGCTGTTATATCATCAGTGGTAATAGAGGATGAGAAGGCGTTAGGACTTATAGCAGAAAAACTTGCATATGAATATATATTTGTAAATAAGGATAATTGTGGATTGGATTTGTCAAAGTATTCGGCAGATACACTAGGTGCTGACCGTATGGCAGATATGGTGGCGGCATTAGATAAATATGGAAAGAAGCTTCCGCTTATAGTGTTTGATTTGGGCACAGCAACTACTTGTAATGTGTTAGATGAAAATGGATGCTTTTTGGGTGGAATTATAGCACCGGGATTAATGACTGCCGCCAATGCATTATTGTCCAAGGCGTCAAAGCTTAAGGAATATAAAGTTAATGAACCGTTAAGTATAATAGGAAACACGTCTCAGGGGTGCATTGATAGTGGGATTGTCTATGGGCATGCCCTTATGATAGAGGGGATTATCAGAAAGGTGAGCGAAAAGCTTGGCAAGAAATGTGTAGCAGTAATGACTGGTGGTAATACAGAACATATAAGAGATTATATTGACAGTCCATTTTATTATGAGCCGGATTTATTGTTGCAGGGGTTAATATGTATATCGAAAAAGAAATAATGTAATGGTAAATTTATACAAAAAAATATTGCAATAATAAATTAAGTAAAAGCTGGGAAGACTTTTTATAGGTATGATATTATGGATTTGGTATGATTTTTGGGGAATCAGTAAATTTAAAAAAAAATCAGTAATTTTTTTAAAAAAGTACTTGCATTATTAAAATCTATATAGTATAATGCTCCTTGTCGTCAGACATTGGCCCATCGCCAAATGGTAAGGCACTGGACTCTGACTCCAGCATCTCAAGGTTCGAATCCTTGTGGGCCAGCTAAAAGCTCTTGGAAAAATCCAAGAGCTTTTTTGTCATATATAATTATCATTATTTGGATACAAATGGAGAGATTATGTCAAGAAAAATAGGAATTTTTATTTCATTGATAATTTTAATATTAGGTATTGTGATTGTAGGTAGATGGGGATATAGACAGCTTAAAGTATATAGAGAGGGAGATACGTTAGCAGATATATCGCTTAAGAACTTAAAGGAGGGAACATATGTATCGTTTGATGTAAATGAGGCGTTGCTCCCAGTGGGAGAAGAATATTCGTGGGGAACGAGGACTTATATTTCTGATGGCACAGAATATGAAATATATACAATGGTTGTTCAAGTCAGTAAGAATCAAAAGAAGAGGATATATATTCAAGTAATGGTCAGTGACCAAGAAACTAAGGACAAATTAAAAAAATTGGAGCAAGGAAAAGTATATTTTCAGGGTGTGGTAATTGATACGCCTATGGGCTTAAATGAGTATTATGAAAATGATTATGAAGGCATAACAGATGAAAATGGTGTAAAGCACAATTTCCTTGTTACGGATATGACTATAAAACAGACAACATTGCCAGATGAAAGAGGGGATTTGGTTAAAGGTGTATTGATGGTAATAGCTGCGTTTATCTGTTATCATATGCTTGGTGGTATAAAAGCCTGTATCCCCGCAGTTGTAATTGAAGCTAATAGCTATGCTGAGTACAAGTTTGAGTATAGCTTAAAATTGCATAATGTAAATAATGAATTGGAGCTTGAAAAAGATACTTTGAAAAAGTTGCAGGAGGAGCAGGCGCAGAATAAAGTGGTAAGTAATATATTGATAGCTATATTTGTTATAGGACTTATTATATTGATAAGGGTTCCAGTATTTTTTATCAGGATATTTGGATTGGTACCTATGTTTATAGGAATGGGAGGTTTTTGGTCGAGATATTCAAATTCATCAAGTAGATTGCCTGTTTATCTTGCACATAAAAGAGGGAAAAGGTCTATTTATCTTGAGATTGAGAAGTGCAAAAAGAATATAGTAGAACTTGAAGGCATAATTGAGAAAAAGAATAAAGAAAATTTTGAAGAGATAATGGATAAAAAGAATTTGTCCAATGATGATAATTAGAGTATAATATTTTCGAAAATATTTGTTTTATTAGGTTATTAGTAAATGTATTTTTTAAGAAAGGTACGGTGCATATGAGATATCAGATAAAACACGCAATAGTAAGGTATGCGGCTGATACTATTTTAGAAGATGTTAATTTTGAAATTCATGATAAAGAAAAAATCGCGGTGGTTGGTAGAAATGGCTGTGGTAAGACGACACTTTTAAAGCTTATCGCAGGTGATATAACTATGGATAACCTTGACAGTGATGAGGAGTGTGGAATCATCACTGCAGGTAAGCAGGAAATAGGTTATCTTAGACAGATTAGCTTTACGGATGGAGAGATTTCAGTATTTGATGAAATAAAGAAGGTTTTTAATCCTGTGTTTGAATGTGAAAAGAGAATGGCGGAGGTTGAAGAGCTTCTTAAAACTGATGTGGAGAGCAGAAAGCTATTGGCGGAGTACTCAGACCTTCAAAAGAAAATGGAGGCGCTTAGGGGATATTCTTGGAAGAGAGATTTAGAGGTGATGTTCCAGCAGTTTGGCTTTGCCCTTGAGGATTTGGAGAGACCTATTGGTACATTTTCAGGTGGGCAGCAGACAAAGGTTGCATTTATTAAGCTGCTTCTTAGTCGCCCGGATATAATGCTTCTTGACGAGCCAACTAACCATTTGGATTTACCAACTATTGAATGGCTTGAGGGTTACCTTAAGAATTATGACAAGGCAGTTGTAATTGTATCCCACGACAGATTGTTTTTGGATAGAATTGCAGATGTAACATATGAGATTGAATATCACGGAATTAAGAGATATCCGGGTAATTACAGTACTTTTATGAAGCTTAAGGAGGAAAATCTCATTAAGCAGGAAAAGGACTACGAGGAACAGCAAAAGGAAATAGCCAGATTAACTGAATGGATAGAAAAGTGGAAGAATACTCCAACTAAGGTGGCAGCTGCCCGCTCTAAACAGATGGCAATTGAGCATATGGTTAAGATAGAGAAGCCTAGACGATTTGACACTAGAGCTTTCAGAGCAATGTTTAGTCCACGAATTGAGAGCTATACAAATGTTATTAATGCGAAAAATCTCGCTATAGGATATGATTCGGTGTTAAGTGAGGCGACATTCCTTTTACAAAAGGGAAATAAGATGGCCATTATCGGCGAGAATGGAAAAGGAAAGTCTACATTGCTAAAGACATTGGTAGGAGCTATAGATGCGTTAGGTGGCTCCTTTACCATTGGTAATAATGTGGAGTGGGGATATTTTGACCAGCAAAAGGCTGTTTTAGATGATGCTGACCCAGAGCAGACAATTTTGGATAATTTCTGGGAGGAGTATCCTAAGCTTGTTCGCGAGGAGGTAAGAAGTGCCCTTGGTGGATTCCTATTTTCAGGGGAGGACGTAATGAAGAAAATGGGACAGCTTTCTGGTGGAGAAAAGGTTCGCTTGTCTCTTTGTAAGATATTTCAGACAAAGCCTAACCTTTTAATACTTGATGAGCCTACTAACCATATGGATATTGTAGGTAAACAGGCACTTGAACAGATGCTTGCAGATTTTCCTGGAACTGTTTTATTTGTATCTCACGATAGATATTTTATAAAGCAGGTGGCTACACATATTCTTGATTTTACAAAGGATGAGGTAAAGCAATATAACTGTACATATGATGAATATTTAATAGAGAAGGAGAAGCTTGCATCAGGTCTTATAGGTAAGAATGGTGTAAATGTGAGCAAGGATAATAGCAGCAAGGACACTGGTAATAAGGATAATAGCAATAAAGCTAATGGCAATGATGCTCCTACATTATCAGATGTGTTTGACAAAAAAACATATTACAATCCAGGTAAGATTAAATCTCGTCTTGTTAAGCAAATGGAAAAGTATGAGAAGCAGATAGAAGAGAGCGAAGAGAAGATTGCTGAACTGAAAATGCAGCTTATGGACCCTGAGATTGCTTCTGAATATTCAAAGCTTATGGAGCTTCAAAATCAGTTAGATGCAGAGGAACATAATCAGGAAACATTGCTAGAAAGAATGCTTGAGGCGGAGATGGAGTTAAATGATTTGGCGGAGCAAGGATTCTAGGCGATGTATAGTTATTAATTTAATGGATTTAATTATCTAAGATACAAAACGAAAAATCAGGAGGGACATATGTTTACATTTAAAACAAAAATAAGATACAGTGAATTAAATTCAGATGGAAGCATTAGACCGGAAGCGATAGTAAATTTATTGCAGGATTGTACAACATTTCATTCAGAGTCATTGGGGGCTAGTGTAGCATTTTATAAAATGGAGAATAAGGCGTGGATTCTCAATGCATGGCAGATAGAGGTTAAAGGAGAGCTTAAGTTAGGGGAAGAAATAACGGTAGGGACGTGGCCTTACGAGTTTTTTGGCGCATTTGGATTGCGAAATTTTATTATCCAGGATAAGGATGGCAATAATGTGGTCGAAGCTAATACATTGTGGGTATTTGCGGATATTGTAACGGGAAGACCTGTGAAGCTTACCGAGGAATATACTAAGTTTTATACATTGGAAGAAAAGCTCGATATGGATTATTTGGATAGAAAAATAAAACTTCCAGAAGGTGTATTTGGGGTAGTGGAGAAGCCTGTGAAGATCAAGAAGGCATATATAGATACTAATAAGCATGTGAATAATGGTCGATATATAGAGTGTGCAGGAGAATATATTAAAGACAATGGAAAGGTGAAAAGGATAAGAGCTGAGTACAAAAAGCAGGCAAGAATAGAGGATGTATTTTATCCTACTGTTTATGATGGAACAGACGAGTCTGGAAATGGCATTATATGTGTGTCTTTAAATGATGAAAATAGTAAGCCATACGCAGTGGTGGAGTTTGACATTTATACATAGAATGTGCTATATTTAAGTTGAATATAGCCATTTAAGAAAATATAAATGGAGTACATTTTTTATAAAAATAAATGATATATTTGTAGCTAGAAAATAAGCGAGAGGACGGATAGACATGATAGAATTAGGAAAAGTGCAGACACTTACCATAGTTAAATTTACGGATTTTGGTGCATATCTAAGTGAGGATAAAAAGAGTGAAGAGAGAGTATTGTTACCTATAAAGCAGGTGCCAGATAGTGCTGACATAGGAACAGAATTGGAAGTATTTATTTACAGAGATTCCAATGACAGACTTATATCTACAACTAATATGCCATTTATTACACTAGGTCAGACAGCAAAGCTTAAGGTCAATGATGTAACGTCTATTGGAGCATTTCTTGACTGGGGACTTGAGAAGGATTTGTTTTTATCATTTAAAGAGCAGACTACAAGAGTGAAACCTGGTGAATCTTATATGGTAGCGCTATATATTGATAAGAGCAACAGACTGGCAGCGACTATGAATGTGTATAAGTATCTTCCAGTGGGTGAGGGATATGAGAAAAACCAAGAGGTAACAGGAACTGTTTATGAAATAAGTGACAGGTTTGGAGCTTTTGTAGCAGTTGACGATAAGTATCAGGGGCTTATTCCGAAGAAGGATTTACATGGTAAGATATCTATAGGAGATGTGGTGGAGGCTCGTATTACAGCTATTCGCCCAGATGGAAAGCTTGATTTATGCCCTGGCAAGAAGTCGTATATAAAGATGGAGGATGACGCTGAGAAAATTCTTCGAGTTATAGCGGAGTTCGACGGTGTATTACCATTTAATGATAAGGCTACACCAGAGGTTATAGATAGAGAATTTGGTATGAGCAAAGCGGCATTTAAGAGAGCCGTAGGAAAGCTCTACAAGGAAAGAAAAATCGAAATAGGCGATAAGTCTATAGTGGCCAAAATTACGAAGTAATTTTGCTAGAATGAGTAGATATAGAAGAAATGAATAAAGGCCATAGACAAAATTTCATAGAAATTTTGTCAAATAATAAAATGGAGGAAAGAAAAATGAAAAAGATTATTAGTACAGACAAGGCACCAGCAGCAATTGGACCATATTCACAGGCAATCGAGGTAGGAAATATGGTATTTACATCAGGAGTTATTCCAGTTGTTCCAGCTACAGGCGAGATTCCAGAGGGAATCGAAGCACAGGCTAAGCAGGCTATTGGAAATCTTGTAGCACTTCTTAATGAAGCAGGCGTAAAGACAGAGGATGTAATTAAGACAACTGTATTTATTAAGAATATGGATGATTTTGCAACAATTAATGGAATTTACTCTGAGTTCTTCGTAGAGAATTGCCCAGCGCGCTCATGCGTAGAGGTTGCCAGACTTCCAAAAGATGTACTTATTGAGATAGAAGCTATAGGATTAAAGGCTTAGTGGGAAAATAGAATGAAGAATGTAACAAAAACAAATGTATTATTTGCAGCCACAGTGTTGGTATACATTATTTTGATGTATAGTCTGCCGTTTATTCCTCAGGATAAGTGGTCGTTTAATATGTCTCTTGTTGTTCCAGAGATAATACTTCTTATTCCAGCGTTGGTTTATGTGGTTGTCCTTAGACCAAAGACTGTAGATGGAGTCAATATGGGAGTTGTATCTCCGTTAACTACCATTCTTACAGTAGTACTTACATTTTTAATTATGCCACTTGTAATGTTTATCAATTCCCTGTCATCATTATTTGTGGAAAATAGTGTAGATGGAGTATTAAATAGCTTGGTTAATGAGAATCCTTTGTGGGTGAATCTTATAGTGATTGCTTTACTTCCAGCGGTAGTTGAGGAATTTATATTTAGAGGATTGATATTTAATGGATATAAGCGAAGAAATCCGTTGATGGCGATTATTTTAAGCGCCGCACTATTTGGATTTATTCATATGAATATTAACCAGTTTACTTATGCATTTGTTATCGGAGTGATATTTGGACTTATGGCTTATGCTACAGGAAGTCTTCTTCCGTCCATAATGTCACACTTTATAATTAACGGAACTAGTGTGTTTATAACACATATGTCAGCAGATACTTCAAAGGCTCCTGTGGCTACAGAAGTTAAGATAGAGCTTGCAGATTATGTGGTAGCCTACGCTGTGATGGCAGTTATAGCTATGGCAGGTTTGGCTCTTGGATATTTTGTTTTTAAATGCATATGTAATAAAAACCGTGGCTTTGAGAATGTAAAACGTATTTTTATGAAGCCTCATAGAAATCAATTCGTAGAAGCTGAAGGAAAGTTTTTTGATGGATATTTGTTATTGGGCGTAGGCATCTGCCTGCTTCATATGATATTGTTCGAAATATCAAATATGTAGTGAAAAGGAGGGAAAAGATATGGATATTGCATCAGTATCAACAGCGATGAGCGCGGCTAATCTTCAGTCAGATATAGGTGTAGCTATGTTAAGTAAATCTCTTGACCAAATGGAGACTATGGGTGAGGGGATGCAGAAGATACTTGAGTCATCAGTTAATCCACATATTGGTGGAAATGTTGATGTGTCAGTATAGTAGAGACAGAAAATAGTTGGTCCGAAAGGAAAAGGGAAACTAAAGTGGAAAAGAATAGTATGCCAAAAATAAAAAAGATAGCTATAGTGCTAGTTATAGCTATTATAGGTTCCTTAGGTGTATTTAAGGCAGGTGTGATGGTAGGTGCAGCAGGAGAAGCGAAACCAGGTTCTGTTAATGATCCTCTTATAACAAAGTCGTATCTTGAATCGTATATCAGTAGCTTAGGGCTTTCTGGTGATTCAAAGGCCAGTGGCTATTCGAAAGTGGTTCTAAAAAAAGGAAGCACGCTTGTAGGTGCCGAAGGAACAGAGATAATGTTGTACTCAGGCAGTGCAAATGCCTATGCAAAGAACGAGAAATTAGTAAACATTACTATGGGAGAAGCATATGATGATGGAATGACACTTGGCAAGTTCTGTGTTTATATGTGCCCGGATAAGTCAGCTGGAATTGTAGCTGTGTCAGACTTGGTGGTGTATGTTAAGGGGGCTTATACTGCAAAGTAGTAGATATTCCAGTAATGGAAAAAGTGTACAAAAAGCTAATGTATAATTTGTACAAAATGTTGTAAAAAAATAAGTCATAGACGATTTTACCAAATTAGAAAATAGTATTTTGTGTAAATGTCATATGGCTTTTTTTTATGTAATAGGATAGAATACATATATCGCTTAGTGTGCGAGTGAAAAATATTATTGATTCGGAGGAAATTAGACAATGGCTAGTTTATCATTGAGAAACATTTGTAAAGTATATCCAAACGGTTTCGCAGCTGTTAAGGATTTCAATCTTGAGATTGAAGATAAGGAATTCGTTATTTTCGTAGGACCTTCAGGTTGTGGTAAGTCTACAACACTTCGTATGATCGCTGGTCTTGAAGACATTAGCTCAGGTGAGTTATACATCGGTGACAGATTAGTTAACGATGTAGAGCCAAAGGACAGAGATATCGCCATGGTATTCCAGAACTACGCTCTTTACCCACATATGACAGTATACGAGAATATGGCATTTGGTCTTAAGTTAAGAAAGACTCCAAAGGAGCAGATTGACAAGTTAGTACATGAGGCAGCAAGAATTCTTGACCTTGAGCACTTACTTGATAGAAAGCCAAAGGCTTTATCAGGTGGTCAGAGACAGAGAGTTGCTATGGGACGTGCTATCGTTCGTAATCCTAAGGTATTCCTTATGGATGAGCCTTTATCAAACCTTGATGCTAAGTTAAGAGTACAGATGCGTGTTGAGATTTCTAAGTTACATCAGAGACTTGAGACAACAATCATCTACGTTACACATGACCAGACAGAGGCTATGACACTTGGTACAAGAATCGTAGTTATGAAGGATGGTGTTATCCAGCAGTGTGATTCACCAATCAACTTATACAACTACCCAACAAACCTCTTCGTTGCAGGTTTCATGGGTTCTCCAGCTATGAACTTCATCGACGCTGTAGTAGTTGAGCAGGGTTCAGACATTAAGTTATCATTTGGTGATATGATGATTAAGGTTCCAGAGGCTAAGGCTAAGGCATTAGTTAACGGTGGTTATGTTGGTAAGACAGTTGTTATGGGTATCAGACCAGAAGATATTCATGATGATGAGATTATGGTTAACAACGCAGGCGATAGCGCAGTAGAAGCTACAATCAGAATTTACGAGTTACTTGGTGCAGAAGTTTACTTATACTTCGATTTAGCTAGAGTTTCTTGTACAGCAAGAGTTAACCCACGTACAACAGCTAAGGTTGGCGATGTAGTTAAGTTTGCATTCGACCTTAATAAGCTCCATATCTTCGATAAGGAAACAGAGCAGGTTATTTGTAACTAGCGCGAAATAAATGAGCCAAGCGCTCACACATATAAAAAGAAAGCGAAGACCAGGAGGCATATTTATATGCCGAATGGGCTTCGTTTTTCTTTTTATGAGCGAGCATTCGGCGAATGCTCGCGTGTAGCTTGATACCAAAGGTATCAAGCTACACGTGTGAGCGAAGCGTATTGAATTCAGGTAACTCTGAGTAAAAGTACTTTGAGTGTTGTCTACGGTGTATGATTAAATAAGTGTAAAAGAAACATATAGTTATAAAATGATTTGTTAACGTAACGTAAGTAATTATAAATTCATACTAGTATTTTTTGAAGAGTTATGTTATACTAAATAACCGTGAGGGCTAACTTGTGGAAACATAAGGTCGCAAAGCATGAAGTCTAAAGGATTATAGCGGGGGAGTTATAAGAATATGATGGTTCGGCTGCAGCAAATTTTTTGTTGTGGCTTTTTTTGTATACTTTGAAATGGATATGAGAAATGTATGTGGAATGGATGAGAGAAGACGGATGGCTTAGTGCTGATTTTGATATGGATGAAATTGAATCTGCTGCAGATGAGTTGATTTTATATGCAAAAGCTATAACTATATTGTTGGGAGGTACTATACACCCAGATTTCTTAGAGACATAAGGAGGAAAATAATTATGTTTCCGTTGATATTAGGTTCTGTAGTATTAGTAATATTACTAATATGGATTTGTCAAAAGTATATGATGTATGTGCCTATTATGGGTGAATGCGTGGAATTATATGAGGAAAGTATAAATGGTGGCGGAATATTTGTTCGTCATAGCCAAGCAGTATATGTATATATATATTGTGGAAAAAAATATACTTTTAAAGAGAAAAATTGTTTTGGAAGTGCAAAAAGAAAGGTTGGAGAATTTCATAAGATATATGTTAAGAAGAAACAACCGTGGAAGTGTATTACATCTGAGGAGAATACTACAGCAGCATATGAATTTACATTAGGTATAATATTATTTTTGGTTGGTATTGTAAAATGCTATTTATAAAAGTAATAAACTATATGAGGCAATTATGTGATTTTACAACGCTATAGTTTAGTACAAATGACAGTCATAGATGATTTTGCTAAATTAGGGAAAGATATTTTGTGCAAAGTCATCTATGATTTTTTATTGCTATCTTCACAAACTCCATTCTTGCCAACACCCCCATTTTATGCTATTATACAATAAGATAGGCATATTATGTAGAAAAGGAGCGTAGCACGATGATTTCCAATCAAATTCTTCAAAATACAATAGATGGCATTCATGGAATTACCAGAGTTGATTTGTGCGTGTATGATACAGAAGGAAAAGCACTTGTAACTACATTTTCTGAAACAGAAGAATATAGTGATGCAGTGCTTGCTTTCTTAGATTCACCGGCAGATAACCAGGAGGTTGCAGGATGCCAATTTTTTAAGGTTTCAGAGGATAACCAGTTAGAATATATAGTACTTGCAAAGGGTACAAGCAATGATGCGTATATGGTAGGGAAGATGACAACCTTCCAGATGCAGGGGCTACTTACAGCTTACAAAGAGCGATTTGATAAGGATAACTTTATCAAGAACTTACTTCTTGATAATCTTCTTCTTGTTGATATATATAATAGAGCGAAAAAGCTTCATATTGAAGCAAATGTTAAGAGAGTAGTTATGATAGTAGAAACAAAGCACGAGAAGGATAACGGTGCTCTAGAGACATTGCGTACGCTTTTTGCTACAAGAACAAAGGATTTTATAACAGCAGTAGACGAAAAGAATATTATTATCGTAAAAGAGGTAAAGACGACAGAAAATTATGAAGACCTTGAACGCCTTGCTAGAACTATATTAGATACATTGAATATGGAAGCTATGTCTAAGGTTAGGGTAGCACTTGGTACAATTGTAAATGAGATAAAGGAAGTATCTAGGTCATATAAGGAAGCTAAGCATGCTCTTGATGTTGGAAAGATTTTCTACAGTGAGAAGAATGTGGTAGCTTATAATAACCTAGGAATAGGAAGACTTATATACCAGCTTCCATTGCCACTTTGTAAGATGTTTATAAGAGAGATATTTAATGGAAAAACTCTTGATGATTTTGATGATGAAATGTTATCAACAATCAATAAGTTCTTTGAGAACAATCTTAATGTTTCAGAGACATCAAGACAGTTATATATTCACAGAAATACACTTGTTTATAGACTGGACAAGCTACAGAAGGCGACAAATCTTGATTTAAGAATCTTTGAGGATGCCATTACATTTAAGATAGCATTGATGGTTGTAAAGTATATGAAATATATGGAAAGAGTAGATTATTAGGCTATATTAATGTAAAATGGTAACTGATTACGTTACGCTTAGAAAGGAAACAATATGATAGATTTACAAAATGTTAGTAAAGCATATGCGGCAGGAACACCGGCCGTGAATGATATGAATATTCATATTGATGAGGGAGAATTTGTATTTATAGTGGGAGATTCAGGAGCAGGAAAGTCTACATTGATAAAACTGTTGCTTAAAGAGTTAGAGCCAACTTCAGGAAAGATTGTTATAAATGGCAAGGAATTAAAGAAAATAAAGAGAAAACATATTCCATTACTTAGAAGAGATATAGGCGTTGTATTTCAGGATTTCAGATTGTTAAAGGATAGAAATGTATACGAGAATGTGGAGTTTGCACAGATTGTTGTGGAATCGCCTAAGGAAGTAAGAAAAAGAAAGGTTCCAGCGATGCTTTCTATGGTGGGATTGGCTGAGAAGTATAAGTCTTATCCACACGAGTTATCAGGTGGAGAACAGCAGAGAGTTGCTATTGCAAGAGCTTTAGTAAATGACCCGCCTATACTGTTAGCTGATGAGCCTACAGGTAATCTTGATCCTAAGAATGCATGGGAAACTATGAAGCTTTTGGAAGAGATTAATAAGAGAGGAACAACAGTTATCGTAGTAACACATAACAAAGAGGTAGTTGATGCCATGAAAAAAAGAGTAATCACTATCAGAGATGGTCATATAGTTAGTGATGAAAGAAAAGGTGGTTATTCAAATGAAAATTAAAACATTTTTTTATTGCCTTAAGCAAGGTTTTATAAATTTAAAGAGAAATAAATTATTTACATTAGCATCAGTGGGTACTATCACAGCATGTATTTTCCTTATAGGCTTGTTCTATGCGGTGCTTGTAAATATTCAGCACATCGTAAAGTCTGCAGAAGGAAATGTATGTATCGAGATTTTCTTCGATAAAGAAGCGACAGATGAGCAGATAAAGGATATCGGTGAGCAGATAAAACGCAGAGCGGAATTTGGAACTATTGAATATATAAGTCCGGAGCAGGCTTGGGAGAATTATAAGAATCAGTATTTTGCTGAGGACCCAGAGCTAGCAGAGGGCTTTGCAGATGACAATCCATTGGCTGATTCGGATTCTTACAAGGTTACATTAAATGACGTGTCTATGCAGGATGTGTTTGTAGACTTCGTCAATGACCTTGATGGAGTGAGAAAGGTTAATTATTCTGAATCTACAGCTGATACCCTTACTGACTTTGGAAAAATTGTAGGATTTATATCTGGAGCAATTATTATAATTCTTTTAGCAGTAGGTATATTCCTTATCAGCAATACTATTATGATAGGTATCACAGTTCGTAAGGAAGAAATCGGAATTATGAAGCTTATGGGTGCGAAGGATATGTTTGTCAGAGCGCCATTTATGGTTGAAGGTGTAACTATAGGAATAATAGGTGCGCTTATACCAATGGGTGTTTTATATATAATTTATAAGAAGGTTATAGTATATATTTTAGAGCAGTTTAATGGTATTGAAAATGTTATGACACTTTTATCTACAGGAGAAGTATTTAGTGTACTTTTACCTGCTGCACTTATTATCGGTGGCGGAATTGGCATTATAGGTAGCGTAATTACTATGCGTAAACACCTTAGAGTATAATCGCATATGATGGAGGAGCTTAAGATGAAAAATAAAATAAAGGGCATATTAAGAGTATTACTTATATTCGCAGTGGTGTTCTATGTTTCATTGGCATTAGGAAAGCAGAATTATGCGGCAAGCCTTGAGGAAGAGAAAAAGAAACAGCAGGAAATGCAACAAGAGCTTAAGAATACTCAAAAATATCTTAAGGAATTGGAAAAATTAAAGGGTGATACTGAAGCGTATATAAAGGAGCTAGATGTAAGGTTAACACAGCTAACAGACAATATATTTACATTGGAGCGCGATATTGACACAACTAAGGCCGATATAGAAGCTACAAAGTTAGACATTATTAAGGCAAAGGCTGAAGTTAATGCCCAGTATGCAACTATGAAGCTGAGGATAAAATATATGTATGAGAATGGAGAGAGCTCATATCTTGATATGATATTAGGCTCTGAAAATATGGGAGAGCTTCTCACTCGTGCAGAATATTTATCACAGATTACAGCATATGATAGAGCACAATTGGAAAAACTTAAGGTGGCTAAGGAGCAATTAGATGCTAGAGAGGCAAGCCTTGTGGCGAAGGAAGCGGAGCTAGAGGCTTTGCTTGTAGAGACACAGGAAGAGCAAAAAGCTACAGAAGTGCTCATGGCAGCTAAGAAGGAAAGCATGAGTGGATTTGACAGCCAGATAAGTGAGCAGGAAGCTGCTGAAAAGGAATTACAGGCAGAGCTTAAGGCGCAGAAGGCTATTGTAGCTGAATTGGAAGAGATAGAGCGTAAGAGAAAAGAGGAAGCACTTAAGAATCAGCTTAATCTTACATATGATGGAGGAAAGATGACATGGCCATTACCAGGTTATTCAAGAATTTCATCATACTTTGGATATAGATCGAATCCATTTGGTGGTTCAGGTAGAGAGTATCACAACGGAGTGGATCTTCCAGCACCTAGAGGAACAAAAATTGTTGCTGCCTACGATGGTCAGGTTGCGTGGTCGTATTACAGTAACAGTGCTGGAAATTGGGTAGGTATAGACCACGGTAACGAAATCTATACAGTGTATATGCATATGTCTAAGCGACTTGTAAGTGAGGGCGATACAGTGAAAAAGGGAGATGTAATAGGACTTGTAGGTACAACAGGACGTTCTACAGGAAATCACCTTCACTTTGGTATCAGAAAGAACGGAAGTTATGTGGACCCATTGAAATGGGTTGCACCATAGGGGTAGATAGTAGCTTGGGAAAGGAAATAATATATAATGGACAATAATTATAATAATCCATGGGAAAATGAGGATTTGAAGAATCCATGGGGTCAGAACCAAAAGGTAGAGGATAATAAAAGCTTTTTTAAGGGTATGCTTATAGGTGTAACTATAGCGGTTACAATATTTATCGCTATTTTGGTGGGTAATATTTTAATCAATAAGGATTATATTGAGACAGATGATAAAAAGCAGATGCTTGAAAATGCAGGTTTTAATTCAGATGGTTCCACTGTGGAGGATGCTACAGAAGAAAACGCTGATATGGATTTAGATAAGGTTTTTGATAAGGCTGAATATATTAAAAAACTTATAGAAGAGTATTATTACTACGAGGACGATATTGCTAATATAGAGGAAGGTCTTTATGCAGGAATGGTTGCAGCTCTAGGAGATCCTTATTCCGTATATTATGATAAGGAGTCCTTTGATGCTATGATGGAGAGCACATCAGGCAGCTACTGTGGAATCGGCGTGGTAGTTCAGCAGCATATGGAAACTATGACCATAACAGTGGTAAATCCATATAAGGATTGCCCTGGTTATGAGGCGGGCTTACGTCCTGGCGATATCATTCTTGGAGCAGATGATATAGATTTTGTAGGAATGGATATCAATGAAGCTGTATCTTACATCAGAGGTGAGGAAGGAACCACAGTAAAGATTAAGGTTTTGCGTGGGGAAGAGGAATTAGCTTTTGATGTAACAAGAAAGGTTATAGATATTAAAACTGCGACTTATGAATTGCTTGAAGGTAATATAGCATATATTAAGATTGAGAGCTTTGATGAAGATACTTATGACGAGTTTTCAAAAGCTATGGCGAAGGCAAAAAATGACAATTGTGTAGGCTATATTTTTGATGTGAGAGATAATGGTGGCGGACTTTACGATATAGTAGTAGATATGTTGGATGATATACTGCCTAAAGGTAAGATTGTTTACACAGAAGATAAATACGACCATAAGGAAACTGAGTATTCTGATGAAGAGTGTTTAGATATGCCTATAGCAGTTCTCACAAATGGCAATAGTGCCAGTGCATCAGAGATATTTGCAGGTGCTATTCAGGACTATGGCGTAGGTAAAATAATTGGAACTCAGACATTTGGTAAGGGTATCGTACAGAGTATTATTCCATTGGGAGATGGTACAGCTGTAAAGCTTACAGTTTCATCATATTTTACACCAAATGGAAGAAACATACATGGTGAAGGAATAACACCAGATCAGATAGTAGAGCTTTCAGAGGATGAAGAAGCTTACGAAAATGGATATATAAAGAGAGAATATGATACACAGCTTGAGGAAGCCATAAAGCATATTCTTGGCCAATAAAAGAATTGAGTGACATTTGAAAATTTTAAATGTCACTCAATTAATTTTATGATATAGGAAAGTTCTCTGAACTTCCTATATCATAAAAAACGCTCCGCGAGGATGAGCACTCGCACGAGAAGAATATGTCAGCTAACGCTGACCGTGCTCGGCTCACAAAGCGGAGCAAGTCCCTCTAGACAGAGGGATTTAGGGAGATGATGCGGACTTGTCCGCTTTGTTCTTAGATATAAACTATTATAATAATAATATTATAATGATTCGTATCATAATTTCTGTCAGAGAATAATTATTTTCTTAATATATCGATTGTGTGAGCTGTGGCACCCATCATATCCATTCGTTCGCATGTTGCAAGGTGGTATTCTATAAAGTGTTTAAAGCCTTCTTCATCTAAGCTATTAAGTACTGGACGAATGTAATTAGCTGGGCCATCAGCAGCTACTACTTGTATTCTTGTAAGACCAGCAGCTTTGTTAAGCTCTTCCATATCTTCTAGCCGTACTGAATGATAAATGTCACCTTCCTTGGATATACAGTGAAAATCTTTTGTAAAGCGTTCCTCTGCTACGCACTGATTGATGGCATTTTCGCCAAAGGCATGGAAAATGATAGTATAGTCATTCATAATGTATGCTACGATGATGACACCGTCATCTTTAAGAACTCTTTTGGCTTCATTTAGTGCCTTAAGTCTATCTTCAAATTTTTCTAAATGATACATAGGTCCAAAAATCATAACAAGGTCAAAACTCTTATCTTCAAAGCGCTTAAGATTCATGGCATTTCCTTTATAGGCTTTCACGGAGCTCCCTTTTTTCTTTAGAATGCCTAAGTTATAGTTGACAAGCTCCACTGCTGTCACATCATATCCTTCATTTGCCAGGGCTACAGAGTAGCGGCCGGTGCCTGCGCCTACATCAAGAATCTTTGGATTATCTTTTCCTTCTAGATATTTGTGTATATATTTCATAGATGTTATAAATTCTACTTGTCCGTGCCTTGAATTAAGACGTTTTTCCTCGTTAAATTTATTATAAAATTTTTCAATAGGTGACATTTCGACCATAGTAATTCTCCTTGTTTAAAATACTATTTTGTGGGCTTTGATATTATTATACTTAAGGTGTAAAAACCCCTTAAGCCAGATTCTACGGATTGTTATGTGCAAGCACATGTGGTTAATGACCTTTTGACAATGGAATCTTATTACATAAGTTTATCACAGGTTAAGAAAAAAGTACAGAATAAAGAACATTTGTTCTGTACTTTTTTTATATATTCTGTTATAATAGATTACATATTAGTAGATGATAAGATGTAGGAGGAATTGGCATGGATAAATTTATTTTACATTCAGAATATAAGCCGACAGGTGACCAGCCACAGGCCATTGAAACATTGGTTAATGGTTTTAAGGAAGGTAACCAGTTTCAAACATTACTTGGTGTAACTGGTTCTGGTAAGACATTTACTATGGCAAATATAATTGAGAAGTTGAATAAGCCTACTCTTATTATCGCACATAATAAGACATTAGCAGCACAGCTATACAGTGAGTTTAAGGAATTTTTCCCAGAGAATGCAGTGGAGTATTTTGTGTCATACTATGATTATTATCAGCCTGAAGCATATGTACCTTCTACTGATACTTATATAGAGAAGGATTCATCTATTAACGAAGAGATTGATAAGCTGCGACTTTCAGCGACAGCATCTTTAGTGGAGAGAAAGGATGTAATCGTTATATCCAGTGTGTCTTGTATTTATGGACTTGGAAGCCCGGTGGATTATAAGAATATGATGATTTCGTTGCGCCCTGGTATGATTAAGGACAGGGATCAGGTTATACGTGAACTGATTGATATTCAATATGATAGGAATGAGATGGATTTTAAACGTGGTACCTTCAGAGTTAGAGGTGATGTGGTTGAAATTATTCCTGCAAATTTCAGTGATTTGGCAATCAGGGTTGAGTTTTTCGGTGACGAAATAGATCGAATAACAGAAGTGGATGTTCTCACTGGCGAGATAAAAAGCAGGCTTGAGCACATTGCAATATTTCCTGCATCTCACTATGTTGTACCCCAGGAAAAGATAGAATTGGCAGCAAAAAGTATTGAGAAAGAGCTTGAAGAGAGAGTTTCTTATTTTAAGAGTGAGGATAAGCTTCTTGAGGCACAGCGTATAAGCGAGAGAACGAATTTTGATGTGGAGATGATGAGGGAAACTGGATTTTGCTCGGGAATTGAGAATTATTCTAGGCATCTGGCGGGGCTTACACCAGGGGCTACCCCTCATACCCTTATGGATTATTTTTATGATGACTTTTTGATTATTGTAGATGAGTCTCATATTACGGTTCCGCAGATTAGGGGTATGTATGCAGGTGATCAGTCGAGAAAGACTACATTAGTGGATTATGGTTTTAGATTGCCTTCTGCAAAAGATAATAGACCTCTTAATTTTGAGGAGTTTGAAAGTAAAATTGACCAGATGCTGTTTGTGTCGGCTACACCTAATGTATATGAGGGTGACCATGAGCTTTTAAGAGCGGAACAGATTATCAGACCGACAGGACTTCTAGACCCACTTATAGATGTGCGAAAGACAGAAGGTCAGATTGATGATTTGATAAGTGAGATTAGAAAAGAAACGGATAAGAAGAATAAGGTTTTAGTTACGACGCTTACTAAGCGAATGGCAGAAGATTTGACAGAATATATGAAGGATGTGGGTATCAGGGTAAGATACCTCCATGCAGACATAGACACATTGGAAAGAACTGAGATTATAAGAGATATGCGTCTTGACGTGTTTGATGTTCTTGTGGGAATCAATCTCCTCAGAGAGGGACTAGATATTCCAGAGATTTCATTGGTAGCGATTATTGATGCTGATAAGGAGGGTTTCCTTCGTAGTGAGACATCTCTTATACAGACAGTAGGTCGTGCGGCCAGAAATGCAGAAGGACGAGTTATAATGTATGCTGATACTATTACAGATTCAATGAGAGGTGCTATTGATGAAACTAATAGAAGACGTGCTATTCAAGAGAAGTATAATGAAGAGCATGGTATTACGCCAACTACTATTAAGAAGGCCGTGAGGGATTTGATTAGTATAACTAAGAAGGCTGTGGAGACGGTTGATAAGCTTGAAAAGGATCCAGAATCTATGGATAGAGAGGAACTTATTAAGCTTATAGGCAAGGTTCAAAAACAGATGCAAAAGGCGGCGGCAGAGCTTAACTTTGAGGCGGCAGCAGAGCTTAGAGACAAGATGCTTGAATTAAAGAAGCTGCTAAGCGATTAAGGTTACAGGTCCTTCTAGATAGAGGAATTGTTAACCAGAATAAAGGAAAGAGATAATATTATGGATAAGAAAAATAGTAAAGATAAAGATGGTTTTATAAAGATTAGAGGTGGCGCAGAGCATAACCTTAAGCATGTCAATTTAGATATTCCCAGAAATAAATTCGTAGTTTTGACAGGCTTGTCAGGCTCAGGAAAGTCATCTCTAGCCTTTGATACTATATATGCAGAAGGTCAGAGAAGATATATGGAGTCGTTATCTTCCTATGCAAGACAGTTTTTAGGGCAGATGGAAAAGCCTAATGTAGACAGTATTGAAGGATTATCCCCTGCGATTTCCATTGACCAGAAGTCTACAAACAGAAACCCTCGTTCTACAGTGGGAACGGTTACAGAGATTTATGATTATTTTAGATTGTTATATGCTCGTATAGGTATACCTCATTGTCCTAAATGTGGTAAGGAGATTAAGAAGCAGAGTGTAGACCAGATGGTTGACAGCATTATGTCCCTTGAAAATGGAACAAAGATACAGCTGTTGGCGCCTGTGGTAAGAGGGAAGAAAGGACGACATGAAAAGGTTCTAGAGCAGGCTAAGAAAGCAGGCTATGTAAGAGTGTTGGTGGATGGCAATCTCTATGAGTTAAGCGAGGAGATTACTCTTGATAAAAATATTAAGCATAATATAGAAATAGTAGTAGATAGACTTGTGGTAAAGGAAGGCATGGAAAAGCGTCTTACAGATTCCATAGAAAATGTATTGTCCTTGGCAGAGGGACTTATGATAGTAGATGTAATAGGTGGTGAACCCATTAATTTTTCTATGAGTTTTGCGTGTCCAGACTGTGGTGTAAGTATCAGTGAAATCGAGCCAAGAAGCTTTTCTTTTAATAATCCTTTTGGTGCATGTCCTGTATGTGCAGGTCTTGGGTATAAGATGGAATTTTCGCCTGAACTTATGATACCAGATAGAAGTCTTAGTATTAATGAGGGTGCGATTTCTTGTATGGGCTGGCAATCTTCCTGTGAAAAGACTAGCTATACTCATGCTATTTTGGAAGCTATGGCAAAGGATTTTAATTTTAGCTTAGACACACCGTTTGATGAATTAGGTGAAGATGCAAAAGACCTTATTATAAATGGAACAAGAGGTCATGTAATGAAGGTTCATTACAAGGGACAGAGAGGTGTGGGTGTCTATGATGTGGCTTTCGAAGGACTTATAAAAAATATGGAGCGTAGATATAGAGAAACTGGTTCTGAGATGATTAAGGCAGAGTATGAAGAGTATATGAACATCACTCCTTGTCACGAATGTGAGGGGCAAAGACTGAAAGCTGATTCATTGGCAGTCACTGTATCTGATAAGAATATATTTGAGATTACATCTATGTCTGTTAGAGAGCTAAAGGTTTATCTGGAGGAGATGAATCTTTCAGAGAGACAAAAATACATTGGGGAGCAAGTGATAAAGGAGATAAAAGCAAGGGTTGGATTTCTTAATGATGTAGGACTTGATTATCTTACATTAACTAGAGCGACTGCATCCCTCTCTGGTGGAGAGGCTCAAAGAATTAGACTTGCTACCCAGATAGGTTCTGGACTTGTAGGTGTGACATATATATTAGATGAGCCAAGTATCGGTCTTCACCAAAGAGACAATGATAAGCTGCTTGGCACACTTAAGCATTTAAGAGATTTGGGAAACAGTCTTATCGTAGTAGAGCATGATGAGGACACTATGCTTGCCGCAGACTATATTGTGGATATTGGGCCAGGAGCTGGAGAGCATGGTGGTGAAGTAATTGCCGAAGGTACAGCTAAGGAAATTATGAAGAATCCAAAATCTATCACAGGAGCATATCTTAGTGGTAAGATGAAGGTGCCAGTACCAAAGGAGAGAAAGAAACCTACAGGATATCTTAAAGTGTTAGGTGCAACGCAGAATAATCTTAAAAATATAGATGTGGATATTCCACTAGGAATTATGACTTGTGTAACAGGTGTATCTGGTTCTGGAAAGAGCTCTCTTGTAAATGAAATATTATATAAAACATTAGCTAGAAAGTTAAATCGAGCGAAGACTATTTCTGGTGCACATAAGGATATAAAAGGTATAGAACAGCTTGATAAGGTTATAGATATAGACCAGTCACCTATAGGCCGTACACCTAGGTCGAATCCTGCCACTTATACAGGTGTATTTGATCAGATAAGGGATTTATTTGCGGCAACAGCAGAGGCTAAGGCTAGAGGATATAAGAAAGGAAGATTTAGCTTCAATGCAAAGGGGGGAAGATGTGAGGCTTGTGCTGGCGATGGAATTATAAAAATTGAGATGCATTTCTTACCGGATGTGTATGTGCCTTGTGAGGTTTGTCAGGGAAAAAGATATAACAGAGAAACTCTTGAAGTAAAGTATAGAGGAAAAAGTATTTATGATGTCTTAAATATGACAGTGGAAGAGGCAACGCGATTCTTTGAAAATCAGCCGTCTATATATAGAAAAATATCAACCCTTAATGATGTTGGACTATCATACATTAGGTTAGGACAGCCATCCACCACATTATCTGGTGGAGAAGCCCAGAGAGTAAAGCTGGCCACAGAATTAAGTAAGAGAGATACTGGTAAGACTATTTATATTTTAGATGAGCCGACGACAGGATTGCATTTTGCTGATGTTCATAAGCTTGTAGATATTCTTAAGAGATTAACTGAGAACGGCAATACAGTGGTTGTCATTGAGCATAATTTAGATGTGATAAAGGTTGCTGATTATATTATCGATATAGGACCTGAAGGTGGAGATATGGGCGGAACAGTAGTCGCTACGGGTACGCCTGAAGAGGTTGCGAAAAATCCTAAGTCTTACACAGGTAAATTTGTGAAGAAATATTTAGAGTAAGGATAAAATTAGACTTTTTTTACTGGAGGAGACTAATGAGGAAATATAAAATAATAATAGCGATTTTTATTTCAATGGTAATTTTTGTAGGGTGTAGAGGTAGCCAAAGTGAATCAGCTACTGGAAATGAATCAAATATTATCATTGTAGATACTGATACTATAGCAGGCTCACAGACAACGGATAAGGAAAGTGTGCCTGAAGTGTCGACGGAGGAAAATACCACAGAAGAGCCTACAACCATTGATTTAAAAGAATTTGATTTCACTATGTGTTTTGCTGGAGACGTTTTACTGGCTGAGAAGGAAATAACCACCAATAACCTTGATAAGTCTGCAAATGGCTTGAAGGATTGTATATCTAAGGAATTATTAGATATTATGAACAATGCAGATTATACCTGCATAAATAACGAATTTACTTATAGTACTGGTGGTGCACCGTTAAAAGGTAAAATGTGGACATTTAGAGCTCATCCTGACAGAGTTAAATATTTGAAAGAAATGGGAGTGGATTTGGCGTTGCTTGCCAATAATCATGTATACGATTATGGAAAGGAAGCTATGTTAGATACACTTACTACTATAAAAGATGCAGGAATTAAATATTTTGGAGCAGGAGCTAACCTTGAGGAGGCTATGAAGCCTGTATATGTAGTGCTTGATGGGAAAACAGTTGCTTTTGTGGCAGCTTCTAGAGCTGAAAAAAATAAGATGACACCTCAGGCTACAGACAAAGCTCCAGGTATACTTCGATGCTATGACCCGACATTATTTATTCAAGTGATAAAGGAAGCTCGTGCAAATGCGGACTTTGTTGTGGCATGTGTTCATTGGGGAACCGAGAGAAGCACGGTTCTTGAACAGGCGCAGCTTGATACGGGTAAGCAGTATATAGATGCAGGAGCGGATATGGTCATAGGCTCTCATTCTCATTGTTTACAGGGCATGGAATATTATAAGGGAAAACCTATAGTATATAGTCTGGGTAATTTTTGGTTTGATGAATATTATGAAGATACTATGCTTTTAAATGTTAGAATACATGGAGATATTAATGGCTCTAATGTGGAGCTTTCAGTTGTGCCTGCTATGCAGGATGATGGAAGGACTACGATTTTTACTGAAGAAAGCGAGAAAAATAGAGTGTATAATTATCTAGAGGAGATATCTATAAATGTGGATATAGATGAAAATGGTGTTGTTTATAGTAAGGAATAAACTATAATAAGTAGATAAATTATATAAAACTAATGCCATAGCTTACATTTAATTTTGTAGGCTATGGCATTTTTGTTCTATTACACTACTGGCGACGAGCGTCAATATATGCAGATATAATCTTTACTGTTTCATCTACACCGAGCTTACTACTGTTAATTGACAATTCATAGTTACGAGAGTCACCCCATTTGCCAGGGCAGTGCTCATTGTGATACTGTTTTCTATATTTATCATGTGTATTCATCATACTTAAAGCTTCTTTTTCGCTTTTGTTGTATAATTTCATAATACGTTCAGTTTTTGCAGCTCTGTCAGCTAAAATAAATAAAGAAATCATACCGTCATAATCCTTAAGAATTGTTTCAGCACAACGACCAACTACGACAAAAGATTCACCTGATTCACCCTTTTTCTTAAGGAATTCAAACTGAAGCTGAGCAACGTTGTATGCAGGGCTGCTATTCATGCCACGAACAGTTCTAAAAAGACCTTTCTTACGTTTAGTTTCGTCGAACTCTGCTAGAGCATCATGGTCTAAATTTTTTTCAGCGGCTAATTCTCTAAGTAGGTTGTGATCGTAAATTGGTAATTCGTAAAGTTTTGCAAGTTTTTCGGCGATTTCATGTCCGCCACTTCCGAATTCACGTCCAACGGAAATAATTAATTGCTTCATATTCTATGCCTCCTTTATTTTATAAATATCTTAAGAATAAAATTGCTGTTGCGATTGATAACACTATTATAGTCGCAGGAGCCATAAGTTTGCAATACCTTCCCCAACGAATTATGTGACCTTCTTTTGCAGCAGTAGCTATACCAACTACATTTGCAGAGGCACCGATAGGAGTAGCGCTACCACCGATGTCTGTACCGACTGCAAGAGTCCATGCAAGAGTATCAAGATTTGCACCTGGTACTGTAGCTGCGAGATTCTTAATAACAGGAATCATAGTAGCAGCGAAAGGTATATTATCAACAAATGAACTAGCAACTGCTGAAATCCAAAGAATTACAGCAACCATAAGATGCATATTTCCACCGCATATATTTCCAATAAAGTTAGCTAAAACATTTAACATACCTGTTTCTTCAAGACCACCAATAACTACAAAAAGTCCGATGAAGAATAGAAGGGTTTCATAATCAACTTTTTTGATAAGTGATAAAGCAGCCTTTCCAGAAGTGATTAATGTGAGTACAGCTATAAATGTTCCTATAAACGCAACTGTAAGTCCTGTCATTGAATGAGTAACAAGAAGTACAACTGCAAGTAAAAAGATAATAGTGCTCATTACAAAACCACTTTTGCTTTTAATTGCCTCAGAAGGATTTGGCAATGTTGAAGGGTCAACTGCATTTGAAGCAGTTTGCTTTAATTCTTTTCTACATACAAGGTAGAAATATATAAGTACAAATACTAAAGAGATAGCCGCGATAAGTCCAGTATTTAGAATAAAATCTGCAAATGAATAGTGGAGCTTATTACCAATAATAATGTTTGGTGGGTCACCACACATAGTTGCAGAACCACCTAAGTTTGCGCAGAAAACTTCTGCTAAAATCATTGAAATTGGGTTGAACTTAAGTAATTGTGAAAGCTCAATAGTTACAGCTGCTAAGAAAAGTATAACAGTTATACTATCAATAAACATTGCAAGTACGAAGGACAAAATCATAAATGTCATAAATATTGATGTAACCTTGTACTTAACTATTTTAGCGATTTTCATGCATAACCATCTAAAGAATCCTACATGAGCCATACCTTCAACCATTACCATCATACCAGCAATGAAAATAATTGTAGCCCAGTCAATTCCGCTTCCACCTTCGTGAGCTTCTCCAGCTGCATACCAGAAATCAACATTAAAAATACTGTGAACATTCAAAGTAGATAAGATTGCGTCCAGACTTTGCATTCCTAATCCAAAAACTAAAAGAATAGTAAGGAGGGCGCATGTTAATGTGATAATATGTCGCGGAAATATTTCTGTAATAATAAAAATGAACATTGCAACAAAAATCACTACTGCTAAAATTTGTGCTAACATTTTCTTTTCCTCTTTTCTGTATATTTGTTTTTACTCAAACGGTTACCATTATACTCCTTAAAAAATAAAAGTAAAGGAGTTTTTTCTTATTTAATGGAAATTTAACAGAAATAGATGAAAAATATGTAAGTATGGCAGAAGAGGATGATATATATGCAACTTGGTCAATTAAATTTACCTCTTAGTTCAAAACTGTTTACAAAACGAAATGCAATGATATACTTAGGGTATCGAAGCTTCAAAACAAAATTTTACATATTAATTTATAGAAAGTGGGGTGTGGAATGAAGGTTATCATAGAGGTTGATGAAAATGTAACCGAGGAATGCGTAGTTATTAAATGTCAAAATCTTGATGAACGGATTTTGAAACTACAAAATGCACTATCAGCCCAGCTAAGTAATGACACAGACCTTCTACTGTACAAGGATGGAAAGGAATACTATATTCCAACAAATCAACTATTATTTTTTGAAACTGAAAATAAGCAGGTTTTTGCTCATACAAACAAAGATATATATGAGACAGGTTATAAGTTATATGAACTTGAGGATATACTTTCAAAGGATTTTATGAGAATATCGAAATCTGCCATTATTAATCTGAATCATATATTTTCTATATCGAAAAATATTACAGCTTCTAGTATTGTAGAATTTAAAAATAGTCATAAAAGAGTGTATGTATCACGAAATTACTATAAGTTGCTGATAGAGCGGCTAGATGAGAAGCGTAAAATAAGAAGAGGAAGATAAAAGTAAACTAATATGTGTTACATAACAGGGTTTGAAAACATTATTTAAGAAAGGAAATTAAAAATATGGAAAATAAAAAAAGTACATTTTGGGGTATATTTTTATTAGTGGCGGCAGCGTTTATTATCGCAGGTAACTTAGGAGTGTTTGGTGATATAAGCGTATGGACAGTAGGTTTTTCTGTTGTATTAGCAGCATGGTTTATAACAAGCTTATTTAAATTGAGCTTTGGTGGAATGTTATTTTCATTGGCGTTTGCGGCAATATTATTTGATGAAGCTTTAGGAATTGAAGCAATTACACCATGGCCGGTGCTTGGTGCAGCATTACTTGGAACAATTGGTCTTAATATGATATTTAATAAAAATAAGAGAGATAAATTCTTTGGCGTAAATATGGCTCATGGTATGAATGGACAGCTTGTTGACGAACAGTTTGCAGATGACGAGATGTTTAAGTGTGAGTCAGCGTTTGGCAGTTCTGTAAAATATGTAAGTAGCTGCGCTCTTAGACAAGCAAAACTTGAAAGTTCTTTTGGAAGTCTTACAGTTTATTTTGACGAGGCTAAGCTTGGAAATGATCCAGTTAATATTTACGTAGAAAATTCATTTGGTAAAATGGTGCTTTTTATACCAAAGGAATGGAATACAGACGTAAATGTGGATAGAGCATTTGGTAGCTTTAATGAAAATGGAAGACCTACAAGAGAGGACTCTAAAAAAGTATATATCCAAGGTGAAACAAACTTTGGTCAGTTGGAAATTAATTATATATAATATTTTCTACAAAAAAACCAATTATTTTTAACAAAATTTTTACAAAATTTCGTAAAAAAACATTTTACATATGATAAATTTGTGATTATAATAAAATCAGTTTTCAAAAAACAATCTCTAAAAAAAGGAGCAAAAAGCAATGAAACAAGATATGATCGTAATTTTAGACTTAGGAAGCACAGAGAACACAACTATTGCAAGACAGATTCGAGATTTAGGCGTATACAGTGAGATTCATCCACATGATATCACAGTGGACGAGCTTAAGGCGCTTGATAATGTTAAGGGTATCATTATAAATGGTGGTGAAAACCGTATTGTTGACGGCGTGGCTATTGATGTAAACCCAGCTATCTATGATTGCGGTTATCCAATCATTGCTATTGATCATGAGCCAGCTAAGTGCGATAAGAAGTATGCTGATATGCCAAGCGAGGCAGATATTAAGTCATTCTTATTCGACACATGTAAGGCAGAGGCTAACTGGAATATGAAGAATTTCATCGACGACCAGGTAGAAATTATCCGTCGTCAGGTTGGTGATAAGAAGGTATTACTTGCTCTTTCAGGTGGTGTTGACTCATCAGTAGTTGCTGCATTACTTATCAAGGCAATCGGCAAGCAGCTTGTATGTGTACACGTAAACCATGGACTTATGAGAAAGAATGAGTCAGAGAGTGTTGTTGAGATATTTAGAAATAAGCTTGATGCTAACTTAGTATATGTAGATGCTACAGACCGTTTCTTAGGAAAGCTTGAGAATGTAGCAGATCCAGAGCAGAAGAGAAAGATTATCGGTGGTGAGTTTATCCGTGTATTTGAGGAAGAAGCTAGAAAGCTTGAAGGAATCGATTTCCTTGGCCAGGGTACAATTTACCCAGATATCATCGAGAGTGGTACAAAGACAGCTAAGTGTGTAAAGTCACACCACAATGTAGGTGGTCTTCCAGAGGACCTTCAGTTCGAGCTTGTAGAGCCACTTGCACAGCTTTTTAAGGATGAAGTAAGAGCTTGTGGTGTAGAACTTGGCCTTCCAGCAGAGATGGTATACCGTCAGCCATTCCCAGGTCCAGGACTTGGTGTACGTTGCCTTGGTGCAATCACAAGAGAGCGTCTTGAAGCACTTCGTGAGTCAGATGCAATTCTTCGTGATGAATTCGCAAAGGCAGGCTTAGACAAGACAGTATGGCAGTACTTCACAGTAGTTCCAGACTTCAAGGCAGTAGGCGTAAGAGATAACGCAAGAAGCATGGGCTATATGTGCGTAATCCGTGCAGTAAACACAATCGATGCTATGACAGCAACAATTGAGAGAATTGATTATGATATCTTAGAGAAGATAGCAGATAGAATAACAGCAGAAGTTCCAAGCATCAATAGAGTTGTGTATGAAATAACAAAGAAGCCAGTAGCGACTATAGAGTTTGAGTAAGCAATGAGCCGTGTACGGCAGAAAATATGGAAAGTCTCAGAAATACATTTATGTGTTTCTGAGACTTTTTATATTTTTTGACAAATGGGGCGAATGCCCCACAGCGAGAAGTAGCGAAGCGGATTCGAGCGGAGTACACGGCGAAGTAAAGGGATGCAAAGAGCGCTTGCATTCTCGACCGATGGTTTTGTTGATTTTATCTATATACGGCGACAGCCGTTCGTGAGGAAGTAGCCCAAAGGGCGGATTCAGAATGAGCGTGGCGTCATAAAAAATATGACATAAAGCATTGAAAGATTTCACAAGGTGATATTAATATCATTAATTTTCAAGAGAGGTTATGTACTTCATAAATTCCTTTTTGAAGTAGAAAGCTCGGTTTTTATCTGATATTTCTCTTCCATAAATGCTAGAATATATAGGATGATATGGCTTAGAATCTTTGGTACGGATTTGTATGAATTCGCCACTGGCAGTATGTAAAGTTGCCTTGTCAGATTCGGAAAGTTGTTGGTTTAACTGTTCACATATGTTATAGTAGTCAGCTTCTAGCTGTTTAGCAAGGGCAGAATACTTTTGTAATGATAGGTCTACCTGAATTGGATTCAAATACATCCAGTCTTTTGGGGCACCATCTTTGCTGATTGGCACATATAATAAGCGCTGAAACTTTTTATACAATTTCGTATCTTGGAATTTGCGTTTTGATAATAATTCATCAATAATAGAAGCGGTTTGAGTGATAAACATTGTTTCTAATGGCTTGCCGGTTTTATCACATCCGGTAGCTTCAATCTTTGATATATAGCTAATGCTTATTTTAGCTTGTTCTGCTAACTGCACTTGTGTTAGTTTAGCTTGTTCTCTGTATTGCTTTATATTTGCACCTATAACACGATATAGGTCTGTATCACTGTTAAAATACATACGGACACCTCTTTCACTATTTGTGAATATTATCGCATAATAGAAGATATAGATAAATTCACTTATTGTGAAAGGAAATACATGTGGATTTTTTTGAAAAATTGGTATAGAATGATTTATATTATTTTTGAAGAGGGAGTAATGATGAATAGCATTCAAGAAGAGCAACAAGAATATGAAAAGTTTATGTTTGAATTAACACACAAAGCCCATGAGGTACAACAAGATTTTAATAGGCTTTCTGATAATAACAAGAAGAAGGTATTAACAGAATTGGATAAAGTATTTGCTACAAAGGGTCTAGTTGGTGTTTTGAACTACTTAATTAGGCAAAATTATTAAAGGAGGTATGTCTTATAAATCTACAACCAAATAATTTTAAACTAGAGCAAACAACTGTCTGGTCGTTTTCAGACAGGGGTAACTGGGCAACGCATTCTGGAAAGTATCGGGGAAATTGGTCATCGTATGTGCCAAGAAATTTGATACTTCGTTATACTAATCCTAATGATTGGGTCTTAGATCAATTTATGGGTAGTGGAACAACCTTAGTCGAGGCAAAGCTACTTAATCGTAATGCGGTAGGTGTTGATATAAATCCGCAATCAGTTTCAATCTCTGAAACAAACTTACAATTCCAATGTGAATCAAAATCAAAAATATATACTAAAAATGGCAATGCAACTGATTTGAATTTTATCAAAGATAGTCGTATTGATTTTATCTGTACTCATCCACCCTATGCAAACATTATCAAATACAGTAAAGGGATAGAGGGAGATATTTCATTACTTGATGCAGAAACTTTTTTAAATGAAATGAGCAAAGTGTCAAATGAGTGTTATCGTGTGCTCAAAAAGGGGAAAATGTGTGCTGTAATGATAGGTGATATAAGAAAATATGGAAAGGTTATTCCATTAGGTTTTCGTATGATGGAATGTTTTTTACAGGCAGGTTTTTCTAATAAAGAAATAATTATTAAGGAGCAACATAATTGTTTGTCCACAGATTATTGGAAGGAGCAGAAAAGAGACTTTTTGTTGTTAGCACATGAATATATTTTTGTCTTTCAAAAGTAAAAAGATATGGATTTTTAAGTTGTTATTTTATATATTTGCAAGTATAATTAATAGATAATATTATGCAAATAGAGATGAGGAATTAAATGAACAATTCAAGTGTCGCTCCGTTTGTGAAATGGGCTGGTGGAAAGCGCCAGTTGTTACCACAGATAAAGGAGAGAATGCCAGAAAAATATAATAATTATTATGAGCCATTTGTAGGTGGCGGTGCTGTAACATTTGAATTGTTGCCTACAAATGCTATTATAAATGATATTAACAAAGCATTAATTAATGCATACAGACAGATTTGTAATGAGCCAAAAGCATTTCTAGAGACAATAAATAAGTTGGATTCAGATATGTGGGAGGATGGGAAAGAATATTACTATTCTCTTCGTGAACATTACAATGATAAGCTAATGAAAGCAGAGTATGATGTCGAATTAGCTGCATTATTTGTATTTATAAATAAGCATTGCTTTAATGGTTTGTATCGTGTAAATGGAAAAGGACTTTTTAATGTTCCTTATAATAATAGCCGTAGAGCATCTGTTGATGAGAAGGTTATTATGGAGGTTTCAAAATATCTTCAAGGTGTAACTATTGTTGATGGAGATTTTGAAGTTGCTTGTAGGAATGCTGAAAAAGGAGATTTTGTATTTTTTGATAGCCCGTATGCACCATTGAATCCTACATCATTTGAATCATATACAAAAGAAGGATTTGACATAGAAAGTCACAAAAGATTAGCCAATTTATTTGATGAATTAACTGCTAGAGGTTGTTACTGCATGCTCACTAATCACAATACGGATTTGATAAAAGAGTTGTATGGCAATAAAGGTTATAGGATAGATGTAGTAAGCGTTAAACGTATGATTAATTCGGATGCAACTAACAGAGTTGGAGAAGAAGTAATTATTTGCAATTATTAAAGGAGAAAATAGACCGTGTATAATGAAGTGGCAGATTGGTTAAATAATGTTTTAAACCAAGATATACCGGAAGAAGTTGTAGCATTTTGTTTCAACTTATATGAAGATGGAGATAATGCTTGGTCGATGGAGTTGGTAGGAACCGAACGCTTTGATGTAGATGATGAGGATTGGCCTTGTGACGAAGTGACGGATTTGGGAACTAGAGAAGGTCTTTTAGCATGGAATAAAGATTCAGAGTGGGATGTTGTACTTGAAGAGATGTCTACAATTTTGAGACGGTATCTTGAAGATGGGAAGTATGCCCAGATATTAAAGAGTAAAGAGGGTATTGGCATTGGATTTGTAGATGGTGATGTTGAAATTCTATTTACCAAATAAAACGATATTTTATTAAGGAGTCGGGATAATGGAAAACTTATTTGCAAAGAAAGTGCCATTATACTACGAGACAGAAGAATCACAACTGATATTAGGTGATTGCTTTAAAATTCTAGCAAAAATGGAATCGGAATCTGTAGATATGATATTTGCAGACCCACCCTACTTTTTAAGTAATGACGGTATCACCTGTCAGGGTGGGAAGATGGTTTCAGTAAATAAAGGCTCATGGGATAAGCTTTCTGAAAGTGGGACCAGTGTCGAAGAGAAACACAAGTTTAACAGAAAGTGGATTAAGTTATGTAAGAAAGTACTAAAGCCGAACGGCACGATTTGGATATCGGGAACATTACACAATATATATTCGATTGGTATGGCATTGGAGCAGGAAGGCTTCAAGATAATCAACAATATAACATGGCAGAAAACAAATCCACCACCAAACTTAGCATGTCGATGCTTCACACATTCTACGGAAACCATTTTATGGGCAAAGAAGAATGAAAAGAAGTCTCGGCATTTTTTTGATTATCAGAAAATGAAAGAAATGAATAAAGGCAAGCAGATGAAGGATGTATGGACCGGAGCATTAACAAAACCTTCAGAAAAAACAGAGGGAAAGCATCCAACACAGAAGCCGGAATATCTACTTGAGAAAATTGTGTTGGCATCAACGGAAGAAAGGCAAATTATATTGGATCCCTTCTGTGGTTCTGGAACTACTGGGGTAGAGGCTGTGCGATTTGGGCGAAAGTTTATAGGAATAGATGTAAGTGAAGAATATTTGGAGATTAGCAAAAGAAGATTGGAGAAGGAATTGTGATTAAAAGAAATAAATATAAATTTCATTTTTTATCTATTGATAAGAGTGGGATAAAAAAGAAAACAATAAGCAGTACTGATATATCTACTGGATATATAGATTATGAAATCACTATTGAGGATTTTATTAAGTCCATCATTACATGTGGAATGCCAATGTATTACCTAACACCTGCAATTACAAGGTCAAGATTGAATGAAATTAATTATAAAATGTATGCATTATTTACATTAATTGAATTTGATTCTAAAAGTAAATATATAAAATTGAGAAAAGAAATAAAGTATCTTGATGCATCAGAAAAGGCAACATTGTCTTATTATTTAGGTATGGTGATGACAAGATATATAAGTTATAAGGAATATGGTCAGGATTATTTGGTGCATTTGAATATAATGGAGAAATATAACACTGTGAAATTCAAAAACACAAATAAAAAGTTGTGTCCTGATTTAATCGGGTATAGCAAAACTAATAGAGGATTTAGTGTATTTGAATCTAAAGGACGAATTAGAAAAACAACTGTAGCAATTGAAAAAGCATTAGAACAGGTTCAAAATATTAATTATATTGCGGGTTCGAAACCTTTATATGGTGTTGCTCAATTGTCATATTTTAATAATAGAGAATTATATGTGGTTGCTGTTGATCCTGTAGATGAGGGTGAAAAGGGAGTTGAATTATTAGAAAATGGTTTGAGTCAATATTTTTCACTATATTACAAACCAGTAATAGAATTAATTGACGAAGGAAATGAAATAATATCAGATAATGAAAAAATATGTTCAATATATAGGTATGATAAACTGCAATTTAAGATTGAAATGCCAATTTTCTTGTACAATATATTGAAAGAAAGAGAAATTAATATAGAATTACTAACAAAAAAATTTGATTGGGTTGGAGATGGCATTAATATTTCCATTATGGAAGGAGAGAATTTGAGATAATGCGTGATTTTGAAGAATGGCTTGGCAAGTTTCGTGCTAGCATATCTAGTTATGATTATTACATAGATTTTGATAAAGTTGTTAAGAATGTTGAAGAAATAAAAGTGGAACTTAATATTTTAAATTCCTTAATTGGCTCAAAAAATATTGAGGAAGATTTTGAAAAGATAATAACAAAATATCCTGAGACTTTGAAATGCATCCCTTTGTTATTAGCAGTAAGAGGGTGCGAAATTTATGCACAAGATGAAGACGGAGCATTTTTATATAATTTTAAGAAGATGAATTATAGTGTGGAGCAGTACAAAGTGTTTATGCGTAAGACAGGATTGTTTGACATGATTGAAAATCATCTTGTAAATAATCTTGTAGATTATGCCTTAGGCATTGAAACAGGATTAGATTCTAACGGTCGTAAAAATCGTGGTGGTCACCAGATGGAAGATTTGGTGGAGAAGTATATTCTGGCAGCGGGGTTTGTAAAAGATGTAAACTATTTTAAAGAAATGTATATTAAAGACATTGAAACAAAATGGGGATTAGATTTGTCGTCCTTATCAAGTGATGGGAAATCTACCAAGCGATTTGATTTTGTTGTAAAAACAGAAAATATGGTTTATGGTATTGAAACAAATTTCTACACTGGTGGTGGTTCCAAGTTAAATGAAACTGCTAGAAGTTATGAATTACTATCTCAGCATGCAGATAAGATAGATGGATTTACTTTTGTATGGTTTACTGATGGAATTGGTTGGAAGAGTGCAAGAGGTAATTTGAGAGAAACATTCGAGGTTATGGATACGATTTACAGTATTGATGATATGGAGAATGGAGTAATGGGAAAGGTGTTTTTGTAATTGAGTATTTGAAAATGGCTTTATATGTGTGGTTGTAATTAGCAATAACTGTTTGATGTGAAATACCCAATTTTATTAGTGGAGGTTACATAATGGAAGAGCAAAATACAGAATTGAATAAAGCAATATGTAAGATAGTTGAAGATATTTATGGTCAAATATATTGTAAATTTAGGGAACAATATATAGTTGTTTTTCTGTGTGGAGGTGCAAGTAATAAGAAGTATACGTCGTTAAGAGATAAAGTGAGAATTCTGCTAGAGAACGAAAAAAAGACATTATGGTATAAACCATTTAAAATATTTTATCCAGAAGATTTATTAATAGAGATTTTAAATAAAACAAAAGAAGCTGATTTACTAAGTTATGAACAATTTTTAGCAAGTAATTCCCATATGATTGTAATTATTTGTGAAAGTGCAGGCTCGCTGGTTGAATTGGGAGCATTTACAAATAATGAGTACACTGTTGATAAAGTAATTGCAGCAGTGGACAAAAAATTAGCAAAGCATAAAAGTTTTATTATGCTCGGTCCAATAAAATACTTAAAGAAAAAAAATAAACTTAATGTTATTGAGTATGGACAAGATGAGGAGGATTTTGCTAGGAGACTTTCGAAAGATGTTAGAGAAAAGAATAAATCAAGTGGCAACAAGAATACTATGATTGATTTAACAACTATTGTTGGAATGCACTATTTTATACAGTTGATACTATATTTTTTTAAATCATTGAATTCCAAAGAACTCGTAGAGATAGTAGGATACATTTCGGAAAAAGAAAAAATAGTATATGATGATTTTAAAGTTCTTTTTAATGCATCATTGAAATTACTTTTTCAAGATAAGAAAATAGTAAAAAATATAGGAGAGCAATATTCGTCATATAAATTAACCGATATTGGATTTGAAACAATGCAATTAATGATAAATGATTGTACAAAAGCTGGATTATGTGATAGAATAAGAGTTGAGCTGATGCATTATGAATTCTATAAATCATCTCATTCTTAGAATTGTTGTTAATATGCATACATAGCAACTAGGGGTTGATTCGACCTCGTAAGAATAATAATTACATGAACTCAGCTAAAACAACGGTGAACTTCCACAATAGTGAAACTCCCCCGTTGTTTTACCCGAAAATATATAGAGTAAGAATGAGGTGATTTGTTTGAATATTGGAAATAGTGTAGTTTTGAACACATTAGGTGTTCCAGTTATAAATTCATTTGAACATTTATGCGAACAACTTTCAATAACGGAGCAGTTATTATATTTTTTGACATACAAAAAAGAGTATTGTTATTATAAAAAAAGAATACCAAAGAAAGATAAATCGGAAAGAATATTAACGGTCCCTAATCTATCATTGAAAGTGGTACAAAGATGGATATTGAAAGAAATTCTAGAGAAGATTTTTGTGTCAGAGTATGCGATGGCATTTGTTCCACGCAAAAATGGTCTTAGAGAAAATGCTGAAAGGCATAAAAAGAATATTTTCTTGTTGGAAATGGATATTACCAATTTTTTTGGCACAATAACAGAACAGCAAGTGTATAGATTATTTTGTAATATAGGTTATAATGGCAAAGTTGCAGGTGTTTTAGCTAACTTGTGCACATATGATGATTATTTACCACAAGGTGCGGTTACATCTCCATATATTGCTAATTTGGTTTGCTATCATATGGATGCAAGAATTAATGGATATTGTAGTAGAAAAGATATAGTATATACGCGTTATGCAGATGATTTGACTTTTTCATCGAATAATAGAACACTTTTAAATAAGGTGGAGAAGTTTGTTAAGTATATAGTTGAAGATGAAGGTTTTTTAATCAATGACAAAAAGACAAGATATCTTTCTAATGATGTAAAGAAAACAGTAACAGGTATTACTATAAATGATGATAGTATTCATGTAGACAAGAAGTTTAAAAGGGATTTGCGAGCACAAATATATAAATCAATAAAATCCAAAAATTATGAAAACAATAGTCAGATATTGGGTAAGATAGCATATGTAAATTCGATAGAAGATGGTTTTCAAAATAAAATGAAAAAATATGTTGAAAGTATTATTACAAAACCAGAACTTGCGGGGGATAAAAGTATAGTTAAGGCGTTTAATTCTAATAAATTATTTTCCGAGTTATCAGATATGACGTTTATGGATGTGGATGAATATTCTCCTTGGTAAATGATAATGTTTGATCTAAGAAGATGATTATATATGAGAATAATAAGTATCACTGACAACAAAATGACAATACAATCCCTCGAAAATCCACGAACTAGGTAGAATCCATACAAAAATCCCCATATTCTACCACCAAAAACAACTCTATCAACCACAGTACAACTTTGTGACTTCGAGTTCGAATAAGCAATGAGCCGTGTACGGCAGAAAATATGGAAAGTCTCAGAAATACATTTATGTGTTTCTGAGGCTTTTTATATTTTGTGACGAATGGGGCGAATGCCCCACATGAGGATGAAGCGAAGCGTAATCCGAATGAGTAAACGGCGGAAAACGCTGGGAATGCCAGAAAACACTGGATTTTTGGGAGGCGTGGTTGTAGATTGGTTGCAAAAAAGTGTTATCAATTTGTTATCAGAATGATAGGTATGTATATAGACAGTGGACTGTTGCAGATTTGTGGCAGTCCATTTTTCTTTTTATAAGCTGTAATGGGGTTGACAGATAGTAAATCCAGTGCTAATATATCAAAAAAATCAAACGAGGAGAATTGAAATGAACCAGAGATTACATTCAACAACTCATATGTCCATTCATCATAGACGTATTTGCTTATAACTGACATTGTTGCACAGTTGTAAGCCTGTAGGTCTTATATGTCTGTGCAATGGTGAGAATGTAATGTTAGGATTATAATATATATTTTCATTGAATTATTCGCACTAGACATATAGATGTATGTTTGGTGCGATTTTTTAATTTTAGAAATAGGAGGCAGGCACTATGATTAGAAAAGTAGAACAAGAGGATATCAAAAGATGCGTAGAGGTTATTCGAAAAAGTTTTGGTACAGTGGCGGATGAATTTGGATTCACTATAGAAAATGCATCAAGATTTACAGCATTTGCAACTACGGAAGAAAGAATTAACTGGCATTTAAATGGAGAGTGTAGGCCTATGTATGCTTATTGGGAAGAAGGTGTTATTATTGGATATTATTCGTTGTTGATACAGGATAATAACGAATGTGAGTTGAATAATGTGTGCGTTCTTCCAGAGTATAGGCATAAAGGGATTGGAGATAAATTATTGGAGCATGCATTTGTAATTGCAAAAGGACTGGGATGTAAAAAGATGAACATAGGGATTGTGGAAGAAAATGAAATTCTGAAAAAGTGGTATGCTTCTTATGGTTTTGTACATACAGGAACGCAGAAATATGATTTCTTTCCATTTACTTGTGGATATATGGAGAGAGGTTTATAAGGTAGGGGAGGTTGAAAGAGATGTTCATTAATACAGAATTTCTTAAGAATAGTGAAATACAATTGGTTCTGGAAAGAACAGTTGAAGGAGATGAAGCGAAAGGTTGGGTTCCGGCATATCATTTTGCAATTTGTAATAATAAAGGAATTAAGATGGGAGTATGCGATTTGCGTATTGGTCATAATGATAAATTATATTATGGTGGAAATATTGGCTATAACATAGACGCGACGTATAGAGGAAATCATTATGCGGGCAAAGCATGTTTATTATTATTTGAGCTGGCGAGAAAACACAATTTAGAATATTTAATAATTACATGTAATCCGGAGAATATCGCATCAAGAAAGACTTGTGAATATGCCGGTGGAGAATTATTGGAAGTGACGGAATTACCAGACGATAGTGATATGCGCGACAGAGGAGAAACACGAAAATGTATTTTTAAGTTTAAACTTTAGATGAGAAAAGTGCGTGAAAGGAGTATTATATGCAATTCAATTATATGAGAATACAGGGGAGAGAGGAATCCTGGATAACTAAGTATCCGAAGGGAATATTTGGGATGTGCTGGCGGCTGATAATGGATAGAGTGATGGATAAGGAGGATGAAGAAGTTTTTCGAGGTATAGACCAGTGGTTCAAGGATAATCTTCCAGAGCCGGAGCCTTGCAAGAATGGAGAAAAGGTAATTACATTTTTTAAAACAGAATCAACCGAAGAGATGCAAGATAAAATTAGACCTGCTATGGAGATACTTGATAAGTATGAGCATCCCTATGATGTAGTGTATACCAATTATGTTGGCACGGTTGTTTATGAAGATGAATGGCAGGTTGCAGTTTTGGTAGATAATGGTGAAATGATATAAAAAATAGTGAAAGGAGTAAATTGATGGATGAGATTAGTCTAATAAGTGTAAAGAATGTTTCAGTAGATAAGGTAATGCAATTCAGAGAATCTTTTTTGAAAGAGGGTGAAACATCTATCAATGGAAGTCGTGGCTTACATAATTACAAAGAGTATGCTGATTGGATTGAACTTGTAATAGAATGTGAAAAGCCGAAAAATGAATTCCTTGGAGTTCAAGCAAGTACGTATTTTGCAATAAATGAGGATGAGGAAATTGTTGGTTGTATTGAGTTAAGGCATTCTTTGAATGAAAATCTTGCGATAATCGGCGGACATATTGGATATAGCGTGTGTCCTAAGGAGAGAAGAAGAGGGTATGCTACTAAAATGCTTGAATTGGTACTGCACGAAGCAAGGAAATTGGGGATAGAAAAAGTCTTGCTTACTTGCGATGTAGACAACATTGCTTCAATAAAAACCATAATAAAAAATGGCGGGATTATGGAAAAAGAAAGTCCGTATATTTGGGATGACGAGAAGTATTATAAATTTTGGATAGGGATATAGAAGAATTTTTTTTAGATGTATTAGAATATGTCGAGAATAGATAAATGCCACAGAAGAAATCTGTGGCATTTACTATAAAGGATTATTGTATAATTTTTTTATACGTAGAATTGTTCAATAACTTTTATTTTGTTTTTTTATATTGTAAATTGCAACATATTTTTGCAAAAAAGTTCCAAAGAATCTACCAAGGCAGGAATGGGAACTAGAGCAGAAACTGCGGGAAATGATTTTGGAGGATGCTGTGTTTTGTATGAGGCATGCCGGAAGAGAAAGCGGAAGCTGTTGGTTTTGTTAGAATGCGTAGTTTTGATACTGTTAAAAGCATCGTGGAAATTTTGTTCTGTGATATGGAGCATAATACAGATGTAAATGAGATTATGGATGAGGCAAAAATTCTTTATAAGGGGATGGAGAAGTATGTAATAAAATTGTGTACAGACGAAATCCTTGGTGGTATAGAAAAGATAGGATATCCATATCAGTGCCTGACAAATAAGGAAAAGGCGGAGTTGTTCAATTTTCAGTTAGATGATAATAGGGGCAGGGCACGGTAGTGCGCTGTCTCTAATGCACAGAATATGAATTGAGAAACAATCGCAAGAAGTTGCGAGAATTTCTTGAAAATAGATGTATGATGTGGTATTCTAAAGAAGGTGAAGTTTGTAGGATCATTGAAAGAATAAACGGAGAAAAAGAATGGGTGTTACATATAAAGGTGCTAAAAACTATACAAGTAAAGACTTGCAGGAACTATTTCAGTCGGTTGGCTGGCTATCAGCAAATTATCCTGAACGCTTGAAAAAGGCGTTAGATAATAGCGAGACGGTATTTACAGCTTGGGATGGAGAGAAGTTGGTAGGTCTTGTTAATGCAATTGATGATAGTGAATTCGGCTTTTGCATGTGAAGTGTTTCTTAAAGCTCTTTTAGTTTATTATGGAGAAATGCAATTAAGAAATCATAAATTGAAGGATTTATGGTTAGATTTAGAAGAAAAGGATGAAGAAACAACTTTGTCAATTAAGAGAAGTATAAAAGATGGGTTCGCTTCTGATGATGACAATTTGTTTGATAGATTGCTTGATGATGCATCGGAAGCTTTTGTTTACTGGCGTTACATTTATGAAAAACAGGATGGTAGCATAAATATTAATTATTTGATAGGTTTAAGAAGTTTATTGAGAGAGGTTTGTTGTAAAAAGTTTTATAACAAATCGTGGAATGAGTTTGTTGATAGTTAGATTGGTGAAGGCGATAACATTTTTTTGGGTTAATATATAGGTGATGAAAATGAAAAATGTAATACATATTTATGGAGCATCTGGTTCGGGAACTTCTACATTGGGAAGAAAAATGGGTCGTTGCACCTGCGGGGATGACTTTTACAAAAGAAGAAATTAAGGGACAGATTTATTTTCAAGAACAGTATTTTGATAGTGAGATTGTGATGTAAAGCAAGACGTAATTAATGGAGGTATTGGAATGAATATTTTAGTCATTGGTGGAACAAGATATTTTGGAATACATATGGTGAATGAACTTTTAGCAGCAGGGCATGATGTTACAATTGCAACCCGAGGAAAAACTACGGATTCCTTTGGTGATAAGGTTAATAGAATATTTTTGGAAAGAACAAAGGAAGATAGCGTTCGAGAAGCAGTGAGAGGAAATCATTACGATGTAGTAATTGATAAAATTGCATATTGTTCAAATGATATTAAGTATGTAATGGATGTTGTGGATTGTGATAAGTATATTTATATGTCAAGTACATCTGTGTATGATCCAAAGCATTGGGGTACCGTTGAAGAGGACTTTGACGGAATTGGAAATGAACTTATATGGTGTGATAGAAAAGCATTCCCTTATGAGCAGATAAAACGTCAGGCAGAGTATGCGCTATGGCAGCAGTATCCGGAAAAGAATTGGATTGCTGTCAGATACCCATTTGCCATTGGAAAGGATGATTATACAAAGAGATTGCTGTTCTATGTAGAACATACTATGAAATCGATTCCGATGAATATTGATAATGTCGATTATCAGATGAGTTATATTCGTTCGGACGAAGCAGGTAAATTCATTGCATTTTTAGTTGGTAAAGATGTTAAGGGAGCAATTAATGGTGCTTCAGACGGTACAATCTCTTTAAGAGAAATTATTGAATATGTTGAAAAGAAGACCGGAACAAAGGCTATTATAGATTCAGAAGGTGAGGATGCACCTTATAATGGGGAGCCTGAATATAGTATTTGTACAGATAAAGCGAATTCTTTAGGATATCAATTTACAGAATTGAAGGATTGGATATATGAACTATTGGACTATTATATTCAGGTAGTTGAAGATATGGATAAGGTATATGGTTAATAAATGTGGAGGAGAATGTTATGCAGTACGCAATAGAATTGTATTATGACAAAGAAACAGAGTAAAAATTGTACAATTTAGCAAAAAGAGTGGCTGATGAAAAGTTGAGTACAAAGTTTATGGAATGGAAAACCAGACCGCACTTTACATTAGCCTGTTTCAATGATGTGGATGAAGAAAAGTGCATAGAGCAATTAAAGAAATTTGCACAGACTCATAAGCAAATGCCAGCATATATTGGTTCTGTTGGAATGTTTACAGATTCAAAGACAATTTTTGCATCGCCTATGATGAATGATTCTATGTATCAATTTCAACGGGAATTGCATGAATGCTTAAAAGATTTTGATGCAACGGGCTGTGAATGGTATCGTTCCAATAGATGGATGCCGCATTGTACATTAGCTCTTACCAAAGAAGATGATGAAGATGTCTTTTACAAAGCGAGTGATTTGATCTTGCACGAGTTTAAGAAAATGAGTGGAAAGTTCGTTTCTGTAGGATTGGTAAAAGTAACTTTTCCCATAGAAGAAATTTATGCCATTGATTTGGAGGAATAGAGTCTACTTGTAGAATTGTTGTATGAAAAACAAGGATTAGAAAAGCAGGATGAAATGGAGTTGATATAGTGAGTAGAAAAGTAACAGATTTACAACCATGGGAATGTCTCATGAAGCGAATTGTCTGGAAGCAATTAGGAGAAATTCGAGATAAAAAGATACTTGATTTTGGTAGTGGTATCGGGATAACTGCAAACTATCTGGCAGAACATAACGATGTAACAGCCATTGAACCGGATGAAGATAGCATAAAAGAGCGATGGGCAGACAACCAGTATTCACAAATTGTCGGTAGTACCGAGGAATTGCGTAAATTTGAAAGTGAGACTTTTGATATGATTATCTGTCATAATGTCTTGGAATATGCTGAAGATAGAGAAGATATTGTTAAAGAGTTTGCAAGAATTTTAAAATCTAATGGCAAGATTTCTATTGTGAAACATAACCGTGCAGGAAGGGTTATGCAGATGGTTGTACTTTTGAACGATTTCGAACATGCCCATAGTCTGTTGGATGGTAATGACGGAATGGCTTCTAAGTACGGAGCAATTCGTTACTATGAGGATGCAGATATTGAAAAATGGTGTCCGGAACTTGCGATTACAAAGACGTTGGGAATGAGAACTTTCTGGGATATGCAACAAAATCAGGAAATACATAAAGATGCTGATTGGCAGGATAAAATGGTGGAAATCGAGATGCGAGTATCGGATATGGATGGATATAAGGACATTGCATTTTTTCATCATTTGATGCTTGAGAAGAGATAGGTGAAGTTACATGAATTGGAAAAGATTATTTGCGACACATATTCTTGAAAGAGGATATGATTATTATCTTGAAAATACGGTTGAAAATATAGATATTTCAGAGGATATTATCAGAGCCGATGTGATAGGTTCAGAAGATTATGAGGTTGAGATATCCGTAAATAATGGAGAAGTTACAGATATGTATTGCTCGTGTCCGTATGCATTGGATGGCAAAAACTGCAAGCATATGGCAGCAGTACTGTATGAATGGTCAGAGGATGCAGAAGAGGAAGAATCTGCGAATGTTGTGAGAGAAGACTTGTTTCAGCCTGCATATACTATAAATGCCTACAAGAAAAAGGTATCTGCAGTTGAAGAGCTTGTTAGTGGTGCTGAGGAAAAAGTGGTTCGTTCATTTTTGGTGACAGTTTTAGCAGAAGATGAAAAATTACTTCTTCGTTTCCATAATACAATTAACAAGCAGGTGACGAGGGAAGATATTGATAATTATATTAGACAGGTAGATATTATAGCAGACCGGTATCTGGGGAGAAATCGTTTTATTAGCTATTATGAAGCAGATGGCTTTATATCAGAGTTGGAAGAGATTATTGATGAAGATGTACACCGGATGATAGACAATGATAACTATTTAAGCGCGTTTGAAGTGATGAATTATATCTTTGTACTAATTGGCGATGTTGATATGGATGATTCTTATGGCGGTACCGGAATGCTGGCGGATAGGATTTATCAGCTGTGGCTGGAACTGCTTGTGAAAGTAAGTGCTGAAGAAAAGAAAAAAATGTTTGATTGGTTTACATCTCATCTGGATGGTTCTGTTATAGATTATTTGGAAGAATACATAGAACAGATTATCATGGGAGAATTTGATGAAAAAGAATATGAGCAGGAAAAACTGGATTTTATTCAGAAGATGATTGCAAGGTCAGAGTGTAAGGACTCCGATTGGAGCAGAGATTATGCAGTTGGGAAATGGGCAGTAAGATATTTGGAATTGCTGAAGGTACAGAATGCATCGGAGAAGCAAATAAAAGAGATTTGTAAAAAATATTGGAATAATTCTACTGTAAGAAGGTACTACATTGACATTTGTATGAAGAATAAGGAATATGACCATGTCCTGCAGGTTTTGGATGAATGTATGTTGCTGGATAAGCAGTATAGAGGGCTGATTTCTGAATACAGTGAAAAGAAAAAGGAAATCTATCTTTTTCAGGGGAATAAGAGTGCTTACATAGAGCAGTTATGGCAATTGGTGTTGGAACATGAAGCTGGAGATTTGGACCTGTATAGAGAATTAAAGAAGCAGTATACAGAAGATGAGTGGGTTATAAAAAGAGAAGAAATCTTCAAGAAGCTCCCAGCGTATGCACATGTAGAGCGGTTGTATAAGGAAGAAAAATTATATGACAGATTGTTGACATTTGTATTGAATTCACCAGGATTATATATTCTACAGGAGTATGAAAAGGTTTTGAAAAAAGAGTACCCGGAGCAGATATTGGGCAAGTATAAGGATGAAGTAAATAAAATGGCGATGCATACAAGTGACAGAAAGCATTATGCCCACCTTGTTTCGCTACTTCGAAAGATGCAGCAGATGAAGGGTGGAGTAAAACTTGTGGAACAGATAGTTTCTGAGTGGAAATTAAAATATAAAAATCGTCCGGCTATGATGGATGAATTGAGGAAATTGTGATATTTGAGGTTGGCATGGATAAGAATACAAAGAAAAGCAAGCGAAGAAAAAAGCAGAATATTCAAGATTTTGAAATAGAACAGGATGAAAATTTTAGATTTATTGTCGGCTATACTTCAGGTGGTTTTTCTTATGGGAATCCTTGGGAAAAATCGGACGATAAGTACAATGACGAAGAAGACGTATTTATCTAAAGTGAGATGTAATTTATAAAAATAGGAGATGCTGTTATGGCTGTATCATATAAACGATTATGGAAATTATTAGTAGATAAGGAAATGAGCAAATCAGATTTGCGTAAAAAGGCAGAAATTGCTCCTAATACAATGACAAAATTACGACGTGATGAAGAGGTAAGTCTTACGATTCTTAGCAAGATATGTAAGACGTTGAATACAGATTTTGGTGATATTGTGGAGTATATACCAGATGCAGAAATTTGGGACTTGTATGATGAAAATAGGGAACTTATCGGAAGGGATCATGTCAGAGGTGAGCAGTTACCGATAGACGGCTATCATTTGGTGGTACATGTTTGGATTCGCAATTCCAAGGGAGAGTATCTGATTTCGCAGCGCTCGGCAAATAGAACAGCATTTCCTTTGGTGTGGGAATGTGTAGGTGGCTCAGTGTTAAAAGGGGAAGATAGTTTGCAAGGTGCGCTTAGAGAAGTAAAAGAAGAAGTAGGGGTAGATTTATTACCGGAAAAAGGACAAGTTATTTTGTCTGATATAAAGAAAATAGAGTTTGGTAAAGTTGTTAATAAAATTGTAGATGTTTGGTTGTTTGAATATGATGGAGAAGTTGATTTGAGTAATGCGACAACAGATGAAGTGGTACAAGTTACTTGGATGAATCGGGAGCAAATTAAGGAATTGTTTGAACATAAAATGTTTGTAGAGACATTGGAATACTTCTTTACGGAAGTGGAGAAATAATATTAGTGGAGGCGATATAATGACCACAGAAAAAATGAAAGAACTTTTATCAGCAAAGAATGAGAAAATAACCATAGAATACAAATCCTGCACCAATGAAATCAGTGAGTCGGTATACGAAACTGTCTCATCATTTTCAAATAGATATGGTGGATGGATTATTATGGGAGTGAAAGATGGTGGGATTCCAATTGGAGTAAATCGTAATGCTGTAAAGGATATGAGGAGAAATTTTGTATCACAGCTTAATAATACAAATAAAATGTCACCTACACTTTATATTGAGATAGAGGAATTTGAATATCAAGATAAATTATTGCTTTGGACATATGTTCCACCGGCATCAACGGTTATTAAATGTTCAGGAAGAGTATACGACAGAAATGATGAGGGGGATTTTGATATTACAGATTCGCCAATCCAGATGGAAAATATGTATGCTCGCAAGACCGGAGCATTTTCGGAAAATAAATTATTTCCTTATGCTACGGAAGATGATTTGCGGATGGATCTTATGCCGAGAGTCAGAAGATTGATAGAAAACAAGAATGCTCAGCATGAGTGGTTAAAAATGTCAGATCGTGAAATTATGATAAGTGCTGGTTTGTATGAGAAGAATCTTGTGACAGGGGAAAAAGGTTACAATTTGGCGGCAATTATGTTATTTGGCAAGGATGAGGTTATTCGTTCTTGTGTATCTGGATATGTGACAGATGCAATTTACCGAGTTGAAAATATGGATAGATATGATGACCGATTGCAGGTTAACACAAATCTTATTGAAAGCTACGATAAATTAATGGAATTTGTTGCAAAGCATACCTCAGATAAGTTTTGCCTCATAGATAATGTGAGTACAAGTATTAGAGATGTTATTGCCAGAGAAGTTGTTTCTAATATTCTTGTTCATAGAGATTTTTCCAGTGCATATCCTGCAAAATTGATTATTGAAAAGGACTGGTTAAGAACAGAAAATTGGTGCAGACCTAGAAGACAGGGAAACATACTGAGTGACGAATTTACTCCGTATCCTAAGAATCCGTTAATTGCTAATTTTTTTACTGTAATGGGAAGGTCGGATGCGATTGGTTCAGGTGTGAAGAATTTGTATAAATACACTCCAATATATTCCGGTGGTGGTAATCCGGAATTGTATGAAGCGGATGTTTTCAGAATAGCTATTCCATTGACAAAAGAAGCTGTTAAGCAAGTTGAGATGGAAACCGAGCTGACAGAAAGAGAACAGCTTGTTTATGATATGATTTGTGAAAATCAGAAAATAAGTGTGGATGACATCGCGGCAAAACTAGATGTTACCAGAAGAACTGTATTGCGTGATGTACAGGAAATAAAGAAAAAAGTCTTTTTAATGTATGATAAAAAAGAAGGACTGTGGAAGTTGAAATAGGAAGTGACAATGAGGTGACAAGGAAGTGACATGGCTGGTGTCACTTCCTATGTAAAACTAGAAAAAATGGCTATTATAGTGTTTTAGATAAACGATGAGGTGACAAGGAAGTGACATAGATTGACATTTGGAAAGGAGGCATAGAGGAATGTAAATATCAGAACGAGATTGGAAGATATTCCGAAAAAAGATACAGAACTGGCAGGAGTGTTATATGGAACGTTTGGCGGCAGAATACATAGCTCTTTTGCAAACTGATAAAAGTGCTTCTGCTAAATTTTGGGAACTGGAAAAACGTTTCAAGCAAGACAAGAAATCGCCGGGCGTTATAATTGATATGAGGAGATCAACTGCGATAAATAATATTATTAATTTAATTTTAGATGAGGTTATATCTCTTGCTGATTTGGAAGATTTTAGTGATGATTTAAAAGAAGCTGTGAAATACATAACAGAGAAATGGTAAAACCTAGTCTCACCAGTCTCATAGTAATTTGAGACTAATGAGACTAAGATGAGGCTGACTAAGGTAAATGATTCCTCAACTTGGGGAACAATTACGGATAATGCGGAATTGGTATACAAAATGTACGCAAGGAAGCAAAGCACCTATTTTGTAAATAAAGTTTATCCAAAGCTGGGACTGGAGTTTTTGGATTTTGATGTTATCCGTCGTGCGAAGAAAATGGCAATGTCAAGAATGGATAACCATCCATGGGCAGATATGAGCGAAGAAGAAATCCTTAGAAGTTCTGGCTTGATATTAGTAGACCCGGAAACTGGCAAAGAAGGTATTACGTTGGCTGCAATATTGCTGTTTGGTAAAGATAGTACGATTATGTCCGTTCTGCCACAATATAAGACCGATGCTATCTATCGTGTGAAAAATATGGATCGTTATGATGACAGAGAGGTCATTATCACAAACCTTGTAGATAGCTTTAGAAGATTGATGGATTTTGGTAAAAAGCATCTGAATGATGTATTTGTGACAGAAGGCGACCAGAGCATAAGTGCCAGAGACAAAATCCTTAGAGAAGTGGTATCAAATATATTGGCACACAGAGACTATGCAAATGCATACACGGCACAGTTTGTGATTGAAAGAGACAAGCTGTATACGAAAAACAGTAATCTTCCACATGGACATGGGGAATTGGAGCTTAACAAATTTGAACCATTCCCGAAAAATACGCCGATTTCAAAGGTATTCAGAGAGATTGGATATGCAGATGAATTGGGTTCCGGTATGAGGAACACGAATAAGTATACCAAGCTGTATTCCGGTGGAGTGCCGAAGTTTGTTGAAGAAAATACATTTGAAATTATCATTCCAATAGAGAATGTGCCGGAATTACGAGTTGGAGGAAATGGCACTCAGGATGGCACTCAGCAGAGAATATTGGAACTGGTAGATGAAAACCCGAAAATTACAAGGAAAACGATGGCAGAGAAACTTAATATTAGTGTCCGTACTTTGCAGAGAGTGCTGAATGAAATACCTAATTTGCACTATGTTGGTACTGGTGTTAACGGGCATTGGCAAATTGAAAAGGAGCAGGATGATGTATCAACCAATTGATCAGGTGAAAACTGGAATAAAATTGAAAATGATGCTGAAAGCAGCGGGATATGATGTGAAGTCTATTCAGGAATATCTTCATTTATCGTGTCCGCAATCCATATACCGCTGGTTTAAAGGTAAGGTGCTTCCTTCGGTGGAGCATTTATGTGCATTGAGCAGATTGCTAAATGTTCATATGGAAGAATTGTTGGTGTTACAAGGAGAAACAATTGTATATGATATGGTAGGATTATGGGATAATCCTACGGCAAAGAGACTTCTGGCATACGCGAAGCATATTCAGAAGGCGGCATAAGTCTATTGGACTATCTGTCCAATGACAAAATGAATATTATAAATTATCCTCTTATTAAGCCGTGGAAACAGGCAAAGATAGGAGGATTTTTTATGCAGAAAAAAAAGAGTATTACTGAGGTGCCGCTTGAAAAATAGGAGTTTGTAGATATTATATGCAGGCTCAAGGATTCCACAGAATTAGTGGATAAGGTAGATGAGTTGTTTCGTAACAGTAGAGAAAATTTGGAGTGTGATTGCTGTAATGGAGCCGGATTGCAGATATCACATGAAGGTATTGTTGTGAAACTGCTTGAAATGTTATTGAGGGATAGTTTTGGAAATGTTTCATATTTTATCTATGAATTGGATTATGGTAAAGAGTATCGCCAAGGTTGTATTACAGATGAAAAAGGAGAGAACATTGATATTAGCACTCCGGAAAAATTATATGATTATCTTGTATCGGAATATGAAAAGCAAATTTTAATAAAAAATGCGGATGTGGGAGGTGCGGTTCAATGTTAAAAATCAAAAAGGCAGAGGATTTTGGGCTTGGATTTAACTGTATGACAAGGTTGTATATGAACGGATAAGATGAAGAAATATTGGACGATATGCTTAAAGTGAGTGAAGAATATCTGGCATGGTTTAGTGCCAGGACGATTGTTTGTTCATTGCGTGATTTGGTTAAAGAGTATCCGTTTGGATGGAATGAAGAAAGTGTACCGCAGGAGCAGGTAGAAAGATATGAATTGCTTATTAGAAATCTGACCAGACAAGGAATTTCAAAGGAAAAGAAAAACTCGCACTATAAGGAAAGTTATATCATAATGGAGTTTGGTGACGATGCCGGATTTACCCATTCTATATGGGGAAAGAAAATGAAGTTTGACAGAGATTCTTTCTATCAGTGGGTTATAGATAATGAATTGAATAGTGAAGTTAAAATAAAAGAAGTAAAATCTGATGAAATGTTACATGTAAAGAAGAGATTTCTTCCGGTATTTTATAAGGTGTGTAAATATATGGTTCGTTATTCTTATGGACGCCATACTTATATGCCTTCTACATGCAGAGATTTTGTCAAAGTAAATATGGAAATTATGTCTGATGATGCATTGGGTGATATTGTGGAATATCTTAAGGAGAGAAATGCCAATATTCCGGATGATGAAGGACCGATGTTTAAACATGATAGCGAAACATGGATTTATATGCAGGAAGATTTGGAAGCAGAATTGTTGACAAGAGAAATTTTCCATAAGGCACATAGAAAAGAAGGTAATATAAAAGAATTAAGAGGCTTGTTAAAAGAAGTGATGTTGCTTGATACATTGCATACACAAAAAGACTGTTTGCATATGTATCATCAGCTTATGGGGATTGAGAGATATCTTTTATCGGTTCCGGATGATTTGAATATGCAGAAAATACTACAGCAGTTGGAAAAGGGTAAAAATGTGATTATAAAAAAACGATGGGAATTCTTTGAGAAGGAAGAAGGGCACAAATACGAAAAGATAGGTGATGGAGTGTACCGCAAAAAAAGAGATGATGAGGTATCCATATAAGAAAATTGTTAATTATGGATTTGATAAGATTTGGACATTAAAGTATGTATATTTTGATTTGAAAACTTCATCTCCTTATCCACATAGATTTTCATTATCGGATACTTTTAAAGCTAAAAATGGAAGAAAAGAACAAAATATTTGTTTGTTTTTGCATTGTTTGATATAGATAATATTAAAATTTTGCAAGGAGTGAGTGATGAAGAGGATGAAGATTGTTGGTTGATGAGGGAGACGAAGCTTCAACGTTATCAGGCATTAGTCAGGCAGTGATGAATGGAAGTGGCCATAATTCAATTTGGTTGACAAATAGAATAACACCTCCTATAATTAAACCAACGGTTTAATTATAGGAGGTGTTATTTATGGCAAGAAGAAAAAAAGAATCACAAAGTGTGCATAGAAAGAATATAGCAATTGTTGCAGAGCAACTATTCATGAAAAAGGGAATTGAAAATACATCAATGAATGATATATCTAAGGAAGCAGGATATAGCAAAGCAACCTTATATGTATATTTTAAGGATAAAGAGGAGCTGGTAAGTGTGCTAGTATTGGAAAGCATGCAGAAATTGTACGATTATATGAATAAAGCATTGGAAAGTAGCAGAAATACCAAAGAATGCTATACCAAAATTTGTAATGCGTTAGTAGAATATCAGGAGGAATATCCATTTTATTTTGCCATGGTACTTAAAACAATCAACATTGACTTTGAAACAACACATTTTTTACCGGAAGAAAAGGAAACGTTTTTGGTAGGTGAGAGGATAAATGAGTTGTTATACTCTTTTTTGAAAAAGGGAATAGAAAATAGAGAGATACGTTCCGATATTGAGGTTTTACCAACCATTTTTTCTTTTTGGGGTATGTTATCTGGAGTTATCTTACTCGCTACAAATAAAGAAGAATATATAACTCAACATTTAAAAAAATCAAAGAAAGAATTTTTAATGTACGGATTTGAAATGCTATATAATTCCTTGACAGTTGAGGGGAGGGGATAATAATGTTCAAAAAGCTGCTTACATTATTGGGAAGCCCTCATAAAGAAGGGGGAACAGGAACTATAATAACGTATGTTCGCAAGATGCAGAACAACAAGTACAATAAATTATATGTGTAGAAAGGGAATGTTTATATGGGAATTGTTTTTGGATATTTATCATTGATATGTTTTTGTATGTTAGTAGCAAAGTGGATAGCAAGAAGATGTAATCTTATTAAAATTGATAAGGTTTTAATGAGAATTCATAAACCAGTGAGCTTGTTATTAATAGTCTTTTGTATATTACATATTAGCTTTGTTATTCCAGTATTGAGTAATCGAAATATATTAGTAAACGTATCGGGTGTAGTGGCTGTTGTTTTTATGCTTGTTTTAATTTTTTCTTGCCATGTACTAAAACAAAAAGACAGAAGGATGAAGTGGCATAGAAGCTTGACAATACTTATGATAGTAAGTATTGTTTGGCATATCGTTGCATATTTTATGGATTTTAGAGAATATCAGAGGAATGTTGAAAGTATATCTTTTGAAAATATAGAATTATCAGATGTCGAAGATGGAACGTATGTTGGAGAATATGATGCAGGATATATATATGCAAAGGTAGAAGTAAAGATTGAAGATGGTAAAATTGTTTCAATAAATCTTATGGAGCATAGAAATGAAAGAGGAAAAGCTGCTGAGGTAATTGTGGGTAATGTAGTAGCAACGCAGGAAATTAATGTGGATGCAGTGAGCGGTGCAACTAATTCTAGTAATGTCATTAAGAAGGCAATTGAAAATGCAATTACACAATAAAATTATATGTTTTATTTTTAATATGTACTTGGATTATTGTTTTTAAGAAAGTATAATAATTAAATATAGACATCAATATAGGCTGGAAATTTCAATGAAGAAAGAGAATTACATTTTGAATTAGTTTCAAAGTAGCAATATAAAATTCAAAGGAGGCAACTATGATTTTTGATTTTAAGAAAGAATATAAAGAATTCTATATGCCTAAGAATAAGCCCGAAATTGTAAATGTTCCGAAGGCTAACTATATTGCAGTTAGAGGTAAAGGAAATCCAAATGAAGAGGGTGGTGCATATCAACAAGCAATTGGCGTGCTGTACGCAGTGGCATATACGTTGAAAATGAGCTATAAGACAGATTACAAAATAGAAGGATTTTATGAATATGTTGTGCCGCCACTTGAAGGCTTTTGGTGGCAAGATGATATAGATGGTGTAGATTATACAAATAAATCTGCTTTTAATTGGATTTCAGTAATTAGATTGCCTGATTTTGTATCTAAAGAAGATTTTAAGTAGGCAGTAGAAGCAGCTAGTAAAAAGAAAAAAATTGATTGCTCATCGGTAGAATATATTACGATAGATGAAGGTTTATGTGTACAAATTATGCATTTAGGTCCTTTTGATGATGAACCAGAGACGGTTGCGGTAATGGATGCTTATTTAGAGCAGAATGGTTATGTCAATGATATGAATAAGGAACGATTACATCATGAAATATATTTATCTGATGCAAGAAAGGTTGCTTCAGAAAAATGGAAAACTGTTATTAGACATCCGGTTAGGAAAGCGTAGATATGGAGAGGGAAGAGTATTCAAAACTCAAATTAAAATTGATACAGGAATACTCTAAGGAAAGAATTGCTTATATAAGATGAGATAATTCATATAAAATAACGTGTATATCGTGCAGAAATTTATATTTGAAAGATATAAGGATTATGGTACAATGCATAAAGAAAAGAAATCTAATTGCTTTTTTACATAAAGGAGAAAACAATGATAAAGTGCGATGAAAGTAAACCATATATATTTATTAGCTATTCTCATAAGGATAGTGATAGGGTATACGAGATTATTCAAAGATTATATGATAGTGGCTACAATGTATGGTATGATGGTGGAATTGACCCAGGTACTGAATGGGATCAAAATATAGCAACTCATGTAAAAGGCTGTTCATATTTTATAGCTTTTGTTAGTGAAGGATATATAAGTTCTGAAAATTGCAAAGATGAGCTTAATTATGCTAGAGATTTGGATAAGGAAAGGTTGCTAGTGTATTTGGAAGATGTTGCATTGCCAGATGGTTTGGCTATGAGAATGAATCGTATGCAGGCTATATGGTGGAATAGGTATGCATCATCGAATATGAATGAAGCTTATGAAAAGTTGTTTTCGTCTCAGGGAATTGATAAAGCGAAAATAAGAGATGTCAATGTAATGCAAGCACAAGCAATGCAAGTCCCAGTAATGCAAGCTCCAGTAATGCAAACACCAGTAATACAACAACATATTGTGCAGCAACCAATGATGCAGCAGTCAGTAATGCCTATATCCATGATGAATACAAATGAAAAAAAGAAAACAATTATATGGCCATGGATTGTTGGGATAATTACTTGTATTACGTTAATTATAGTTTTAGTTTTATTCTTGGTTATAGGGAAAAATGATGATAACGAAAAAGACGAAAGTACAAAAGAATACAGTCAGGAAAACGAAGAGATAGTAAAAGATTATGAAAACCGTGAATTTGAATGGTACCTTAAGAAAGCGGAAGCTGGTGATGAAATCGCAATGATTTATTTGGCAGAGTGCTACTATTATGGCATATATGGTGCTAAAGAAGATGGTTCTAAGGCTTTTAAGTGGTATTCAAAAGCAGTTAAAGGCAAGGATTCAGAAGGAAGAGCTAATTGTGGTCTTGGAAATTGCTATTATTTTGGTATCGGTACAGAGACGGATTATGAGCTGGCTGCAAAATATTATCAAAAGGCTGTAGAGAAGGACAATTCAGATGCGCAGATGAATCTTGGACATATGTATGAATTTGGTGATGGAGTAGATAGGGATTGTGAAAAGGCATTATTCTATTATGAAAAATCAGCAAATGCAGGAAATGTAATGGCGATGTGTAATATAGCGTATATGTATTATGAAGGTATAGATGTAGAGAAAGATTACGAAATGGCAATGTCGTATTATGAGAAGGCAGCATTTGAAGATGATTTATTTGCTATAAATAAGCTGGGATATATGTATGAAATGGGGCAAGGAACAGAAGTTGATTATGAAATGGCATTGATATATTATGAGGACGCTGCAAGTCATGGTAGTTATGAAGGAATGTATAATGCGGGGCGTATGTATTATGAAGGCTTAGGAACAGAAATGAATAAGGAAAAAGCTATTGAATATTTGCAAAAAGCCGCAGCTGCAGGTTTTGAAGAGGCAATCGTTATGTTAGATGAAATTTCATAGTGTAAATTTGTGATACTATAATGAGCCGCACATTGTGTGGCTCATTAGTTTACAAACTAATTATCTTTGTGATATTCTAGATATAATATATCCGCAAATGTTAAAGGGAGAAAATACAATGGTTTTTAAGATAATAACTTTAGCCTTAATGGCAACGTTTTATATTTGCTATTTCGCAAAAATGATTAGTCAAAAAAGACAAGGTATAGATACAGACCAGTTAGGAAAAGGCAAAGTAGGATTTGCAAAGTTTATAGAAGTTACATTGAAAACAGCAACATATTTAATTCCAGCAATAGAAGTTATGAGCATAATATTTTACGCTAGTAGTGTAAATAACGTGTTCCGTATAATTGGTATAATTATTTTAGCTTTTGGTGTAGTTGCATTCATTGTATCTGTGTTACAGATGAAAGACAATTGGAGAGCGGGAGTTCAGAGAGAAGAAAAAACAGAGCTTGTGACGACAGGTATATATTCTATCAGTAGAAATCCAGCTTTTTTAGGTTTTGATTTGATGTATATTGGTATTATGGTGACATTTTTTAATTGGTATTTATGTATTGTAACGTGTATAGTAATAATTCTTTTTCATTTGCAAATTGTAAATGTAGAAGAGGAATTTTTGCTTGAAGCATTTGGTGATGAGTATCTTGAGTATCGTAAAAGGGTTTGCAGATATTTGGGAAGAAAGTTTTGGGTATAGATAAATATACATAGGAGAAGTAGGTGAGGTTATGCGAAATATTGCTATATTAAAAAACTGTTCAGATATAGAGAAAAATCAGATTTTATCATCAGTTGAAGAGGATGATAATGTAATTTTTTTTGACAATGAAAGTGAATTTCTTAGAAGTGATAACTGTGAGATTATAGACATTATCTTTGGTGAGCCAGAACACAGTACAATTCACGCTGCAAAGAATCTTCGATGGATTCAAATGTCTTGGGCAGGGGCTAACAAATATACGACACACCCTGAGCTTTTTGAAAATATTGCTCTTACTAGTGCATCTGGCGCCTATGGGTATGTAATATCTGAATATGTTATCTCGGGGCTTTTGGCATTAATAAGAAAGTTATTTTTATATGGTGAACAGATTAAGAATGGTTGCTGGGATAAGATAGCTGGAGATGATACATTAGAAGGAAAAAGAGCGTTAATTTTAGGCACGGGAAATATAGGACAGGAGACTGCGAAGAAGCTTAAATATTTTGGTTGTGTGACTGTTGGAATGAGTCGCACAGCTAGTGGAGAGTTAGAAGATTTTGATGAAGTGTATACTATTGATAAGTTAGATTCTTGTTTGGGAACGGCTGATGTGGTGGTTATTGCATTACCAGGAACGAAAGATACAGCAAGCATGTTTGGTGCCAGTAGAATTAGCAAAATGAAGAAAGATGCCATACTTGTAAATGTTGGTCGTGGAATAATAGTGAACACAGACGATTTAACAAATGCGTTAAAAAATGGCTCGCTAAAAGGTGCAGTTCTTGATGTTACAGAGCCTGAACCATTGACAGAAAATCATCCGCTTACATATATGAAAAATGTAATATTAACTCCACATATATCAGGTATAACTTGGGGAGAAAATATGCATACAAGGAGAAGGATTGTGGATATTTTTTGTGAGAATCTGAAGAGGGATAAAAATAATGAGGTGAAAAAGAATATTATTGATTTTGGGAAGGGGTATTGATTTATGAAGGATAAAGTATGTCTTAAAACTGAGCGATTAACATTATTACCGCATGGAACGAAGTATCTTGATACCACTCATAAATATGCATCAGATACAGAGAATACAAAGTACATGATGGCATTGCCTAGTGATAGCCTAGAAGCGACAAGAGAATTTCTTGAATCTTGCGAAAGAGAATGGGAAAAAGAAAAGCCATCATTCTATGAATTGGCAATATTAAAGGATGGAATTCAAATAGGTTCTATAGGTTTATATCTTAATGATAGTTATGATACTTGTGAATTGGGTTGGATATTGGCAGGAGATTATCATGGCTATGGATATGCTACGGAGGCTGCATTAGCTGCGATGAAGTATGCTAAAGAAGAAATAGGAATAAATCATTTTATTGCACATTGTGACAGTGAAAATAGCGCAAGTGAAAATGTGATGAAGAAGCTTGGAATGACAAAAGTGAGCTGTCATGGAGGAAGAAAAAATAAAGGTTCTGATGAAGAGAGAATGGAGTATTTGTATGAAAAATACTGATAGAAAAGCAGCAGCAGACCGAATATTATATGAATTTGGTTTGTTAGACAGACTTGAATAGCTAGGTAAAGCGCACATAATTGGTAGCTATAGAATGGATATGATGGCATGGAATGATTTGGATATTGATATCGAAAATGATGCGATGTCATTGGACAAGATATATGAATTATCAACATTTATCATAAATACATTTCATCCTGTATGGTATGAACCGTGCAAAAGAATATGTGAATTTACTTGAGAAATTCATAGGTAAATCGGATGGAATAGAAAGGTTTGGATATGAAGAAAAGGATAAATTTTAAATTGTCTACTACACAGACGATTATGCTTAGTTTTTTCTTGGCAATACTTGTGGGGAGTGTATTACTTGCATTGCCGATTAGTTCGGCTAATGGCGAGGCAGTTTCATATATAGATGCCCTATTCACAGCAACAACATCAATATGCGTAACGGGGCTTGTTACACTTCCAACTGTTTCAACATGGAGTCTCTTTGGCCAGGTTGTTATATTGATTTTAATACAAATTGGCGGGCTGGGTGTTATTACTATCATGTCAGGGTTTATGATCAGTCTGCATCGGAAAATAGGTATCAAAGACAGGATGTTAATTCAGGATGCATTTAATCTGAATACATTATCAGGGATTGTAAAGTTTATAAAAAAAGTTCTAGTTGGTACATTTGTTGTGGAAGGCACTGGAGCAATTCTGTATATGATAGTATTTGTGCCTGAGCACGGTGCAAAAGGAATATGGATATCTATATTTAATTCCATATCAGCGTTTTGTAATGCAGGAATTGATATCATATCCGAAAATAGTTTATGTGATTATGCATTAAATCCGATGATTAATATTGTAACGAGTGCATTAATTATTCTTGGTGGAATTGGATACATTGTCTGGTGGGATGTAATAAGAGTTATAAAAGATATGCGGAATAAAAAATTAAAATGCTTTTCAAATTTGACATTACACAGCAAAATAGCACTTTCTGCAACGGGAGTACTTATAGTTGTTGGAGCGGTGGTTTTCTTTATCTTTGAATATAATAATCCACTTACAATGAAGGATTATTCTTTATTTGACAAAATACAGGCTTCATTATTTCAATCTGTAACTACG
>JAFQOW010000031.1 GCA_017412055.1 Lachnospiraceae bacterium | reverse complement strand
CCCTCTGTCTAGAGGGACTTGCTCCGCTTTGCGAGCCGAGCACGGTCAGCGTTAGCTGACATATTCTTCTCGTGCGAGTGCTCATCCTCGCGGAGCGTTTTTTATGATATAGGAAGTTCAGAGAACTTTCCTATATCATAATAAAAAGTCATAATCTGCTTGACATATTGATGTCAAAGTAAATTATGACTTTTTTTCCTTTGTGAATTATTCTCTCTTACCATTTACTTTTTTATTACTAAAAGGTAAAAAAACAGAAGATGCCCTACATAATTCAGAGCATCTCCTGTTTTATTTACTAATGTCTTTATTTAGTTTTCTAAAAAATAATCTTACGCATCAATTGTCGAGATAGTAAGTGTTGTCTCCTCTAAAACATCTAACAATGCCTTAACAGTATCTAATGAAGTAAACATTGTCACATTGTACTCAGTTGCAATCTGACGTAATACTGCTCCATCGCTCTCTGTACTAGAATCTAAATTCTTAGTATTGATAAAGTAAGCGATATGTCCCTGACGTAATGCATTAGGAATCTCATCACTTCCTGCACTAATCTTCTTAAGAGCATGTGTACGGATACCATTGTTCTTTAAGAATGCAGCAGTTCCGCCTGTAGCTTCGATATTGAAACCAAGCTTATAGAAACGACGGATTAATGGCAATGCCTCTTCCTTATCCTTGTCAGCAATTGTGCAAAATACTGTTCCATAATTCTGTAAATGCATACCTGAAGCCTGAAGTGCCTTATATACAGCACGTGTCATTGTACGGTCATAACCGATAGCCTCACCTGTAGACTTCATCTCTGGTGAAAGGTAAGCATCTAATCCACGAATCTTGTTAAATGAGAATACTGGTGCCTTAACATACCATCTGTCCTGCTCCTCTGGATAGATATCAAAGAAGCCCTGCTCCTTTAAGCTCTTACCAAGGATAACCTCTGTAGCAATATCTGCCAATGAATAACCTGTAGCCTTAGAAAGGAAAGGTACTGTACGAGATGAACGTGGGTTAACCTCGATGATATATACATTATCATTGTCATCTACGATGAACTGAATATTAAATAAACCAACAATGCCGATACCAAGACCTAACTTCTTAGCATACTGTAAGATAATGCCCTTAACCTTGTTTGAGATAGAGAATGGTGGGTAAACAGAAATTGAGTCACCTGAGTGTACACCTGTACGCTCAACCAATTCCATAATACCAGGAACAAATACATCTCTACCATCACAGATAGCATCGATTTCAACCTCTCTACCCTGAATATACTTATCTACAAGAACTGGCTTATCCTCATCGATTTCAACGGCTGTTCTTAAGTAATGACGAAGCTGTTCTTCGTTAGCAACAATCTGCATTGCACGTCCACCTAATACAAATGACGGACGAACTAATACAGGATAACCGATTTCTGCTGCTGCAGCTACACCATCTTCCATATTTGTAACAGCCTTACCCTTTGCACGAGGAATATCTAATTCATTTAAGAGATTCTCAAACTCATTTCTATCCTCTGCTCTATCGATAGCAGCACAATCTGTTCCGATAATCTTTACACCTCTGTCATATAGAGGTTTCGCTAAGTTAATAGCAGTCTGACCACCTAATGATGCGATAACACCTTCTGGCTTCTCGAACTCGATAATATTCATAACATCTTCTGGAGTAAGAGGCTCAAAATAGAGCTTATCTGCAGTTGTATAATCTGTAGAAACAGTCTCTGGATTATTGTTTATAATAATTGCCTCGTAACCAGCATTCTTAATAGTCATTACAGCATGTACTGTAGAGTAATCGAACTCAACACCCTGACCGATACGGATAGGACCTGCACCGAGAACGATAATCTTCTTCTTATCTGTAAGAAGCGATGTATTCTCTCCTGTATATGAAGAATAGAAATATGGAATATACGCACCAGTGTGGCATGTATCAACCATTCTAAATGCAGGGAACATATTTAATTCCTTACGCTTATTATATATATCTAACTCATTGCAATTCCAAAGCTTAGCAATATACTTATCGCCAAAGCCCATCTTCTTAGCAGCTAAAAGTGTCTCATTATCCTTATTATCACGAAGCTTATTTTCCATATCAATGATATTCTTAAATACCTCAAGGAAGTATGGAGTAATCATTGTTACCTCGTGAAGCTTTTCAATTGAAACACCTCTTGCAATCAACTCTGCTATAGCAAAAATATTGTCTGAGCGGAACTCTGTAATATACTCAATAAGCTCCTCTTCGCTCATATTATCAAACTTAGCCATGTATAAATGGTTTACACCGATTTCCAATGAACGAATACCCTTAAGTAAAGCTTCCTCTAAGTTAGAACCGATACCCATAATTTCACCAGTTGCCTTCATCTGAGTACCAAGCTTATTAGTAGCAGATGCGAACTTATCAAATGGGAAACGAGGTAACTTAGCGATTACATAATCAAGCTTAGGCTCAAATGCTGCATTTGTATTTGCAATTTGAATATCCTCCAATGCCATACCTACCGCAATCTTTGCTGTAACTCTAGCAATTGGATAACCAGAAGCCTTTGATGCCAATGCTGAAGAACGAGAAACTCTAGGATTAACCTCGATTAAATAATATTCTGATGTATGTGGATTTAAAGCAAACTGAACGTTACATCCACCTTCAATCTTTAATTCCTTGATGAGCTTAATAGCTGAATCATTAAGCATCTTCTCATCTTCCTTGCTAAGTGTCATAATAGGGGCAACTACGCAAGAGTCACCTGTATGAACACCTACAGGGTCGATATTTTCCATACCACAGATTGTAATAGCATGGTCATTTGAGTCACGCATAACCTCGAATTCGATTTCCTTATAACCCTTAACTGATTTCTCTATTAATACCTGATGAACTGGTGACAACTTAAATGCGTTAACACCGATTTCCATTAACTCTTCGTCATTGTAAGCAAAACCACCACCTGTACCACCAAGTGTAAACGCAGGACGTAAAACAACCGGATAACCGATACGGTTTGCAGCTGCCTTTGCCTCCTCTAAAGAATATGTGATTTCAGAAGGAATAACTGGCTCACCGATAGACTCACATAACTCCTTGAACATTTCTCTATCCTCTGCACGCTCGATTGAAGCACTAGAAGTTCCTAAAAGCTTAACACGGCACTCCTTAAGAATTCCCTTCTTTTCCAACTGCATAGCAAGATTCAAACCAGTCTGTCCACCGATACCAGGAATAATAGCATCTGGACGCTCGTGACGAATAATCTTTGCAACATACTCTAATGTTAACGGCTCCATATATACCTTATCTGCAATAATTGTATCAGTCATGATTGTGGCAGGGTTAGAGTTACAAAGAACAACTTCATATCCCTCTTCCTTTAATGCGAGACATGCCTGTGTACCAGCATAGTCAAACTCAGCAGCCTGTCCAATAACGATAGGACCAGAACCGATAATCAAAATCTTTTTGATGTCTTCTCTCTTACTCATTGTTATTCCTCCTAAATTCATTTTATTTTATACCAACTATCAATAGGGAAAGTCCCTATATCGTAAAAAAACCGGCTTGATGAAATGCGATAGCAAATCATCCAAACCGGAAATTTATACATAATGTAAATTAAAATGTAATTTCTTAAAAATGGAAACAGAAATAGAAGGGTTAAAATCATTAACAAAAACATTAAGTTTTACTTTCGCGTTTGTTAACATAACTCGTCTCCTTTCTGCAAAAATTACATTCAAGTTATGTTATCGCAAACCACCCTTAATGTCAACAGATTTTTATTAAAATTCATAAATAATTTTATCCCACAACTATCTCTGCAAATTCCCCATTCACAACCCTACAGAAATCCTCTGGCTTTAGCTTTATCTGTGAGCCAATTCTTCCACCACTTATCACCATAAGCGGCAATTCCTTCGCCTTCATAGATATAGTTGTCTTATACTGCTTCTTCATGCCGATTGCAGTACAACCACCTCTTATATATCCAGTAACGTTATTTATATCCTTTACCTGTATCATAGCTAATGACTTCTGTCCTACAGATTTAGCTGCTGCCTTTAAATCAAGTTCATCATCTATACCGATGACAAATACAAAATATTCCTTAGATGGAGATACTGTAACCAATGTCTTATATACAATAGCATGGTCAAGACCTAATAAATCAGCAGTCTGTGCTCCATCTACAAACTCATCACACTCATATGTATAATGCTCAAATTCTATCTTATTCTTTTCTAGAATTCTCATTGCATTTGTTTTAATTTCTTTTCCTTTAGCCATTTTCCACTTATCTCCTATTTAATATTCATATATTTCCACAGTCGCATTATGGTTTAGTGGATTTCTTTTACTATAATCAAACACTACAAAGACCTTAGCACTTTCTATGCTTTTATCCACTTTATTGTCATCTTCTAATATATTAGTTTCAGAAATTGAATCTACTTCACGCAATATATAATCCACAGTTTTCCTCTCCATCACTTCAATATGACAGCTCTTATCTATATTATTATCCTTTGCAAAAGCTTTTATATCTTCCTTATATACAGATGTATCTATAGCAAATATCGGTCTTGTCTTTATGTTTTCTCTCACATATATATCATAAGTTAAAAGCGACTTAACCACGTCTATATCCAGGTTTTTCTCCTTACAAATACCTTTAACTAAATCGCTTGCAAAATCTAATAAAATATTATACCTATCTATTCTTGAATGCTTTTTGCCACCATCTGATTTCTCACTATAAAACTCTCCCAAAGCTTTATAAAAATCATAAGGTGTATCAAAAAATCCTATAAGATAATTAATACTATTTACAAACTGACCTGTACCATAATATATTTCCACCACTTCTTCTGTCTTTTTAAGGCTTAATATATCTTCGAAAGATAGCCAATTAGTATAAAGTACCTCGTAAGGTGGGAAGCTCTTGCAAACTATTCCGTACCTTTCAGCATCATCATACATAGTCGACCCGTATAAAAGCTTTAAAAATCCTAGCTGCAATTCATCTGGCTTCATATTATAGACATCATTAAATGAATTTCTAAAGCTTTCTATATCTTCATAAGGAAGTCCTGCTATTAAGTCTAGATGCAAATGAATATTTTTAGGAGCTCTAAGTCTTCTCACAACCGCTCTCAGCTTATCTATATCCATCTTTCTTCTAATAGCTTTTATAGAATCCTCATTTGTGGTCTGCACGCCTATTTCAAGCTGCACCGCCCCAGGACGCATACTATTTAAAATCTCTATCTGCTTATCTGTAATTAAATCAGCTGATATTTCAAAGTGAAAATTCGTGTAACCATTGTCGTTATCCTTTATAAACTTCCATATTTCTTCACATCGTTCTTTTAAACAATTAAAAGTTCTGTCTATAAATTTAACCTGGGCAACTCTATTTTCTATAAAAAATAAAAGTTCCTTCTTAACCAATTCCAAATCTCTAAATCGCAGTTTCTTATCAATAGATGATAAGCAGTAGCTACAAGAAAATGGACAACCTCTACTACTTTCGTAATATATAATTCTATTTTCAAATTCTTTAAGATTGCTATACGGAAATGGTATCGATGACATATCTAATGGCTCTCGTAATGTAGGTTTACGATTATTCCTTGTGCATAGTCCTGCTATATTGTTATAACTATTTTTATTATAATCAAAATTTATATTGTGATTATCAATACTATAAATCTCTATATCTTCATTATTAATCTCATTTTTCATTACATTTGATTTATTATGATTGCTATGATGAAACTTTTCTACAACCTCTAAGAAGGTTTCCTCACCTTCGCCAACCATCACACCTATCACATTAGAATACTTGTCCAAATAATAATCCGTATTATACGATACCTCTGGTCCACCAAGAAAAACAGCACACTTAGGCATTAGCTTACCCAACTCCACAATAAGCTTTTCCACATATTCCCTATTCCAGATATAACAAGAAAAGCCAATTAGAGCTGGCTTTCTTATATAAATATCATCTAATATTTCTTCTATCTGATTGTTAATGGTATACTCCCTAACCTCTGCACTATACCCATTTTTCTCTAAACTTACACGAATACTATGCACAGCCAAGTTAGAGTGTATATACTTAGCATTTATAGCTACAAGCAAAATTTTTTTATCCATTTATATATACTCCATATTTATACGAATGTTATTATTCTCATATGATACTGTGGCAAGACTTCCTGCCACAAGCGGCATCATAGGTGGCAAATGTCCTATGTCTGCGTCCATTATAACTGGCACATTATATTTTTCGATAACACCTAAGACAGCGCTATATTGGTCAAGTCCCATAAATTCTTCACCGTATCTAAATGGCCTACCTATTATAAAGCCTTTTGCATATTTAAACCAGCCTGCTCTATCAAGCTTCCACATAACTCTACGCATATCCATAATGCTTAAGTCACAGGATTCTATAAACCAGATAACACCATCTTCTTTATATTTTTCATTAAACTCAGCCACCTTGTCGTACTTAGTTCCCGCAAGATTAGAAAGACAATCCAAGCAACCACCAAGAAGTCTTCCCTGCATATTTACATTGCCTTCAGGAAATACCCTCATCACATTAGCTTCTGTTACATTATATGGAACGAGAGGATTTGTCTCATCCTTAATAGATTCTCTCTCCCACTTATCATAGCTAGAAACCACGGTAGTAGCCCCTGTCATAACATCCAATGCATCCTTTATGGCACTATGCCAAGGCTCCATACCAAAGGTAGCTGCACAAGGACCATATATGGCCGCCACATCACAAAGAGTGGCAAGCAAAAATGTAAGATTCGTATTGTCAGAATATCCCATAAACCACTTAGGGTCGGCTTCTTTTATTTTGTCAAAATCAATGAAATCGATGGTTTCACACATAAGCTCTCCACCACCACATGATATAAGACTATGGTTATCCTTAGATAAATAATAATCCATAAATTCCTTGCCACAATCAGCTGGATTTGTACTTATACCTATACCATCACACTTGTATGCATTTGGTCCAATGCTAGTTTTATAACCTAAATACTCAAACTTCTTTAAGGCACTGGCAAATGCTGTCTTATAAGGCTCTATAGCGCAACCAAAGGAAGGCGACACAAAGCCTATTGTTCCATTTTTATCTAAAAATTTTGGATATCTCATTTTCTACTTCTCCCATAATATTATATATTTTATGCAACTTACTCCCACAAGTCTCCCCACACTTTATCAGCTACACCTTCAAGATATTCCTTAGAAAATACATCATCCTGCTTTATAACCTCGCTTGTCAATGACAATTCCTGAGTGTACTCTGAAAGCCTGGTTGTATATACTCCATTAGTTTTATTCTCTATATGTGTAACAGTAGCTATGACACCATAGTCTGCAATCATAGGATTACCACCTTCATCAAGACTTATAGTCACCTTCGCCATACCGCCAAGGAAACGATTAGCTACTCCATCTCTGCTCTCCCCTGACCAGTTTACAAAATTACCTAACGAATAATACACAAGCATCTTATGACCTGTAGTTACATCATACATCATTTCAACAGGCTCTATAACGTGTGGATGAGTACCTATAACTAAGTCTACACCATTATCAAAGAATATCTTCGCCCAGCGCTCCTGCTCCTTAGTCTGCTTAAGCACATATTCCGTTCCCCAATGAGGACACACAATAGTAAAATCTGCTAGTTCTTCAGCCTTCTTTATATCAGCCACAACCTTTTCTTCATCAAGTAAATTCACTGCAAATGGCATATCTGAAGGAAGCTTAATTCCATTTGTACCATAAGTGTAATTAAGGATAGCTACCTTAATTCCTTCCTGCTCGTAAATATATATTTCATCTCTTTCTTCCTGTGTTTCATTCATACCTAAAACTGCAATATCTGGATAACTAGTTTTCCAAAAATTAATACAGCTTAAAAGTCCTCTTTTTTGCTTATCCATAGTATGATTAGTTGCGTGACACACCACATCAAATCCAGCATCCACTAAAGCATCACCGAGCGTAAATGGGGCATTAAAGCAAGGATAACCTGTAATACCCAATTCCTCGCCACCTATAAGAACCTCTTGATTTACAATAGCTAAATCTGCTGCCTGAATTTCATCCTTCATAGGAGCAAATAAAGCCTCATATCTGTAAGAGCCATCCTCCTGCTTAGCACATGCCTCTAATCTATCATGAAGAAGCACATCGCCTACCATGATAAGCTCAATCTCAGGCTGACTAAAGGTTTCCTCTTCTGTAGGCTGTTCTTTTGTTTCCTCCGTAGTGCTTGACTGTCCTGTGGAATCCTGCTTATCTGAAGCACTATCATCGTTATCATCATTTTCTTTAAAACCCTCACTAGAGTCTTCACTCTGTATCATCTCTCCAGATACTTCCTGCTCACCGGTAGTTGTCTCAGCATTTTTTGTATCTTTCGCCCCATTACAAGCAACAAGAAATACCGCCAATAACATCGACACCACATAATAACTAATATTCTTTCTCTTCACCGTAACACCTCTCCTTAAACAATTCATCTACAGTTTCCTTATATGTACTAAGCTTCTCAGCCTTTCTAATCTTCTTAGCCGTTTTTTCTATGCCTTCCATATCCTTATATAAATCCATCATATAACACCATATTTCCTTCATCTTAAAAAGAACTGGCTTCTCCCCAGACATAATCTCTTCATAGCCTAAGAGCAATTCGTCATGAAACTCCTTTACAAGTTTTATATCTTTATGCTCACCACAAATCTCACCTGCAAGCATAGGATTCTTTAGAAAGCCTCGCCCTATCATAATGGCTATCATATTAGGATATTTTTCTAATATCATATTAAATCCACTTACATCAACTACGTCTCCATTATAGCAGATTGGATTCTTGCTTTCATTATAAGCTAGTTCAAACATCTCCATATTAGGAGTATTCTTATAAAAATCTGTTCTTATACGAGGATGAATAATAAGCTCCTTTATAGGAAATCTATTAAAAATCTCAAGCAGCTCCGGAAATTCATCTGGATTATCTTTTCCAATTCTCGTCTTAACAGACACTTCCATATCCGTCTTTTCATATATTTTATCAAGCATCCTTAAAAGCTTGTCCGTATCTGCAAGAAGCCCCGAACCCTTGCCCTTAGCAACCACAGTTCCCGAAGGACAACCAAGATTTAAATTAATCTCACGGTAACCCAAATCTTTAATATATGTAGACGCCAATAAGAAATCATCTGGATTATTAGCCAAAATCTGAGGAATAAGCTTTAAGCCCTTATTATTCTCTGGATGAATATCCCTTAGTTCCTTAGGGGTTAAAGGTTGATTCACACCTGGGGAAATAAAAGGCGAAAAATACTTATCTATATTTGGTTTAAATATCTTATGAAATGCATTTCTATATACATATCCAGTTATTCCCTCTAAGGGTGCATAATAAAGGTTCATATGATATAAGTCTCCTATTTGTAACACTATCGTTTGTAGATTTTACTATTATATCATCTTTTGTGGAAAATGCAAAATAGAGAAGGTGAAACCTTCTCTATTGATACCTATGATATAAAATTCAATAACGTTTAATTACACTCTCATTAATTATTGATTATTACTTAACCAAGTTTCCAAAATAAATTCCCAGTTCATTCCATCCTGCAACACTCTAAGTATTGTAACCGTAGCATTTTCTTCATTAACAACATAAAAAAACAAATATGATTTATATGGTTTTAAGTAAATCTCATAATCCCTATATCTTAAACCAATTGTATCGAAAGCTGCTGGCAATACTTTTAATCCTGCTACTGCTTCTTTCATTTTCCTTGTAAAATTTTCCCCTAGTTCTCGATATTTAAATGTATTCAAAATATACTTTTTCATTTCTTTCATATCAAAACGACTGCTATCAGTATATTTTATCTTATATGTCTTTAATCCCATAGACGAACCTCTTATATTGCATCAAGTTCTGCCCACATTTCTTCTTCTGAGATTACACGACCATTTTCCAAATCATCAATTGCCTCATCTAACTTAGAATACAATATATTCATTGCATTTTCTATTGAATATGTGTCTTCTTGCTGTCTAATTGCTTTAGCTATTGCCATCAATATCATCCTTTCAAAATATGGTTGCTTACTATCTATCATACGTTAATATTATACCATATACAAATAATATTCAAGTATTCCAAATAATTTTATAAAAATAATTTATCATTGATGATGGTATATACTAAATTGCTTACTGTTTACTTTTTAGGCTTAGTATCTTTAGGGTTAACATCTGTAAACTTAGCCTCTTGAGACTTTGTTTCCTGAGACTTTGTTTCTTGTAATTCTTTTTTAAAACAAATATTGCTTTTAACAATATTGTCAATTTCAATCAATCTTGTTTTCGTAGAAGTATTTATCATACAATTATCACCACATAATAAATACGCATCATCTATTCGTTTAAATACATACCATTTTTCACCTTCTATTGTTACAAAAACAATTTAAAGATATATTTGACAAGTTTTCTTATTATGAATAATAATTAATCTAATAAAATGAATCCACTTATTACATTGCTATTATAATCGACACATATATATTTGCACAAAACAATTATTTATTCTTATTTTTCAATATATTTTTCGTCTCGTTTTCTGAAGGACAACATTGTACCTTCTAATATTGTAACTATACTATCATTAATTTCTGTATTTTCTATTCCTCCAGACTTAACCTCAACCAGATTTCCTCTTTCTTTATTTATTTTAATATGTATTATTTGATCAGAATCCGCCACTACGGCTAAATTTGGATTATGCGTTACTAATATTATTTGTCTTCTTTTCTTTGCAGCTTGTATAAACGGAACTAATATTCCTGCCACACTTTGATTATCTAAATTGTCTTCTGGTTGATCAATTACTAGAGGTATGTCTCTCATATCTAACAACAAATAAAAAATCAACAGCAATGCCCCTCTTTCTCCTGGTGATAACTTTTCTAACGTTTTATTATCACTTACTAATTCATACTTATTTTGAATATATTGTAAACCAAATAAATAATTATAGAAATCCAGCGTTTTATTATCCTTTAACTGTGATGAAACTACCTTTTCATTGTTATAGCACTTCATTTTTTTTAATATTTCTTCTGCTATAGTTGTATACTGTTCAATGTCATCCATTTCAGCTAAAACATCTACTGTCTTCATCAATTGATAATTATCTTCACGAAATACATTCCTCTTTTGTTTATTAATGTGTGAAAATACTTCTTCTTGAAACATCTCATTAATAACCAGTCCTGATCGAATCGAAATGTTATATTCACTTAGCAAATCAGCTTTCTCTCTAAGAAATTCATCAACAGGCTTTTTAAATCTATTATACAATTCTATTACTTTCTTTTTTTCATTAAATATACTCTCCGTAATATTTTGCCGCTTATCATAAAGTGGTTGTATATCAAAATCAACTCGTTCCGAAATATATAACAATTCTTCACTGATATTATTAACAATTTCTTCTTTATCCTTCTTTATTTTTTCCCACTCTTGATATTCCTTAACATATGAATCATATAATTGAATGTTTCTATTCTCTTCCGCTACAATAGATTCCTTTACTGCAATTCTCTGCATTAATTGTACTTTCAACCCATTTTTTTCATTATCAATATCGTCCTTTAGTTCCTTTAGCTTCATATCCATCTCTGATTTCATCAAAATAACAGGATTATTATCAACTGTATATTTAATTATATCTTCTGCTTTTATATCAAACTCTGCAACTTGTATATCAATGTTTTGAATTTCTTTTTCTATTCTGTTTACAACCTCATCAATATACTCCAAGGCGTATTGTAACTTTTTTGATACCGAACTAATATTCAAAATCTCTTCCTGTTTTTTTTCTATTTCATTTTCATAATTATGAATTTCATCTATTACTTTATCATACTGTTGTTGTATTTTAATTGGCAGTTCTGGTTTTTTTATTTCTTTAGGGCATATTCTAATATGTGCGTAAAGTTGATTCTGTGCGTCCTGCAATAAAGAATTTTGCCTAATTTTATATTCTTCAGTCAACTTATCTTCTAATAAAATAATATCTCGATTTACCTCCGATAAATTTGTTTGCAACAAACTAATATTCTGCTCTGAAATTCTCGTGTATTTATCAATCAACTCTTCGAATGTCTTAGCACCTTCTTTATCTTCTTCAGATAATCTAGAAAAAATCACACTATTAATTTCCGTTGTAAATTTTTCCAATTCAGTATCTGTACATATCTCCTCAAAATATTGTTGGGGAATACATTGCACACGCTCAATATTATTTATATCGGGCTGTATTCCAAGATTTTGTTTCGTTGAAACCTGATTGTCTGCCCAAGTAATTTGAGCTTTAAAACTGTTTGCTAATTTATTTTTTAGAAATTTTTTGTTATTTAAAAACGCAAATTTAGAATAATTTCTACTATCAGACAACCATCCAATAATTTCTGCTATTGCAGATTTTCCATTTCCTTTATTTCCAATTACACTTACCAATCCACTATTAATTGGTATATTTATACTTTTGAACCAATCTCCTTTTTCTCCTGCATATCCATCTGCCCAATCAATTTCTAATCCCTTAATATACTTCGTCGGATTTTTTTTAATTCTTTCTAGCTGCTCAGGCAACTCTTTAAGACACATTCGATTTTCGTAATCTATAATCGCCTGTTTAAGACCGTCAAATGTTGTATCAGCCTTTACCCAAGTACTTTTCTCATATAATATGTCATATTCATTTTTTTCATGAGCATCCGATGCCACCATACACGGTTTATTAAATTTACTGCTATAAAATCGTGCGTTCTTTGCCTGACTACGTTTAAAATTTGGTAACTCAATTATATCTATTTTAGAAGTAATAATCTCTTTCTTTGTTATATCCAAACTTTCATATAATTCTTCTGGAGTAGGTTCACATGAATTAGCATGATTCATTTCTTTTTCAATACTTCCATGTTTATCACCACCATGAATAATTACTATACCACCTAATTCATGTGTCAATTTAACGGCATCATCAAACTTAATAACTGAACTTAATAATCCTTTTGCATAATCTCCATCTCCATTTGTCTCTATTTCGCTATGAGATAATCCTAGTTTTGTACAAAAATTATCATATAAAACACTTTTTGTCGCTTGTTTTTTTATTCGATTAACCAATATTTCTTTTGGAAAAACTGATATAATATGTACACCTTTTTTTCCTTTATCAGTCTTTAACTCTATGCCTGGTAAAAAATCTACTAATTCACTATAATTGCCTAGTTCACATCTACCATTTTGATAAACATCCCAAACTTCATCTAATGCATCAAAATTACTATGATCTGTTATTGAAATCATAGAAATATCGTTTTTTATAGCAGCATCAAATATTTCTTTTATTTTCATTTTCGTTCTAATTTCTTTTGAATACTCGGAATGTATATGTAAATTCCATCTTCTCCATTCAGACCCTTTACTTATCATTTTAATCTTCCTTTCATATCATAAACAAATAGAAAAATTTTAACAATGTTATCGCTATCAAATCTTTCTATAATTACTTATAGTTTTTGTTATAACACACTATATTTTCCAACAAACTATCATAATTCAAACTTTCAAATGATTCCTGTATTTATTTGTTACTCTTCAACTCCTTCCTCAAATCTTTTATCTCAGCCTTTGAAAGCTTTTTATATTTTAAATGTAAAATTTGTTCTTTTCTTAATTCATTAAAAGATTTTATAGTGTACTTAGTAGCGTCACTAATATCCTCACTATCACCACATAAAAAAGTATTATTATCTAGACTTTTATATATAAATATCCTATCTTGTCCATTTTTGTAATAATTAGTCGATTTTTTAATTATCAACTCTGGCATGGAAACAACTAATATCGCCACCTCAAAAACACTTGTTGCCAATGCACATACAATCAACGAACCATAATGTCCCATCTCTCGAAGCAATATGGTAATTATAGGCATACTATACATAATTCTCCTTAAAGTTATTTGTAATTGCCTATCCTTATAATATCTTTTTAATTTAAGTGCAGACCTAGTATTTTTCTTAATTCTTTCTTCTTTTTTTCTAAATACCACTTGCTCAATATAAGCTTCAATTAATGCCCCTAATCCCAGCAATATGTATATATTATCTATTGCCAAAAATAAATTTTTAGGAAATAAAATAACCAAAATAAACAACAACTTGAATAAATCGTTCATAAATTTATTTTTTGAATTCATAAAAATTTCTTCTATAGAAGTTGTATTTATAGCTCGAATACAAGAAACTGATACTACAATCATTGTGATTACAATAAATAACATATTTTCCTTTTCAGCTAAAATAATATTTTTATAATCATTCATTTGCTTTATAATAGTCATTATTTTACCTTTCTACTTTGCAACACTGCATATATCCCCCCACATAGCTGAAACCAATATACATATACAAGCATAGTAATATTTTGAATGCATACATATTTTACTATCACAAAAATAGTAACTGCTGAAATGACAGCTATAGCTTTCTGAATATATCTTTTTCGTCTACCAAATCTTATTCTATTTTTCGATTGTATAGGTGCGATTATCAAAATCACTAACACATATATCATCAACATAACTATAGCCACATAAATATTAATTTGACTATTTTCCTTTACAATTACTCCCAATCCAAAAAATACTATAGACATAATTAGACAACCTAGATATGTTTTTGCATGTATCCCACCAGTAAAACATCTAGTTACTAATAATACCCCAAAGCAAAATACATACTCATAAAGCTTTCCCCACATAGCAAATATCAACAAAACAATTAATATTTTGCTGCCTTCTGAAATTAGCATCTCTACAGAAAAAGCAATTTTAGCATATTTTAGCTCAGAATATTTTTCATCTCCTTGTATTTTATCTACACAAGCAATTGATATATTATGTATAAACTTTTCTATCATTCTTACGCACTCAATTTCACATATGTATGTATTTACTTACATATCTGTCCATCACTTATCTCTATCACTCTCTCGCACCCCTCAGCCACTTCCATATCGTGAGTAATTATAATAACAGTTATTCCCTGCTCATTTAATTCCTTAAATACACCCATTATCTCTGCTGATGTCTTCACATCCAATGCTCCTGTGGGTTCGTCAGCAAGTAGAATACTT
>JAFQOW010000030.1 GCA_017412055.1 Lachnospiraceae bacterium | reverse complement strand
TATACGGATAATTGTTTTGTCGCAGATTCAATTATACTGGTTATTTAGGGGGTAGTCACTTTTTATTTTAAAAAGTTGTGGAAACCCTTGAAAAATAAAGATTAATAAATAAAAAAATGGAGTGTCATTTGACACTACCATATGATTATAAGGGAGGTGCAATATGAAAAAATTAGAGATTGAAAAGATTATAGGAAGAGAAATTATGGATTCCAGAGGCAATCCAACCGTGGAAGCAGAAGTACATTTGACAGATGGAACTGTGGGTTTTGGAGCGGTGCCAAGTGGAGCTTCAACAGGAGAATTTGAGGCGTTGGAGCTTAGAGATGCAAATGATGTAAGATATGGTGGCAAGGGTGTATTGTTAGCTGTAAACAATATTAATACACATATTAATGATTGTTTAAAGGGAATGGACCCTAGCAATATATATGAGATTGATAAGGCTATGATTAAGCTAGATGGGACAAAGGATAAGTCAAAATTAGGTGCAAATGCTATATTAGCAGTATCCATTGCAGCAGCTAGGGCGGCAGCTATTGCTAAAGATATGCCATTATATAGGTTTTTAGGAGAAGCTTTAGGAGAAGAAAACGAAAGTTATCTTCCTGTGCCTATGATGAATATATTAAACGGGGGAGCACATGCAAAAAATACAGTAGATTTTCAGGAATTTATGATTATGCCTGTAGGTGCACCTTGTTTTAAAGAAGCATTGCGAATGGGTGCTGAGGTGTATCATTGTCTAAAGAAGATATTGGAAAAGGATGGAAAAAATACTGCGGTAGGTGATGAAGGTGGGTTTGCACCGGATTTAAAGGATGCTTTCCAGGTATTTAATTATCTTACAAAGGCAGTAGAGGAGGCTGGATATAAGTGTGGAGAGGATATTGTCTTTGCCATGGATGCAGCGGCGTCGGAGCTTCATGAGGATAATTCTGGTATGTACTACTTCAAAGGGGAAACAGAGATATTAAGAAGGGGAAATGAGGTGTCTAAGCCAGATACAGAGTCTATGGCTGTTCTTAGAACTACAGATGAAATGATTGATTTATATGAAGAGCTATGTAATAAATATCCAATTTACTCTATTGAGGACGGTTTGGATGAAGAGGATTATGAGGGTTGGAAAAAGCTTACAGATAGACTTGGGAAAAAGGTACAGCTTGTGGGGGATGACTTGTTTGTGACTAATACTTCAAGATTAAAAGAGGGTATAGAAAATGGGTATGCAAATTCTATTTTGATTAAGCTTAATCAGATAGGTACAGTTTCTGAAACTATAGAAGCTATAAAGATGGCTCATAATGCAGGATATACAGCTATTGCTTCTCATCGTTCAGGTGAGACGGAGGATACGACCATCGCAGATTTGGCTGTAGCATTAAATACCTGTCAGATTAAAACCGGTGCACCTTGCAGAAGTGACAGGGTCGCAAAGTATAATCAGCTTCTTAGAATTGAACAGCAGCTTTTAGAGGAAAATAGAGGAAAATATCCTGGTTTTGATGCATTTTCTTTTAGTTAATAACTGTACAAAAAAGTATTGTTGTGATAAAATTTACAAGTGGAGTATTGCATTTTGGAGGTACACTTCGATGAATATAAATGAAGAACTAAATAAAGAATTAAAGGTAAAGCTTTTTAGAGCATTGGCAGTAACAGTTGCAACTGCCAATGCTGTAGGCTTTTTTATTAATATATTATTACACGGCTTTTCTAGTATTACATATATTTGTGGTATCTGTAGTGTGACAATGATTGTTTTTGGCGTTGTCGGTATTGCAACTAAAAGACTGGATGTGGCAGCTGTAGGTATAGTGGCAGTGGCCGCGGTTTTTGAGTTCCCTATAATTTTATATTCATATGGAGCAAGTGCTAGTGCATATCCTGTATTAGCTGTTGCTTGTATCGCATTATTTTTGCCAAAGTCATCACAGTGGGTAATATTTGGAACAGTATTTATGATTAATTTAATGTGTATAGCTGTATCTTATCTATATCCAAGAGATATTGAGGAGATGACTAGGGAATCAGAGATGGGTACAATGCTTTGGGCATTTTGTATTGTGTCTATATCATTGTTTATCTTAGTAAGAATTCTGATTGTGCAGTATGAAAAACAGCGAGAACAAATTGTCAAGATGACGGAGGAACTGGAATTCGTGGCACATAGAGATTCATTAACGGGTCTTTACAATAGAAGATATATGATGGATAACTTGGAAAAATGGATGACTATACCAGAAAAGGAATTTGCCATAGCGCACATAGATATAGATGATTTTAAGGTGATTAATGATACATATGGCTATACATTTGGTGATAAGGTGATAGTTGCATTGGCGAATATTTTATCTAACAATCTTTCTAATAATGATATTGCTTGTAGATATAGTGGACAGGAATTTATCATTTTATTTGACGGGGTAAATAAAGAAGGCGTAATGGAGATTTTTGCAAAGGTAAAAGGCGAATTTGAAGCATTTTCAGAGGAGGAGAAGCAGACTAAATTTACTTTTAGTGCAGGAATTCTTGTAGATGATAAAACACTTGATTTTGATGAATTGTTAGCAACTGTAGACGAAAGACTTATTCAGGCTAAGAGAAATGGTAAGAATCAAATTGTATAAAGTTGTTGACAAGTAAGTCACTATATGATATTTTGAAAAACAGTTTAAGAAAATGTAATTTAGAGTTTTTCTTATACCAATTATTAAAGGACCACTCGAAAGAGTTAAGGCCATACGGACAGCCGGGTCCACTGCCGATTATTTTATAAGTTGGTTTCTTATCATATAAGTAAACCGAAAAGCGAATAAACGCTGACTTGTGAAACAGTCAATAAGAGTAGTAAAAGTAATGATTGCTATATAGACTCTGAATTGTGTTATGCATTGTGTGAAATTATATAGTGTTGAGGATAAATTTTTTGTACTCGTAATACACTGACAAGATAAAGTGATAGCATAGTTGCGTGATATTTGACTAGTAAGGTAGCGTTTACGCTACCTTTTTGTATGATATGGGGTTCATAAAGAAGAATAAATAAAGATAAATCTTTATTTATTCTTCTTTGGAACCCTAACAAACATGAGAAAGAAGTCCGAAAGGACGGATTTCGAATGTTTGTAGAATTACGAGAGTTCGAAGAACGGAGTAATTCGTATATCATACAAAATGTATAATTTCACAGAGCTTCAGGAGGATATAATGATGGAAATTAATCAAAATAGAGCGCCTATACATGAGGCGTTGGAGCAGTTTAAATATAGGAGAGTGGTACCATTTGATGTACCGGGGCATAAGCATGGAAGAGGAAATCCGGAGCTTACAAGCTTTTTAGGTGAGAAGTGTGTAGGTGTGGATGTGAATAGTATGAAGCCCTTAGATAATCTTTGTCATCCTGTATCGGTTATAAAGGAAGCGGAAATGCTAGCTGCAGAGGCATTTGGTGCGGCGTATGCATTTCTTATGGTAGGTGGAACTACAAGTGCTGTGCAGAGTATGGTGCTTACAGCTTGTAAGAGAGGGGATAAAATAATATTGCCAAGAAATGTACATAGAAGTGTGATTAATGCATTAGTGTTAAATGGTGCAATTCCAGTTTATGTTAATCCTGAGGTGGATAAGAAGCTTGGTATTGCTCTTGGAATGAAGAGGGAACAGGTGGCAAATGCTATTAAGGAAAATCCTGATGCGGTGGCAGTGCTTGTAAATAATCCTACATATTATGGAATATGCTCTGACCTTAAGGCGATTGTAAATATGGCTCATGAGGCAGGTATGCTTTGTCTTGCTGATGAAGCTCATGGAACCCATTTTTACTTTGGAGAAAATCTTCCTGTTTCTGCTATGGCGGCAGGGGCTGATATGGCAGCGGTTTCTATGCATAAAAGCGGTGGAAGTCTCACACAGTCAAGCTTTCTTCTTGCTGGTGAAAATGTAAATGCAGGTTACGTAAGACAGATTATCAATCTTACTCAGACTACATCAGGAAGCTATCTTCTTATGTCTAGTCTGGATATTTCAAGAAGAAATCTGGCACTTCGAGGCAAAGAGATATTTAAGACAGTTACTGAATTAGCTACATATGCTAGAGATGAGATAAATGCAATAGGTGATTATTATGCCTTCGGCAGAGAGCTTATAGATGGTGATGCGGTTTATGATTTTGACCCTACAAAGCTTAGTGTACATACACTTGATATAGGACTTGCAGGAATCGAGGTTTACGACATATTACGTGATGAATATGATATTCAGATAGAGTTTGGAGATTTAGGAAACATACTTGCATATTTGTCAATCGGTGACCGAATGCAGGAGGTGGAGCGCCTTGTTAGTGCCCTTGCAGAGATTAAGCGTAGATTTAAGGGTGATCCATCTGGGTTGCTTACTCAGGAATATATTGACCCTATTGTGGTTGCCAGTCCACAGGAGGCCTTTTATGCGCCGAAAAAGAGTCTTCCTATAATGGAGACAGAGGGGCATATTTGTAGTGAGTTTGTTATGTGTTATCCACCAGGCATTCCTATTCTGGCACCAGGTGAGCGTATTACAAAGGACATACTAAAATATATTTCATATGCTCATGAGAAGGGGTGTCAGATGACAGGCCCGGAGGACGCAAGGATTGAGAATCTCAATGTTTTGGATTTATAGGCAAAAATTACGATTAAAGATTTATGGGTTATAGATATGGAGGAAATAATATGGAGCTTTGGTTTAGTGAGCATCACACACCTGATGTAAAGCTTAGCTTGAGAGTGAATAAACAGCTTTATTCTAATACAAGTGATTATCAGAGAATTGATGTATTTGATACAGATGAGTTTGGCAGAGTATTGTCATTGGATGGCAATATTATGCTTACGGAAAGAGATGAATTTATATATGATGAGATGATAGTACATGTACCTATGGCAGTTCATCCAAATATAAAAAAGGTTTTGGTAATAGGTGCTGGAGATGGAGGTGTGGTTCATGAGCTTACCAGATATGATTCTATAAAGAGAATCGATTTGGTAGAGATGGACGAGGAGGTTATAAAGGTTTGTCGTCAGTATCTTCCGGAAAATGCCAGTAGACTTGATGATAGAAGAGTAAATATTTACTTTGAAAATGGACTTAAGTTTATAAGAAAATGCGAGGAGGAGTATGACCTTATTATCGTGGATTCCAATGATCCGTTTGGACCAGCAGAGGGACTTTTTACAAAGGAGTTTTACGGAAATTGCTATAAGGCATTAAAAAGTGATGGAATACTTGTAAATCAGCAGGGAAGTCCCTTTTATAAGGAGGATGCTAATGCTATGAAGAGAAGCCATGGTCGTATAGCCAGCACATTCCCAATTTCTAGAGTTTATCAGGCTCATATTCCCACATATGCTGCGGGATATTGGCTATTTGGCTTTGCAAGCAAAAAATATCATCCTATTGATGATTTGGATGGGGCTAGATGGAATAGCTTGAATCTTAGAACTAAGTATTATACTACAAGATTACATAAGGGTGCGTTTTATTTACCAGCGTTTCTTGAGGAAATGCTTAAGGAAGTAGAGTGATAAGTGGATATTTGGTTGTGAGGTAAATAAAATGAAGGATGGATTAAAAGAAATGAATATTGATTTAAAGAGAAATGTAGAAAACTTTATAGGCTGTGAAGCTTCTTTTGAGGAAGCTTCAATGGTGGTGTTTGGTGCACCATTTGATTCTACTACAAGCTTTAGACCGGGAGCGAGATTTGGTTCGGCTGCTATGCGCCATGAAAGCTTTGGATTAGAGACATATAGTCCTTATCAGGATAAGGATTTGCTAGATTATAAGGTGTTTGATAGTGGCGATTTGGAGCTTTGTTTTGGTAGTCAGGAAATGGCGTTAAAGGATATTGAGGATAGGACACGTGTAATTCTAGATGCAGGAAAGCTTCCGTTGCTTATAGGCGGGGAGCATTTGGTAACCTTAGGAAGTGTGAGAGCAGTAGCTTGTAAATATGATAATTTACATATTATTCATTTTGATGCTCATGCTGACTTAAGGGATGAGTATTTGGGTGTGGGACTTAGTCATGCATGTGTGATGAGACGATGTCATGAGATAGTAGGCGATGGTAGGATTCATCAGTTTTGTATAAGAAGTGGTGAGCGAGAGGAGTTCCTGTTTGCAAAAGAACATACAGATATGCATAAGTTTTCTTTTGAGGGCTTAAAGGAGCTTGTGGACAAGCTTGTGAAGGAAAATGTGCCTGTGTATTTTACTATTGATTTAGATTGTCTTGACCCTTCAGTATTTCCAGGGACAGGCACGCCAGAAGCAGGTGGAGTTACATTTATACAGCTTCTTGAGGCTATAAAGCTTGTAGCTAAGACAAATATAGTAGGTGCCGATGTTAATGAATTAGCTCCTATGCTTGATGGCAGCGGTGCATCTACAGCAGTGGCTTGCAAGGTGTTAAGAGAGCTGATGCTTGCTATATTGCAGAGTGCGTAGCACGTAACAATCCGTAGAATTTTATATGGTAGTCAAGTGATATGTATGTAAATAAAAGTAATTATTGAGAAAGTTAATGAGGTAGAATAAATGAGTAGAGTGTTAATTATTGGATGTGGTGGCGTAGCTTCAGTGGCTATCCAGAAATGTTGTCAGGTAAGTGAAGTGTTTACTGACATTTGCATAGCTAGTAGGACTAAGTCTAAGTGTGATGATTTAGCAGATAAGCTTAGAGGAAAGACTGCTACAAATATTACAACTGCAAAGGTAGATGCAGACAATGTAGACGAGCTTGTTGAGCTTATTAATAGCTATAAGCCTGAGCTTGTTATGAATATAGCATTGCCTTATCAGGATTTGACTATTATGGATGCTTGTCTTATCTGTGGCGTAAATTATATGGATACAGCTAATTATGAGCCGGAGGATATAGAGGACCCTCAATGGAAAGAAATATATGAAAAGCGTTGTAAGGAAGAGGGCTTTTCTGCATACTTTGATTATAGCTGGCAGTGGGCTTATAAGGAGAAGTTTGAGAAGGCAGGGCTTACAGCTCTTTTAGGTTCTGGTTTTGACCCTGGTGTGACCCAGTGTTATTGTGCGTATGCATTGAAACATCATTTTGATACCATTGAGACTATCGATATTTTAGATTGTAATGGGGGAGACCACGGATATCCTTTTGCTACAAATTTTAACCCAGAGATTAATTTAAGAGAAGTATCTGCTCCGGGAAGCTATTGGGAGAATGGACATTGGGTTGAGATTCCAGCCATGAGCATTAAGAGAGAATATGAATTTGATAAGGTAGGCATAAAGGATATGTATCTTCTTCACCATGAGGAGATAGAATCATTGGCTAAAAATATACCTGGTGTTAAGAGAATTCGTTTCTTTATGACATTTGGTCAAAGCTATCTTACTCATATGAAATGTCTTGAAAATGTGGGGATGCTTTCTACTACACCGATTATGTATGAAGGTAGAGAAATAGTTCCGATTCAGTTTTTAAAGGCACTTCTTCCAGAACCTGCTACACTTGGACCACGAACTAAGGGTAAGACAAATATTGGATGTATATTTACTGGAAAGAAGGATGGTAAGGATAAAACATATTATGTTTATAATGTGTGCGACCATGAGGAATGCTACAAAGAGGTTGGCTCTCAAGCAATCTCTTATACGACAGGTGTACCTGCTATGTGTGGTGCGTTGATGCTTCTTACTAAGAAGTGGGATAAAAAGGGCGTATATACAGTGGAAGAGTTTGATCCAGACCCTTATATGGAAGCGCTTTCTAAGTATGGTTTGCCATATGAAGAAACCTTTGAACCGGTGCTTGTGGATTAGTTTTGTCAAATATGATGATACGGATTTGCTCGCTTGGTTCTTGAATAAAATGATATAAGAGGCATAATATGGAAAGAGTATGTAAGGATGTTTTAGCCCCTCAGTTTAGGGGGCTTGAAAAATATAATATTGATGATTTATTTAATACTTTGTCTACACCATCATACGTTATAGACGAAGCTATGCTTAGAAGAAATGGTGAGATTTTAAAGGGTATTCAAGATAGGACAGGCTGTAAAATTCTTCTTGCACAGAAGGCCTTTTCAAATTTTAATATGTACAATATATTGGGCAATTACCTTGCAGGAACAGAGGCCAGTGGGTTGTATGAAGCGCGTCTTGGAGCAGAGAAAATGCCAGAGGGCGAAGTGCATGTTTTTTGTGGTGCATATAAGGAGCCGGAATTTGATGAGTTATTAAAATATGCTGACCATATTGTATTTAATTCCGTAAATCAATTGACAAAGTTTGGAAATAGAGCGAAGGTGGCAGGAAAGAGCATAGGTATTCGTGTTAATCCAGAGTGTTCAACAAAAGAGGGATATGAAATATATAATCCGTGTGCGCCAGGTGGAAGGCTTGGTGTAACTAAGGCACAGTGGGATGATGAGATGACACCAGAGCTTATAGATAGCCTTGATGGAATACATTTTCATACATTGTGTGAGCAGGGAGCGGAAGCTTTGGAAGTTACATTAAAGGCTGTTGAAGAAAAATTTGGTAAGTATTTTTCTAGGCTTAAGTGGATTAATTTTGGCGGTGGACATCATATAACTAAGGATGATTATAATATTGAATTATTAGAAAGTCTTATTAATCACATTCAGTCTAAGTATCAGGTGGTTGTTTATTTAGAGCCTGGTGAGGCTTGTGCATTAAACGCTGGTTATCTTGTTTCTGAGGTTCTTGACATTACGAAAAATGGTGATGTGACAAATGCTATTTTAGATGTATCAGCTGCATGTCATATGCCTGATGTAATAGAGATGCCATATATGCCACCAGTATTAAGAGCTAAGGCTATGGAAACATATGGCAATGATATGGAACATGATTTAGACGGTGGCTTTTATACCAATGTAGATAAAGGTGCTGTTTACCGTCTTGGTGGACCTACTTGTCTTTCTGGTGATATTATAGGCGATTACTATTTTGAAGACTTGATTAAAATTGGAAATAGAGTTATATTTGGAGATATGGCAATATATACAACGTGTAAGAATAATACATTTAATGGAATGCCTTTACCTTCCATATATGCTTTAAAGGAAAATGGTGACTTAGTTGAATTGATAAGTTTTGGATATGAGGATTTTAAGGTAAGGCTAGGGAAGTAGGTTTTTTCTATGTATGAAAGGATGAAAACAAATTTTTTTAATTTCATAAACGAGTATAGAGATTTTTTTAGTGGTCATAAAAATGAAGAGGATATTGCGTGCCTTTGTACGCAACCATTTTGGCAGAGTCTTATGCATAGTAAGAGACGTTTAGATGAAAATGGTTTGACTATTGAGCTTGAGTATCTTGATGAAAAGGAAGGAAAAAAGCGTGGAAGCTTTCTTAAGACAGGAGAGCTAAATAGGAAAAGAATAGAGACAGAAGTGTATCCTAAAAGGTCTACATATAAGGCTGGATTTACGAAAAAAAGATTAACTGTCAATAAAAGAATTATGAAAAATGGTAGCTGCATATACGAGGAAAATGCAGATATGATGGTTTGTACAGATCAGCTTATGAAGGATGGAGAGGATACATATGTAGAGTGTCCAAAATGTGGACACAAGGATACCATATCAGCATTTATAGGAGGATGTAGCTATTGTAATAGTAAATTTCATATTCAAGAAAATGACCTTAAGATTTCATCCTTTTATATGAAAAATGATTATGAAAAGGGAATATCTAGATGGTTTGGCAGAATGTGGAAGGCAGCTACATTTGTTTTAATACCTAGCATTATATTTGTAGTGCCACTTTTTGTTATTGCTTGTATCATAGATGCTCTTTTTAGTAATGCAGAACTTATAAAAAAAGTGGTTGATACAGGATTGCATATAAGTGGAACAACGCTGCTTTTGTCGTTGGCTTTTTGGTTATGCCTTATATTTGTAAATATTATCAGGTGGATATATTATGATAATCATATGTTTGTTAGAATCAATTATAGTCCATTTAATAGAGAACTTAGAGAAAAAATTAAGGATTTTAGCAGCGAGGTTTTTGTACAAAATCTTGAGATGATTCTTAGAAATATCCATATGACAAACAGGGCAGAGGATGTAAATGTATTTACGCGTATAGAGATGTCAAGGATAGTAGATTACTATAGCAATGTGATAGATTGTAGCTTGACTGACATTAAATTTATAGATTTTAAAGAGCTTGAGAATGAATATGTACTAATAGCTAATGTAGGTATGGACGTATACAGATATATGGGTGAAAAAATTGATAAGCAGTATGAAACTCTTACGTTGACATTATCAGGTATTAAAGATATGGTTATCGATAATATCAGTGTAATCTCTATGTATGAATGTGAATCCTGCGGTAGTACCGTAAATTTGCTTAATGGTGGAGTGTGTGAATATTGTGGAAGTAAGATACCTTATGAGAAGTATAATTTTATCATTGATAATTATAGAATTAATGAAGAGTGTGTGCCAGAGGAACAAAAGATAAGAAAAAAGCTTATTATTACTTTCTTTGTGGCGTATGCACTTGCTGTGTTGGGGATATTACTGTTGGTTGGATAGAGAGGATGGTGAGATTTTATGAGAATATTATGCATAGGTGATAGTAATACATGGGGTTATAATCCCCAAAATGGGCTAAGGCATGCTAATAGATGGACAAAAGTATTAGCGACACTTATGCCTGAGAATGAAATCATAGAAGAAGGTTTAAATGGAAGAACAATATTGTCTAAAGATCTGATTATTCCAGAAAGATGTGGCATAAGTGCTTTAAAACTATTACTAATGTCCCATAAGCCTCTTGATTATGTAGTGGTTATGCTGGGAACTAACGAACTTAAGGTGGGAAGTAATCGTAATATTAACTATATAGCTGACGGAATAGAAGAATTTATTAATATAATTAATTCAAAGGAATTGTGGCAAAGATTTGGCATCCCTAAGATTCTTATTATCTCGCCAGTATTAGTACGAGATGAACTTGGGAAAAATGGCAATGTATTTGATAATTATGATAAAGAAAGCGTTACAATATCAAAAATGTTAGCACCAGAATTTTTAAAGATTTGCAGTAAACATGATATATCTTTTTTGAATGCGGCAGATTATGCAGAGGCGTCGTTAGCTGATTGTATTCATATGGACGAGGAAAATCATAAAAAGTTAGCTGTTGCTATTTATAAGAAACTTATTGAAATAGATAAAAATAAGTAAAATTCGTTGTATATTATTATGATGATTACACAAACTATAGAAAGAGGCTATCAAAGTTATCAGATAGCCTCTTTATTAATTGTATATAATGTAAGGAGGAATTAGTCATGACAGAAATTTCAGAATTAGAATTACAGAATCTTCGCCATCTTATAGCAGGATTTGACACATCACATTGTAAGCTTAAGGAATATGCTAACTGTGCAACAGACCAAAAGGTAAAGGCTTTCTTTGAAAAGGGTGCGCAGACAGCAATGCAGAATAAAGAACAGTTAATGAAGTTCTTATAGGAGGGGATTGATATGCAGATGCAGGAAAAGACAATGGTAAATGATGTTTTAGCAGGTATGAACGGTGAGCTTGTAAGATATGGTGAGATGATTCCACAGACAGAGAACATGCAGCTTAAGACTACTTTAAAGCAGTTTCGTAATGCTTGTGAGTTATCACAGGAAGAGTTATATCAGATAGCGAGAGATAAGGCTTATTATGTACCTGCTGATAAGGCTGGTATGGAAGATATTAAGCATGTGAAGTCTTTGTTTAGCCAGGGAAGCATGCTTTAATAGGTAGATAAATTGTAGGTAAATAAGAGGAAGCTAGGATATCATTAAAAAGATATTCTAGCTTCTTTTAAAATACTACTTGACATTACATTAATATAAATATAATATAAACATATGAACAATTATTCATACGTTAAAATGTAAATAAGAGTTTATATAATATTATCAAGGAGATGTATGTTATGGAGAGAGATAAAGTGAATATTTTAAATTCTGAGAATGATCCATGTAATTGCGAATATATACATATTCATCAGGATATTGTAGATAAGGTTAATGATAATATGCCAGAGGAAGAGGTACTTTTCGACTTGGCTGAATTTTTTAAAGTATTTGCTGATTCTACTAGAATTAAGATTTTATACGTATTGCTACAGTCAGAAATGTGTGTGTGTGATATAGGACAGGTACTAAATATTAGTCAGTCTGCTGTGTCACATCAGCTTCGAATGTTAAAGCAAATGCGTCTTGTCAAGTATAGAAAAGAAGGAAAGTCAATTTTTTATTCATTATCTGATGGACATATAGAACATATATTAAATCAAGGCATAGAACATATAATGGAATAATAAACGGAGGTAACAATATGTGTGAAGTACATAAGGATGAGAAAATAAATAAAGAATGTTGTTGTTCTAAACGCAATCATAAAGAACATAATCATAAAGAACATCACCACGAACATCATCATGAACATAGTTGTGGTTGCGGACATGACCATGAACATGGCGGAGATATTGAAGGTAAGGAAATTGCTAAGATTTTCTTAGCAGGGATATTCTTAGTTGCGGCTATATTTGTTGGAAAATATTCCTATGAATTATCACATAAGCTTGCTATAAGTCTTGGAACAGTTGAAACTATAAGCTTGATATTATATTTAATATCATATTTTACAGTAGGTGGAGAGGTTGTAAAAACTGCTGTTAGAAATATAATGAAGGGTAAAGTTTTCGATGAAAATTTCCTTATGGCGTTAGCTACTGTAGGAGCATTTTTCATAGGAGAGTATCCTGAAGCAGTTGCAGTTATGATGTTCTATCAAGTGGGAGAAATGTTTCAGGATTATGCTGTGGGTAAATCTAGAAAATCTATTTCAGCACTTATGGATATTAGACCTAATGTAGCCTATGTGAAGCTTCATGACGGAACTGTAGTTAAGAAAGAACCTTCAGAGGTTAGAATAGGGGAGATTATTGTCGTAAAACCGGGAGAAAAGGTTGCTCTTGATGGCAAACTTGCAAAAGGCGAAGGAACAATTGATACTATGGCACTAACAGGAGAGAGCCTTCCAAGGGAGATTTATGTAGGGGATGATATAATAAGTGGTTCTATAAGTGTTAGTGGTGTCTTAGAGATTGAGGTTACAAAGGAATTTAGTCAGTCAACTGTATCAAAGATTCTTGAACTTGTGGAGAATGCCAGTCATAAGAAGGCGGATAGCGAGAAGTTTATTACAAAGTTTGCCAGATATTATACTCCAGTGGTCGTTGTTGTAGCTCTTTTGCTTGCTACAATTCCACCATTTATAGAAGGTGTCGGTGTGGTGGATGTATGGTATAAGTGGTTATACAGAGCCCTTAGCTTTTTAGTTATCTCTTGTCCATGTGCGCTAGTTATTTCCGTTCCACTTAGCTTCTTTGCAGGAATAGGTGGTGCGTCAGCTAATGGTATATTGATTAAGGGAAGTTCTTATATGGAAGCTCTTGCTAAGACAGGAGTAGTCGTATTTGATAAAACTGGAACACTTACAAAAGGAAACTTTAAAGTAGTTAATGCAATACCATACGGAGATGAAAAAGAACTAAATGTAATTAAATATGCAACTATAGCAGAGCTATATTCAAACCATCCTATTGGTTTATCACTTAAAGAAACCTATAAAAATAGGGTGTTAGAGCATTCAGATATTTTAGAAACTATTGAGGCTTTGGAATTAAAGACAGATGGTAGTAATTTTGAAGAAATAACTGGTTATGGTATAAAAGCTATGGCAGAGGGACAAATTATTTATGTTGGAAATCATAAGCTTATGGACAAGGTTGGTATTTCCTATGAGGTGTGTAAAGAGTTAGGAACGATAGTTTATGTGGCCATAGGAGAAAGTGAAGATAAGCTAAGATATATAGGTGCTATAGTTATAGCGGATGAGATAAAGGATGATTCTAAGGATGCTATTTTAGGTTTGAAAACAGTAGGTGTTGAAAAAACTGTTATGCTTACAGGTGATAAGAAAAATATAGCTGAATATGTTGGAAATAGTCTAGGCGTTACAGAAATATATAGTCAGTTGTTGCCAGCTGATAAGGTTGATAAATTAGAAATGATATTGGCAGAAAATAAAGGGGAAAAGAAGGTGGCTTTTGCTGGTGATGGAATTAATGATGCACCAGTTCTTGCCAGAGCTGATATAGGTATTGCAATGGGAGGTTTAGGCCAGGATGCAGCCATAGAAGCAGCAGATATTGTAATCATGGATGATAAGCCATCAAGCATTGTTAAAGCTATAAAAATATCAAAAAAGACATTGTCAATCGTAAAGCAGAATATTGTATTTGCAATCGGTGTTAAGGTACTTGTGTTATTCCTTGCAGCATTAGGTATAGCTTCAATGTGGTACGCAGTATTTGCAGATGTTGGAGTTTGTGTTATAGCTATTTTAAATGCGTTAAGAGCTATGAAATACAAATTTAACAAATAAATAGTATTAAAATATCTTTAAGAAAGTTGGTTTTTATTGTATAATTCAAGTAGTTTATTATGTAAAAGAAAGGTACGGTATAATTATGGAGGGACGTATTCATTCAATAGAAACCTTTGGAACAGTAGATGGACCAGGTGTAAGATATGTTATTTTTGTTCAGGGCTGTCCTATGAGATGCCAGTATTGTCACAATCCTGATACTTGGGAGATCAATGCTGGTACACTTAGAAGTACAGATGATTTGATAGAAGATTTTGAGAAGTACAGACCTTATCTTACCAATGGTGGTCTAACTGTAACCGGTGGAGAACCATTACTTCAGATTGATTTTATGATTGAGCTGTTTAAAAAAGCTAAGAAAAGGGATATCCATACATGTATAGATACATCAGGTGTAGTATTCAACAGGAAAAGTCAAGTGTTTATGGACAAGTTTAATGAGTTGTTGAAGTATACTGATTTGATTATGCTTGATATTAAGCATATTGATGACGAAGGACATAAGATACTCACAGGACACACCAATGAGAATATCCTTGACTTGGCTAGATACCTAAATGAGATTGATTTTCCTGTTTGGATTCGTCATGTGACAGTACCGGGAATCACATATAAAACAGAGTATTTGCAGAAAGTTGGCGCATTTTTAGGAGAGCTTGATAATGTAAAAGCATTGGATGTATTGCCATATCATACTATGGGCGTGCCTAAGTATGAAGCATTGGGAATGGAGTATCCGTTAAAGGATGTTCCGCCATTAGAGAAGGTAGAAGCTGCCAAGGCGAGAGATATTATCTTATATCATATGAAGAAGAGAAAGCAGGAGTTATTAACTGGTAAGACAAATAATTAATGGATAAATTATATGATAAAGATGGGAAAATATCGCATATGCCACAAAATTTAAAACGAAATCACAAAAAACAAAGCAAAAATTAAAAGAGGTTAACATAATATGGATGAACGCTTGAAAAAACAGATGAAATTCGCATTGGAGATGGATAAGGAAAAAGGGATTGGACGTCAGACTTATATCCTAAATGCTTTGAGAAAAGAAAACGATGCAGAGCATGGATGGCATCTTGCAATTATGACTATGTTGTTATCTGAATATGCCAATGAAAAGATTGACATAGGAAGAACTATTGAGATGGTAGTTATCCATGATGTGGTAGAAATTGATGCAGGTGATACTTATGCTTATGACGATGCAGGCAATTCAACAAAAGCAGAGCGAGAGAAGAAGGCGGCAGACAGAATATTCGGAATGTTGTCACCTGAGCAGGGACAGTATTTTATGGATTTATGGTTGGAATTTGAAGAAGCAAGCACACCGGAAGCGAAATTTGCCACAGCTATAGATAGCGTTCAGCCGCTTATGTTAAATGATGCATCTAATGGATTGGCTTGGCGTGAACATGAGGTGGCAGCATCAAAAGTAAGGGATAGAGCTTTGAAAAAGATAAAGCCAGGCTCAGAAAAATTATATGAGATGGTTATAGAGATTATAGGGGAAAACGTACAAAAAGGTAATCTTAGGGATTGCTAATGATTAGAAAAATGTGTAAAAACAATCGTAGGGTTTTAGAAAAATAATAAAAGAAAGAGGATGAATTTTATGGCAAGAGAGATTAATTTTGAAGAATATAACAATGAGGTACTTAAAAGCGATAAGTTAGTTCTTATTGATTTTTTTGCAACATGGTGTGGCCCATGTAAAATGTTAGCACCAGTTATCGAGCAGGTGTCAAATGACCATGAGGATGTAATGGTTGTAAAAGTAGATGTAGATAAGAATCCAGAATTGGCTGTTCTTTACAAAGTTGCTAGTATTCCTACATTAGTGTTCTTAAAGGAAGGTAAGTGCGTAAAGGAACATGTGGGATTTGCTACAAAAGCAGAGATAGAAAAAATGATTGAGGAATGTAAATAATAATTTACAGTGAAAGATTGTTAGAACGGTATATATTATGACTGACGAAGAGATTTATTTACAAAAAAGAATAATAGAATTGGCGGAGCGCTCGTTTAAGTGCTCCCAATATTTTTTTACTGGATTTTTATCAGCGACAGATATTTCTTTACTACATGAAACAGTTAAGGAGCATAAGCTTATATGTAAGCTCTGGGGTGGAAGAGAAGATGCTGAGAGAAAGATGGCAAGATTTGGGGATAGGGAATCTATAGGATACGAGGTGGATTTTCCTATAGCTATTATCTGTATTGAACCGATTCTTAAGAAATTTTCTGATGATTTCACTCATAGAGATTTTCTTGGAGCTATTATGAATCTTGGAATAAAGAGAGAAACTATAGGTGATATATTAGTTGTGGATAAGCTTGCCTATGTGTATGTAGAGGATAAAATGGCTGATTATATAATAGATAATCTTAAGAAGGTTAAACACACGCATATAAAGGTTACAAAAATCCATGAACTGCCTATAGAATTTCAGTCCAAGAGAAAAGAAAGCAAGCTTTTAGTATCTTCTCTTCGTTTAGATGTGGTTATAGCAGGGAAATACAATATGTCGAGAAATCAGGTATTGGAGTTATTTAGGAGTAAAAAAGTATTTTTAAATGAAAGGTTATGTGAAAATAACAGCTATATGGTAAAGACGGATGATATTATTGCTGTTAGAGGTTATGGAAAGATGGTCTTTAAGCAGATATTTGGAGAGACAAGGAAGGGCAGAATTTACATACAAGTGGAGGAATATGTATAGATGATAGAAGAAGTATATTTGATAGAAGGAATGTCCTGTGCAGCATGCTCGGCGGCAGTGGAACGAGTTACGAGAAAGCTTGAGGGTGTAGAGCGCAGCGATGTTAATTTGACTACAAATAAGATGATTATATATTATGATGAAGCAAAGGTTACAAGAGAGCTTATTATGTCAAAGGTAAAAAAAGCTGGATTTGGAATTAGTCTTTATGAGGAAGAGGAAACACTTGAAACTAAAGAAAATGTTGAAGATTATGTTAACGTCAAAGAGGGTAGTGTTAGCAGTGTAGTTGAAAGCAATAAAGAGAATATATATGAGAAGGAAGAGGAAAATTTAAGGATACATAAGAAGAATTTAATAAGTGCAGCTGTATTTACAGTATTTCTTTTGTATATTTCTATGGGTCCTATGCTTATAAAGGGCTTGCCGATTCCTCCTATAATGGATATGGACAAATATCCAGGCAATTATGCATTGACACAGCTATTATTGACTATTCCAATATTGTGGTTTGGAAAAAAGTTTTTTATAAATGGATTTAAGTCTTTATTTCATTTGAATCCTAATATGGATTCTCTTGTGGCTATAGGAAGTGCGGCATCATTTATATATAGCCTTGTTATGACTTACTTGATTCCATTAAATAGTCATTATGTTCATAACTTGTATTTTGAATCGGCAGCAGTAGTTATAACACTTATTATGTTTGGAAAATATCTTGAAGGTTTAAGCAAGGTTAAAACTAAGGGTGCAATTCGAAAACTTATGGAAATATCCCCAGATGAGGCAAATCTTTTAGACGGAACTAAGGTTCCAACTAAGAGTCTTAAAATAGATGATGTGGTATTGGTAAAACCTGGTGAGAAAATACCTCTTGATGGTGTAGTTATCAAAGGTAATAGCGGCGTAGATGAAGCTATGATTACAGGTGAGAGTATTCCGGTTGAAAAGGGAGAAGGGGACAATGTAATAGGTGGAAGTATAAATGTTAATGGTATGTTGCATATAAAGATTACAAAAGTTGGTAAAGATACAACTTTATCTAAGATTATTAAGTTTGTAGAGGATGCACAGGGGAAGAAGGCGCCTATATCTAAGCTTGCTGACAAGGTGGCTGGTGTCTTTGTGCCTGCTGTTATATGTATAGCTGTCATTGCAGGGATTATTTGGCTGATTCTTGGAAAGGACTTGGCATTTGTACTTAAAATATTTACGTCAGTTTTAGTAATAGCGTGTCCATGCTCTCTAGGACTTGCAACTCCTACTGCTATTATGGTTGGTACAGGTCTTGGAGCCTCTAATGGCATACTTATTAGAAATGGTGAGATACTTGAAATTGCCCATAAGGTAGATACGGTGGTTTTAGATAAAACAGGAACTATAACAGAAGGAAAGCCTTCCGTTCGCGAGGTTTTTGCAGAAGGTATCACAGAAGAGGAGCTGATTAAGATTGCAGCTACAGTGGAAAGTGTGTCAGAGCATCCGCTGGGAAAGGCTGTCATAGATAAGGCGACAGAAGTAAGTGAGAGCATATGTGACAAAAATGCTTGCGGTATGACGAAATTCGGATATGAGGTGTCAGAGTTTACAAATCATTCTGGAATGGGTGTAGAGTCTTACATTAAAGCTAAAGATGAAGCAATGAGTGATAAGCCATTGGACGGTTTAACTACTAATAAGGTGCTTGTAGGAAATAGAAAGCTTATGAGTAAATTTAATATAGCTATAAATGAGTCTTTTGAAGAAAAGATGGACAATTATGAGAAAGAAGGTCAAACACCTCTTCTTGTAGCTATAGATGGACAATTGAGGGGAATTATAAGTGTGGCTGACACAATCAAGGAAACTAGTAAAGAAGCCATATCTATTATGAAGAATACAGGACTTCACGTTGTAATGCTTACAGGTGATAATAAGGGGGCGGCAGGTGCTATTGGAAGACAGGCAGGTGTTGATGAAATTGTAGCAGAAGTATTGCCTGAGGATAAGGCAGGTGTTATATCAAAGCTGCAAGAAGAAGGCCGTAAGGTTATGATGGTTGGAGATGGAATCAATGATGCTCCTGCGTTGACACAGGCGGATGTTGGATGTGCTATAGGCAACGGTTCAGATATTGCTATCGAAGCGGGAGATATTGTACTGATGAAGTCGGATTTATTAGATGTTCCGGCCGCTATAAGACTTAGCCATCTCACCATTACAAATATTAAAGAGAATTTGTTCTGGGCATTTTTGTACAATTCAATTGGACTTCCGATTGCCGCTGGTGTATTATATAGTGTGAATGGATTGTTGTTAAATCCTATGCTTGGAGGGCTTGCAATGTCTTTAAGCTCGGTGTGTGTGGTAAGTAATGCGCTCAGACTTAAGACGAAGAAGCTAAGAAAAAATCATTAGATATAATATAATAAGTGATGGATATGATGAGGTAAAGTTCTATAGTGTTTTGAGGACTATTAAATTTTGATAGAAAGATGAGGAAGCTATATGGGAGATAATCTTACAGAAAATGACATAAAAAAAATACAGGAAGAGATAAATTACCGAAAGCTGGTAGTTCGTCCAGAGGCTATAGAGGCTGTTAAGGAAGCAAGAGCTCAGGGAGATTTAAGCGAGAATTTTGAGTATTATGCAGCTAAGCGAGATAAGAATAAGAATGAGAGTCGTATTCGTTATTTGGAGCGAATGATTAAAAATGCAAATATTGTCTCAGATGAATCTGAAGATGATGAAGTAGGTATAAATAAAGTGGTTGAGCTATATTTTGAGGAAGATGATGAGACAGAAAGATTCAAGATAACTACTTCTGTCAGAGGAAATTCCTTAGGTGGAAATATAAGCATAGAGTCTCCTATAGGTAAGGCAGTTATGGGTCATAAGGTAGGAGATAGGGTGTTGGTTTCAGTAAATGAAAATGTTTCTTATTATGTTGTTATAAAGTCAATTGAAGTAGATAGTGATGAGGATGATGCAATAAGAAGCTTTTAGGGAGTGAAATTTGTAAGAGGTAGCTATAAACATACAATTTATGATTTTGAAAGGAGCAATAATTATGGCAGTATTAAAGGTTGAAGGAATGCATTGTGGAAAGTGTGTAGAGAGAATTACTAACGCATTAAACCAGGTAAATCTTGATTTTAACGTATCATTGGAGGATAAGACAGTAACAATTAATGGATGTGACCAATGCGTAAAGACTGCGATATCAGAGCTTGATGATTTGGGTTTTGATGCAGTGGTACAGTAAAATAGAAAAAACACTGGTTTTACTTGAAAAAGTGCCAATAAAATGATATAAATAATATCTATGTTAGTATATGTAAAATACAATACTAAGATACATAATATGGCATGTTAAAAAGAAAGGAATGTTTAAGATGAAAATTAAGAAGTTAATAGCACTTGGACTTGCAACTGTTATGGCAGCTTCTACATTTGTAGGCTGTGGTAAGGATAAAGCAGAGAAGAAGGTAAAGGTTATCGAAATCGACCTTACAAGTGAGGAATATGCATTTGGTGTTGATAAGAATCAGCCAGAGCTTTTAGAGGATGTGAATACATTTATCGCACAGATTAAGGAAGATGGAACATTTGATGAAATCTGTAACAGATATTTCGGTGATGGTGAGCCAGTTCCAGTTACATCAGCAAAGCTTGATTCAAGTAAGGATCAGTTAGTAGTTGCTACAAATGCTTCATTTGAACCATTTGAGTGGACAAAGGGCGAGAGCTACCTTGGTATCGATATGGAAATCGCTAAGGCACTTGCAGATGCACTTGGTAAGGAGCTTGTTATTCAGAATATGGATTTCGATGCAGTTTGTCTTGCTGTAGGTCAGCAGAAATGTGATATAGCTATGGCAGGTCTTACAGTTAAGGAAGACCGTAAGGAGTATGTAACATTTACAGATTCATATTACTCAGCATCACAGAAGATTATCGTTCCAGCTGATGATGATACATTTGATGATTGTAAGACAGCAGAGGATGTTGAAAAGATTCTTAATACATTAGGTAGTGACGTAAAGGTTGGTGTTCAGAATGGAACAACAGGACAGTTCTACTGTGAAGGTGATGAAGAATGGGGCTTTGAAGGCTTTGACTTTAAGACTGTTGCATACAAGAACGGTTCATTGGCAGTACAGGATTTAATTAACAAAAATATTAAGTATGTAATCATTGATTCAGCTCCAGCAGCATGTATTACAGAAGCAATCAATGATATGCAGTAATAGGCTAGAGAGGATATTTCATGGGAGACTTTTCGAAGAAGATAGACAAATTTATAGAGATATTCATTGACTATAAGGGATATGTTAAAGTGTTAGAAGGACTTCAAAATACGCTCCTTATAGCAGTGCTTGGTCTTATTATTGGTATAATTATAGGAACTCTTATAGCAGTTGTCAGAGTTATACCTAAGTATAAGCTTATGCCTAAGATACTCAATGGAATATGCTCATTTTATGTAGCATTGTTTAGAGGTACACCGATAGTTGTGCAGCTGCTTGTATTCTACTATGTATTGTTACCTCTTATGGGTATAAAGATTACTGGTGTGGATGTATCTATACTTGTATTCGGTTTAAATAGTGCCGCATATATTTCAGAGATTATGCGAAGTGGTATTATGTCTGTTGATAATGGACAGATGGAGGCAGGAAGAGCTGTGGGACTTAGCTTTAGCACATCTATGTTAAAGATTGTGATTCCACAGGCAGTAAAAAATATTCTTCCAACATTAGGTAATGAGTTTATTGCTCTTATAAAGGAAACTTCAGTAGTAAGCTTTGTAGGTGCTACTGACCTTTACATAGCGTTTAACTATATCGGTAGCAATAATTACGAGTTTATGGTTCCATATCTTGTGATGGCTATGATATATATGGTTCTTATACTTATTATAAGTTTAGGCATTAAAATTATGGAAAGGAGCCTGAGAAAAAGTGATAGACGTAATTAATCTTGAAAAACACTTCGGTGATAATAAAGTTTTAAATGGTATAAATGTTACTATTGAAAAAGGCGATATAATGGTAGTTATCGGTCCTTCAGGCTCAGGAAAAAGTACTTTTCTTAGATGCTTAAACTGTATGGAAGACCCTACAGGTGGACAGATTATTTTCCACGGCGTAGATATAGCTGATATGAAGGTTGATATCAATGTTCACAGAAGAAATATGGGTATGGTATTCCAGCACTTTAATCTATTTAACAATAAGACAGTTATTGAAAATATTATGTTGGCGCCAGTTCATCTTCAATGTAAGGATTTAAAGAAGGCAAAGAGACATAATAGAATAATTAAGTTTACAAACTTGTTTAGAGGCAAGGATAAGAAGAAGGCACCTGTAGAAATTACCACTACAAAGGCTGAGATAGTAAAGAATGCAAGAATTAAAGCAGAGGAGCTTTTACAGCGCATAGGTCTTTTAGATAAGGCCGATGTATATCCATCTACATTATCAGGTGGACAGAAGCAGAGAGTTGCAATCGTTCGTTCTCTTGCTATGAATCCAGAGGTTATCCTTTTTGATGAGCCAACAAGTGCTCTTGATCCAGAGATGGTAGGGGAGGTTCTTGATTTGATGAAGGCTCTTGCTAATGAGGGTATGACAATGATTATTGTTACTCATGAGATGGGATTTGCTAGGGAAGTAGCAAATAAGGTGCTTTTCATTGATGACGGACAGATTCTTGAGTGTGCACCACCAGAAGAGTTCTTTGGAAATCCAAAGAATCCTAGACTTAAGGAATTTTTGTCAAAGGTTTTATAGGTTTATTATAGAATTTGAGATGATAGTGATATTAAACACATCTGATTAGCTGAAAGGTTAATAGGATGTGTTTCCTTTTTTATTTACAATTTTACTTAAAAACATAGACAAAATCGCTTTAGTGGGGTAAAATGATAACGGTTTAATATAATTACAGTAATAAATTACTAAGGAGAGAAGATAAATGAAAAGAATGAGCAAAGTGCTAGTTTTATTGCTGGCTATGTCATTGATTATGGGATGCTTTGTTTCCTGCAAAAAAGAAGATACCGATGAATTTACAGTAGGCTTTGATGCGGAATTCCCACCATATGGATATAAGGATGATAATGGTGAGTATGTGGGCTTTGATTTAAGTCTTGCAGAAGAGGTTTGTAAAAGAAATGGTTGGACCTTAAAGAAACAGCCTATTGATTGGGACTCTAAGGATATGGAATTAAAGTCTGGAACAATTGACTGTATTTGGAATGGTTTTACAATTAACGGAAGAGAAAGTTTATACACATGGTCTAAGGCATATGTAGATAATTCACAGGTTGTAATTGTAAAGGATAATTCTGGAATAGAGACATTGCAGGATTTAAAGGGTAAGGTTGTAATAGTTCAGACAGATTCTTCAGCTCTTGCAGCATTTACAGGTGATGGCGCAACAGATGAGAATAAGGCATTATGTAAGGAGTTTAAAGAGCTTCAGCAGGTTGCTGATTATAATAGCGCATTTATGAGCCTGGAAGCAGGTATAGCAGATGCTGTATGTATGGATATGGGAGTTGCAAACTATCAGTTAGAACAGCGTGGAAACGGATTTAAAATGCTTAAAGAGCGAGTTGCAACAGAACAGTACGGAATCGGCTTTAAGCGTGGAAATACAGAACTTAGAGATAAGGTTCAGGAAACATTAGATGAGATGCTTAAGGATGGCACATTTGCTAAAATTGCAGCAGATTGGGGTTTGTCAGACAGTGTGTGCCTCGGCAAGGAGGGCACAGATTCGGCTTACTTAAATGATGTAACTACTAAGAATGACTCGGAGCCATTTATTGATAAATTCTTAGATGTGGTAGGTAAGCTTAGTGAGGGTATGGTTGCCAGCTTGTCAATATTTGTACTTACATTAGTATTTTCTCTACCATTAGGTTTAGTTATATGTGCTATTAGAATGTCTAAGTTAAAGGCTGTACAATGGGTAGCTAAAATATATATTTCTATTATGCGTGGTACACCACTTATGCTACAGCTTCTTATGGTATTCTTTGGACCATATTATTTATTTGATATAGCTCTTTCGTCGGAATATAGATTCTATGCTGTAATAATAGCATTTTCATTGAATTATGCAGCATATTTTGCAGAAATTTACCGTGCGGGCATAGAAGGAATACCAGTTGGACAGTATGAGGCAGCAAATGTTCTTGGTTATTCAAGAATGCAGAGGTATTGGAAGATTTTATTCCCACAGATGGTTAAGAGAGTTATTCCACCTGTAACTAACGAAGTAATAACACTTGTTAAGGATACATCATTGGCATTTGCCATTGCTTATACAGAGATGTTTACATTGGCAAAGCAGGTTGCGGCAGCAAAGGCTAGTATATTACCATTATTTATAGCAGGTGTATTCTATTATGTGTTTAACTTTGTAGTAGCACTTGTTATGGAACGAGTAGAGAAGAAATTTCAGTATTACAGATAGGAGAAGGGTATGAAGTTATTAGAAATTAGCAATGCAAAAAAGAGCTTCGATGACTTACAGGTTATCTCAAATATTTCCATGAAGGTCAATGAGGGTGAAGTAGTGGCTATTTTAGGCCCTTCAGGTTCAGGAAAGTCTACATTACTTAGATGTATGACACTACTTGAAACACTTGACGGCGGAACACTTGAATATGCGTCGGGGGTGGTGTGTGAAGATGTGGACGGAAAGGCGATATATTCATCAAAGGCTATTCTTCAAAAGATAAAGACAAGCTTTGGCCTTGTGTTCCAGAATTTTAATCTCTTTCCACATTACACAGTTCTTAAGAATATAATTGATGCACCTATAAGTGTTCAGAAAAGAAATAAAGATGAAGTGATAAATGAAGCAAGAGAGCTTCTTAAGAAGGTAGGTCTCGAGGATAAAGAGAATGCATATCCATGCCAGCTATCAGGCGGACAGCAGCAAAGAGTAGCTATAGCCAGAGCTTTGGCTATGAAGCCACAGGTTTTATTCTTTGATGAGCCTACAAGTGCTCTTGACCCAGAAATAACAGCGGAGATTTTAAAGGTTCTTCGTCGACTTGCAGAGGAGAAAATGACAATGGTAATCGTTACACATGAGATTAATTTTGCAAAAATGGTTGCAGATAGAGTTATCTTTATGGATGATGGTGTCATCGTAGAGGAAGGAAAGCCAGAGGATGTAATCGATAATCCTAAGAATGAAAGAACAAGAATTTTCTTGCAGAAGCTGGATAAATAAAGATTATGTAAACAAAATATAATATACAGTTAGATAAAAGTGAACCCTAGGATATATTGCTTTTGAAAAAGTGATATCCTAGGGTTTCGTTATGTAATAAAAAATATAAAAATATTTTTAATTACACTTAATTAATTATATGAATATGTCGATATATAGTTTAGGATAATTATAATTTAGACCAGCCATGGATGGTAGGTTTTGTGTTTTGTCGTGGACGAGAAAGGATGTGGAAGCCATGATTATTAATTCAAGTGATGTATCTATGTCATCAAATAGGAACTATGCAAGTACAAGTTATGTACAAAGCGAATCTATAACAGTCAGAGCGGGTAGTGATGATGCTGCAAGAATAACTATTTCCCAAGAATCTAAAAATTTATTGGAGCAGCTAAAGGAAGCCAAGGACGATATGGAGGAGAGGGCTAAGAAGGCTGCGGAAAAAAATATGAAGAATAGTCTTCAGTCTATGATAGAGGAACAGACTAGAAGGGCTAAGGAGGCAAAAAATAAAAAGCCGCATGATATAGAGGACGAGAGAGATTGGAAAATAAGAACTTTAAAAAAGATTATTGAAATGCTTAGAAGTATGCAGGATAAAAGACTTGGAAGAGAGAGTAAGAAGACTAAGGAAGATTTATCAGAAAAAGATAAGGTGTATAATGATATAAGTGGGTCATGGCAGGGAAATGGACAAGTAAGTGGCCTTAGTATAAGTCAGAATATTTCAGCTACGATAAATATAGGTGGTGACATAGGTTCGGCTGGAAATACATGGGTTAAGCATACAGTTACGTCATCTTTTGTTGCAGAAGTGGAAAATACTGCATTTTCAACAACTGGTGTTGCAAGAACTGCTGATGGCAGAGAAATAAATTTTAATGTTGAACTTGAGATGTCTAGAAGCTTTATGGCAGTAAATGAATCATATGTTCAAACGATTGAGACTTTAAGAGATCCTCTAGTTATCAATATAGGAAATGAAGTTGCCAGCTTATCAGACCAAAAGTTTTATTTTGATATAGATTCAGATGGTAAAATGGATAAAATATCTTATCTAGAGGGAGATAGTGGATTTTTAGCCATAGATAAAAATAATGATGGCAGAATCAATGATGGAAGTGAATTATTTGGTACAAAATCAGGTGATGGTTTTAAAGACTTAGCTATGTATGATAAAGATGGCAATGGATGGATAGATGAAGCAGATGATGTATTTAATAATCTTAAAATCTGGACTAAAAACGCAGATGGAAGTGATAGCTTAATAGCTATAGGAAAAGCTGGAGTAGGAGCAATTTATCTCGGTGCTGCTTCTACCCAGTTCTCCCTCAATGATTTAGAAACTAATGAAACTAATGGAGTGATTCAAAAAACAGGAGTGTTTTTAAAAGAAAATGGTTCTGTTGGCACAATTCAACATATTGATTTTGCTATATAGCATTAATTACGCATCTGTCTTAGGGTCGAAAATGAGAGATGCTATATAAGAGAAAATAAGGGCGGCACTTATACCTACTGCACTGGCAGTGAAACCACCCTTAAAGAGTCCTAGGAAGCCATCAGTTGCGATGGCTTCCTTTATGCCCTTAAACAGTAAATTTCCAAAGCCTAACAGTGGTACACTGGCGCCTGCACCTGCAAATTTAAGAAGAGGTTCATATATTCCGATGGCACTTAGGATTGTACCTGTTACCACAAGGCCAACCATAATACGTCCTGGAAGTAGCTTTGTTTTATCTATGAGAATTTGCACGATAGCACATATAATGCCACCGATTATAAATGCTTTTAAATAATCCATAATTCTTTCCTTTCATGACTAAATAATTATAAAGTATATAGAGTTTATACGCTCTCTATTACTACGCCGTGGGCGATTCCTGGAATAGAATTGCCCTCGTTTGCGCTGACAGGAGATAGAAGAGCACCTGTTGGTACAAAGAGGATACGTCTCCATTTGCGAGCTTTTAATTGCTCTAAAATATATCCACAGAAGGTTGAAGCGGAGCAACCGCAGCCTGACCCCCCTGAGTTTGTATTTTGAGTGGAACTGTCAAAGATTTCGATACCACAGTCCATATGAACCTTGCTAATGTCGTATCCTTTTATTCTTAGAAGGTCAAATAGTACTGTTTGTCCTACATAGCCTAAATCACCAGTTATTATTTTGTCATAATGCTCTGGAGTGCGGCCGAAGTCAGAAAGATTATGATAAATTGTATTAGCGGCGGCAGGAGCCATACACGCACCCATATTATCTTTTTCTTTACATCCGTAATCGACGATTCTACCAGGGGTTACACCAGTTATTTTAGCAATACCAGAGTCTTTTCCTATAATGACAGCACCACAGCCTGTTACTGTACGTGTAGCACAGGATTTTAACTGACTTCCATAATCAAGAGGGAAACGGAAGGTTTTTTCGGCACTGGCAAAGTGACTTGATGCTAAGGATAGGACTGTATCAGCATATCCTGCAGAGACTGTCATCGCCCCAAGAGAAATAGCCTCACCCATAGTTGAGCATGCACCATATAATCCAAATAAAGGGATATTGAAGCTTTTAAGCCCAAATGATGTGGCCATAAGCTGCCCCAGTAAATCACCGGCAAAGGTATATCTAACGGAGTGAGGTTCCAAATTAGATTTGTGTAAAAGTCCTTTTACAGTTTCTGTCTGTAGAGCGCTTTCAGCTTCTTCCCAGCTATTGCATCCGAACATATCATCTGTTTCTATTTGACCAAAATATTTTCCTAGTGGTCCTTCGCCTTCTTTTTTTCCAACTACTGAATAGTATTCCTTTATATAAGCTGGATTTGAAAAGGAAATACTTTGCATTCCTATATATTGTGTATTATCATTCATTATAAAATCCCCCATATTCGTAAAATGTAGTAAATTAGACCGAGAATCCAGCTGCTTAATATGCCGTAAAGAATTACTGGACCGGCAATTGTGAATATTTTGCATCCAATACCAAATACTTGCCCTTCTTTTTTGAATTCAATAGCAGAGGATGCAACAGAATTAGCAAAGCCGGTAATTGGCACAAGAGAACCAGCGCCAGAAAATGCCCCAAGCTTGGAATAGATACCTAGTCCGGTAAAGATTACAGATAGAGCAATTAATATTAAGCTGGTGTAGGCTGCAGAATCATCCTTATTTAAGCCATAATCCTTTAAAATATTCATTATCAATTGGCCAAGCACACATATTAGACCACCTACAAGAAATGCTTTAAACATATTAGCAGGAAGGCTTTTTGTAGGTGTTACATTTTTTACATAAGTAGAATAGTCTTTTTGTTGTTGATTTTCATCTGATGAATTGACAACCTTTTCTAAGATTGACTGATTGTTATTTTTGTTTGACATAAGTCCTCCTTTATTTATTTGGAAAATATGAGCGTATATAATACAGTAACGACCCAGCAGTTTTACCGAGAGCCATGGATAACACAATGAGAGGAATACCAATGTGTAGGCGTAATCGTCTTGTGAATATAGCGGTAACATTTAGGGCTTCAGCTAAAGCTGTAGCAAGGCATCCCACAAATATCCCAAAAGATATTCCTGCAATAATTAGAAATATTCCAGGAAGAATAAAAGGAAATGGAAATAGGAAAAATAAAGTGCCACCTACGCCACCTGCTAATACTGCTGTTTCGTATTTTGTTACATAAGCCGTGGTTTTAGTTTTGTCAGCAATTTGCGGTAATATACCTACTTTCGTAATTAAGGCAAAGACTCCAGCGGCAGCACCGGTTCCACTGGCTAAACCGATAACTATAAGGGCAATAGAAGCTAAAATAGGATTAGTCAACATCGATATGCTCCTCCTTGTTATTTACACCGGCTATAAGAGCTTCCTCTATATCAGTTTCATATTTACGCATTTCAAGCTCTATAGGAGTAGGGTCGTTTGATAGCTTTTTCTTACCGAAATGGTTATAAAAAATGATAATACCAAGACCGACACCTATTGAATAAGAAATCTCAAGAATGGTTATTCCGGTACGTTTATGGCCTGTAAGGTCCTCGTATATATGAGTAAAAAGTTCAGCCATAGATACATCAGTGTTGAAGGTCATTATGGTAAAAGCAGAACCAAAAAATATAAGTAAACAGCACAGAGCGACTTTGATGTATTCTAAGAATTTACATTTGCATTTTAAAGGCTCGTATTCTAGAAGAAAGTCGGGCTCGCCCATGTGAACTACATCTATGTTGGGGAAGTGAGAACATATCGTTTCAATAATCTTCATAGAAGAAATGATTACACGATTCTTCTTGGGATTATGAAAGGTATATATTTTAAGGGGTTTTATTTTTTGGACAATGCATTTGTCCTTTGAGTAAATCTTTGCTACATCCCCTAACACTACATGATGTTTATTTACTTTTGTAGAAGTAGGTATTTTGATATAAACAGTTTCTGACATAGCGCTCCTTTCATAATGGGTTAATAAAAATAAAAAAACCTTAATGAATTAAAATATAATCCATTAAGGGTATTATTAACATTTTATACAGTTTTTAGTCACTAAGATTTATGGATGTAAGTGACAATATTCGTCTTTCAGATTCTCAGGTCGTGTGTAAGGAGTATCCCAGGTCTTACCTTCTGTGCCTTGATAACGAATTCTGAAAATTTTCTTTGTTACATTAGTACATTTTTCTGTAGCTAAAAGTCCTGAATCATTACATATTGAAACTTCCTCGTGGCACACGCATCTTTCGGTAGGAACGGTACCAGCGATAAACAATTCAGTTGTAATCATATTTTTTTCAGGGTCCTTATCGCATAGACCTAAAATTGCTAACTGTCCGCATTTCTTACAAACCTGTGCAGATACCACGGAGTCTGGGCGTTTGAATTCAGCATATTCATATCCTTTTAGCTCGTGAACACGACTCATAATATTCTTCCATATTACTAAATGGTAAGATGTATTGTCCATTAACACATTTTGATCATATCCACTCCATATGGTTGCTGTAAGGTAAGGAGTATAACCGGCAAACCATATATCGTAGCTGTTAGAAGTTGTACCTGTCTTACCAGCTACATACATATTGTCAAGATTTGCTTTAGTACCAGTACCACCAGCTGTAACTACACCGTGCATAGCATCAGTGAGAATGTATGCTGTAGACTCCTTTAATACCTGTCTTCTTTCAGGCTCGCGCTCTAAGATGATTTTACCAGAGTTATCTAAAACCTTTGTATAATATAAAGGCTCTGTATATTCTCCACCGTTAGCTATAGTAGCGTAAGCAGCGCAAAGCTCCATATTTGTAACACCATCAGTGACACCGCCTAAGGCCAATGATTGGATAATATCTGTATCATATGTTCCATCAGCATTTTTTCTACTGTCAACTAATGTTGTAAATCCAAATTCCTTTAAATATGCATATCCTGCAGAAGGCGTGATTTGATCTAATACCTTAACAGTGACAACGTTCATAGAATTTGCAATAGCAGTTCTAATGCTTTGTAAACCACGATAGGTACGAGAGTCAGCAGTGAGCTGCTTCTTTGGGTTATCCCACCAGTTGTTTACAAGTCTACCATTTTCATAGTAATATGGCGAATCATCAATAGTAGAAGCGATAGTATATCCGTAGCTATCAATTGCTGGTGCAAATGCAGCTAAAACCTTGAAGCAGGAACCAGGCTGTCTTGTTGTATCAGTAGCACGGTTAAGGGCACGGTTTGTCAATTTTTCACCACGGCCACCTACTAAGGCTTTTACATAACCAGTCTTTTGATCCATTATAGTAAACGAAACCTGTGGCTGGATTGAGACAATAAGGTTTTCACCTAATACTTCGACGCCTTCCTTTAAGATTTCCTTCTTGTAATCATTGATACACTTATCGATTTCTTCCTGACTGTCAAATATAAGCTTGAACTGCTTGTTTCCTAAAACATTTCTGTGATAATTGATGATTGACCACTGAGAGTAGTTAATCTGTGTGTTGCCGTCCTTGTCTGGCTCAGGTAATAAAACTGAAAAAGCCCAGTCAAAGGAATAAGAAACCTCTTTTGGATAGTTATCAGGGTTGTTTGTCTCTTCATTACAAATATTTTGAATAGCAGTATCCTGTGTTGAATAAATCTTTAAACCGCCACTATATAGAGCATTTACAGCCTGAGTATATGTGTAAGCCTTTTGCTCCTGCAAATCATTTATTACCTGTTTGATTAACTCGTCAGTAAAGAATGAGTAAGGAGTAGTATCTGCTGTAATAGTGCTTGTTTCTTGAATTCTATCATAAACCTTATCTGCTAAGGCTTCTTCGTACTGTTCTTTAGTTATATGCTCATTTTCTAGCATATATTCAAGTACGTGAGCACGTCTTTTTGCATTCTTGTCAGGATGATATATTGGATTATATCCGTAAGGATTCTGTGTGATAGCAGCTATAACTGAAGCCTCTGATATGGTAATTTCAGATACATCCTTGTTAAAATATCTTTGTGCTGCAGCCTGAACCCCGTAGCATCCACTTCCTAAATTGATAGTGTTAAGGTAATTCTCTAGGATAATATCCTTGCTTACATTTTCTTCAAGCTGAAGTGCAAGGTAAATTTCCTGAATTTTACGCTTAATTAATGCTCCTGTAGAGTCTTCGCGACCACCGTCGTCAAATGCATTGTTCTTTAATAACTGCTGTGTGATGGTACTAGCACCCTGCATATCGCCCTGTAATGTCTGATAAGCGGCACGGAAGATACCTTTTATATCGATACCGTTGTGAGTTTCAAATCTTTCATCCTCAATATCGATAAATGCATATCTTAAATGCATTGGAATCTTATCCAGTGAAACAGGGAAACGGTTTGAACCGTCTGTGATAAGCTTTTCGATAACCTTTCCATCAGAGTCGTATATTGTAGTAGCTTCTCCGGCAGGAACGATATTTATAGTTTCAATATCTGGTGCTCCGTCGATAATTCCTTTTATCATACCTAATCCTAAGAAGCCTACAGCTCCTGCAAGCAAAATAAGTGCGAATATAGAAACTTTAAACATTCCTACCATAATCTTTGTGGTAAGACGTTTAGATGTAGAAGCCAGCTCTTTATGCTTTTTTACAACATTACTTTTACCGTAATTCATATATCTACCTCCGTTATGTATAATTACTTATTTAAAGTTTAGACATAAACATTACTTATTATACCAAATTATAGCGGCAAAATAAAGTGTTTTATTTTTAGTACCAATAAGGTAATATATTTAGAAGAAAATAGTGAAATTCAAAGTGAAAGAGGAAAAAGTATATGTCAGCAAATGGCTTTAAAATAGTTTATGAAGGTGGCGAAGGTGAAATAGTTGAGAAGAAATCTCGATTTATCGCTTATGTAAAGCCTGTCAACTCAGAGGAAGAGGCATCAGCTTTTATAGAAGAAATCAAGAAAAAAAATTGGGATGCAAAGCATAATTGTGCAGCAGCCGTTATAGGTAAAAATAATGAATTTACAAGGTGTAATGATGATGGTGAACCAGCAGGTACAGCAGGAAAGCCTATGCTTGAAGTACTTTTAGGAGAGGGTGTACATAATGTGGCTGTAGTGGTTACAAGATACTTTGGTGGCATCTTGCTTGGTACAGGTGGTTTAGTTAGAGCCTATCAGGCAGCAGTGAAAGCAGGGCTAGCAGCAGCTACAGTAGTAGAAAAATGTGAAGGCGAAAAATATTTGCTTCATACAGATTATAATGGTATAGGAAAAATACAATATATAATAGGAAATATGGGCATATACACCCTAGATACTCGATATACAGAAAATGTAGAAGTGGAAGTAGTGGTACCAGTAAGTGAAGAAAAAGTCTTCATAGACCAAATTACAGAAGCCACAGCCGGCAGAACTGAAATAGAAAATCTTGGAAATGTACAGTACATAGTAATTGATGGACATTGTCAAGTGTGTTAAATAGTAAAAAAGTAAAAGGTCACAGATTAGTATATTTCTTGTCCGTTTAGTGAGATTCGTAGCATGTAAAAAGAACAGCATAAATCCAACCAAACGGACAAGGCATAATAATCCAGGACCTTTTTTATTTTCTCTCAGCTCTCTTACGAAGAGTTGGGTCTAAAATTTTCTTACGAATTCTTAAATTCTTTGGTGTGATTTCAAGTAACTCATTTGTATCGATAAATTCTAAGCACTGTTCAAGGCTCATAATCTTAGGTGGTGTAAGCTTTAATGCATCATCTGAGCCAGAAGCACGAGTGTTTGTAAGCTGCTTTTTCTTACATACATTTACTTCGATATCTTCTGTTTTACCCGTCTGGCCGATAACCATACCAGCGTAAACCTTTGTACCGGCACCGATAAAAAGAGTACCACGCTCTTGAGCATTAAATAAACCGTAAGTTATAGATTCACCAGATTCAAATGCTATAAGTGAACCTTGTTTTCTATACTGGATATCTCCCTTGTAAGGACCGTATCCGTCAAAGATTGTATTTAGGATACCATTTCCCTTAGTATCTGTCATAAATTCTCCACGGTATCCTATAAGTCCACGAGATGGGATAGAGAATTCTAATCTCTGGTAACCGCCATTTGCTGTAGACATTCCGCGAAGCTCACCTTTTCTTCCAGAAAGCTTCTCAATAACTGTACCTGAGAATTCTTCTGGTACATCGACATAAGCAAGCTCCATAGGCTCAAGGAGAGCACCATTATCATCTTTTTTATATAAAACTTCTGCTTTAGAGACAGCAAATTCATAGCCCTCTCTTCTCATATTTTCAATAAGGACTGATAAATGAAGCTCACCACGACCTGAAACCTTAAAGCTTTCAGTGGTATCTGTTTCTTCAACTCTTAATGAAACATCTGTATTTAATTCTCTAAAGAGTCTGTCACGAAGATGTCTAGATGTTACAAATTTACCTTCCTGACCAGCTAAAGGACTATCATTTACCATAAACTGCATAGCAATAGTTGGCTCTGAAATTTTCTGGAATGGAATAGCCTCTGGATTTTCCATACTACAAAGAGTATCACCAATCTTAAGGTCTGCGATACCTGATACAGCTACGATAGCACCGATAGTTGCTTCCTGTACTTCCACACGGTTAAGCCCCTGGAATTCATAGAGCTTACCAACCTTAACGCGCTGTTTTCTATCAGGGTCATGGTGATTAACAAGCATAATTTCCTGATTTACCTTAATTGTTCCGTGCTCGATTTTACCTACACCGATGCGACCTACATATTCATTGTAGTCAATGGTGCTTATAAGCATCTGTGCGCCAGCATCCTTGTCACCTTCAGGAGCAGGTATATAGTTAATGATTGTCTCAAAGAGTGGAATCATATTTTCAGGTGTATCATCAAGCTCTAATACAGCATGACCAGCTTTTGCAGAAGCATATACAAATGGGCAGTCAAGCTGCTCATCAGTGGCATCAAGCTCAAGGAAAAGCTCGAGAACTTCATCTATAACCTCAGCAGGTCTAGCTTCTGGACGGTCAATTTTATTTATACATACGATAACTGGAAGCTCCATTTCCATAGCTTTTCTAAGAACGAACTTAGTCTGTGGCATAGCACCCTCAAATGCATCAACTACAAGTACAACACCATTAACCATCTTAAGTACACGCTCTACTTCGCCACCGAAATCAGCATGTCCAGGTGTATCGATAATGTTTATCTTTGTATCCTTATAATATACGGCAGTATTCTTTGCAAGAATTGTAATACCACGTTCCTTCTCAATGTCGCCTGAATCCATAACTCTTTCAGCTACTTCCTGATTCTGACGGAAGGTACCGCTCTGCTTTAAAAGCTCATCTACAAGAGTGGTTTTACCATGGTCTACGTGAGCGATAATAGCAATGTTTCTAACGTCTTCTCTCTTTGTTATCATAAAATACCTCAATTCTTTTTGCATAAAATGTTTTTATAACCGCGATTTATTCTATCACAATTTATTTAAAAAGCAATACAAAACTTTATCACTTTACGAAATATAGGAATTAGTGGTATGATATAAAGGAATATATATTTTTTTGCGAGGATTATATTATGTTAGATTTAAGTAAGATAAGAGATGATATTGATGCTACAGATAAGGAGATTGTGGCATTATTTGAAAAGAGAATGAAGCTATGTGAGGATGTAGCTGAATATAAAATAGAAAATGGTAAAGAAGTTCTTGATGTGACAAGAGAAAAACAAAAGCTTGATAAGGTGACGGGATTAACACATAATAGCTTTAATAGAAAGTGTGTGGAGGAATTATTTAAGCAGCTTATGGCTATGAGCCGTAAAAAGCAGTACCAGCTACTTGCTGAGCACAATATTAAGGATAGAATAGATGAGGTTATTTCATTTAACCAAATAGATGATATAACGGCAGGTAATCCAAAGGTTGTATATCAGGGATTGCCAGGAGCGTATGCTCATGATGCTGTTTGTCAGTACTTTGGTGAAGAGTGTGATATGCATTATGTGGAGAGTTGGAGAGATGCTATGGAGGAAGTCAGAGATGGTAAGGCAGATTATGCAGTTCTTCCTATTGAGAACTCTACAGCTGGAATAGTAAGTCAGGTTTATGATTTGCTTGTGGAGTATGACAATTACATAGTAGCTGAGACATTTGTAAAGGTTGAGCATGCACTTTTAGGAACTTCCGATGCTGCCATAGAAGATATAGAGAGAGTTTACTCACACCCTCAGTCACTTATGCAGAGTGCTAAGTTTTTAGAGGAGCATAGGGAATGGCAACAAATCAGTTTATCTAACAATGCGGTTAGTGCAAAAAAGGTTGCTGATGATAATGATAAATCAAAAGCGGCTATCGCAAGTGTTAGAGCAGGAAAATTATATGGACTTAAGGTTCTTAAGGAAAAGATTAATTATAGTGATGTGAATACTACAAGATTCGTTATTGTAGGAAAGAATAAAGAATATCAAAAGGATGCTAGTAAGGTAAGTATATGCTTCGAGCTTGCCCATGAGAGTGGTTCTCTTTATGATATGTTGTCACACGTTATTTTCAATAATCTTAATATGACAAGCATTGAGTCACGACCTATAGAAGATAGGAAGTGGGAATACAGATTTTTTGTTGATTTTGAAGGAAAACTTGGAGAAGCAGCGGTGCGAAATGCCTTGAAGGGTATCGGTGTAGAGGCATTAAAGCTTAAAATATTAGGAAACTATTAGTTAGAGGATTGAATTATGATAAATACAAATAGATTAATACTTTACAAGGATTTTGTATATAATGATATTTTTTATGGAATAGCAGATACTATAAGTCGTGTAATAGATGGACATTTGGAAGATAAGGAAGATGTAATAGCAAATGCCTATGAGTGTGTAAATAAGCTTATAGAGGTTACAGATAATTATGGTCTGGAAGGAAATCTTTATCATTCTTTTTTGACATTTTTGCTTGTAAATAACGAAAATGCATTTTCTATGTCTTGTGAAAAGCTAGGTGATAGAGAGGGTTCTATCAATAAAATTGCAGAAAATGATTTATCTATATTTAAGGAGTTATTTTCTGTTGATTTAAGGGCTCTTGACAAAGCTTTAGAGATTGAGTGCTTTAGCTTTTTGATAGATTATAAGCACAAGGATGGTAATAGCAAGGTATTTAACAAAAGAGTTAGAGATAGTATATGTAATCTTGCAGGAGAATTGGCTCTTTGTGAAAATGTACAGTATTTTTATGACAAGCTTGTGGAATTCTATAAAGAGACAGGAGTGGGTAAGCTTGGACTTAATAAGGCATTTAGAATAGAGATGGATGAAAATGATAAGTCAGTGCTTGTGCCTGTAACTAGTATTGAACATGTGTATCTTGATGACCTTGTAGGCTATGAGATTCAGAAAAAGAAGCTTATAGACAATACTGAGGATTTTGTAAGTGGACGTCCTGCAAATAATGCATTGCTATATGGGGACAGTGGAACAGGTAAGTCATCAAGTATTAAGGCTATTTTAAATGAATATTATGATAGAGGTCTTAGAATGATAGAGGTGTATAAGCATCAGTTTAAGGAATTATCTAAGATAATAGAGCAGGTAAAGGACAGAAATTATAAATTTATCATCTATATGGATGATTTATCTTTCGAAGATTATGAGATAGAATATAAGTATTTAAAGGCTATAATAGAGGGTGGTCTTAGTAAGAAGCCTAATAATGTTCTTATATATGCTACATCTAACAGACGTCATCTTGTAAGGGAAAAGTGGCAGGATAAGGAAGATAGAGACCAAGATTTACATACAAATGATACAGTTCAGGAGAAACTATCACTTGTAAATAGATTTGGTGTGACTATATGTTATCAGAAGCCAAATAAGAAGGAATTTCAGGAAATTATAAGGGTATTGGCAAAGCGTCATAATATTATTATGGATGAGAACGAGTTGCTTCTTAAAGCAAATGCATGGGAATTAAGTCATGGTGGTGTATCAGGCAGAACGGCACAGCAGTTTATTAATTATATAGTTGGTCAGTATTCGTAAGGAGGGTTTTATATGGCAAAAGCTAAAATAATCGATGTAAACAGGAAAGAGAATTATATTAACAGAGAGCTTAGCTGGCTTGATTTTAATTTTAGAATATTGGGAGAGGCTAAGGATACAAAGAATTTGTTGTTTGAAAGAATGAAGTTTTTAAGTATTACTGCGTCTAATCTGGATGAATTCTTTATGATAAGAGTGGCATCTTTAAAGGATATGGTAAATGCTGAGTTTGATAAGCCAGATATATCAGGACTTACACCTTCAGAACAGCTTGAGCGAATAAACATTAAGACTCATGAATTAGTTGAGGCTCAGTACAATACCTATAATCGTGCTTTGCGTCCACAGATGAAGGCAGAGAAGCTTAAAATTGTAAGAGCTCATGAGAAGCTTACAGATGAGCAGAAGGCTTTTGTAGATAAGTATTTCAAGGAGAATGTATATCCTGTATTAACTCCTATGGCAGTTGATTCCTCAAGACCATTTCCGCTTATTAGAAATAAGTCTCTTAATATAGGTGCGCTTTTAGAGGGTGAGGACGACCTTAAGAAAAAGGCAGATGAACAGAGAAAGAAGACAAAGGATGAGCTTCCGGGAGAGGAGTTAGATAAGGAGAAAAAGGAAAAACGTAAGGATAAAGAAAAGAAGGAAAAGGATTTAGAGTTTGCTACAGTTCAGGTTCCTTCAGGTCTTCCTAGATTTATACAGATTCCTTCAACTGTGGAGGGAGAAACTACTGTTATCCTTCTTGAAGAGATAATAGAAAGACACATTGATATGTTATTTTTAAATCATAAGGTTATCTGTGCCCATCCGTATAGAGTTATGAGAAATGCAGATTTAACCATTGATGAAGAGGATGCAGCTGATTTATTAAAGGAAATTCAAAAGCAGCTTAAGAAGCGTCAATGGGGAGAAGCTATCAGACTTGAAGTGGAAGAGGATATGGATAAACGTCTTCTTAAGGTGTTAAAGAAGGAATTAGATATTAAAGAAGGGGATGTATATAAGATTAATGGTCCTATAGATTTAACCTTCCTTATGAAAATTTATGGAATAGAGGGATTTGAACACTTAAAGGATAAAAAATATATTCCACAGCCACATCCAAGCATTAATCCAGAAGAGAGTATATTTGATGCCATAAGAAGAGGAGATATTTTATTACACCATCCATACCAGAGCTTTGATCCTGTTGTGGAGTTTGTGAGACAGGCTGCTAAGGATAAGAATGTACTGGCTATTAAGCAGACGCTTTACAGAGTAAGTGGAAATTCACCTATTATTGCATCTTTAGCGGAGGCTGCAGAAAATGGCAAACAGGTATCTGTTTTGGTTGAGTTAAAGGCCAGATTTGATGAAGAAAATAATATTAACTGGGCAAAGATGCTTGAAAAGGCAGGATGTCATGTTATCTATGGACTTAAAGGCCTTAAAACTCATAGTAAGATAACTCTTGTGGTGAGAAAAGAAGAGGATGGAATAAATAGATATGTCCATCTTGGAACAGGTAATTATAATGATGCTACAGCTAAGCTTTATACAGATATGGGTATTTTAACCTGCAATAAAAAGATAGGTGAGGATGCTACAGCTGTATTTAATATGCTTTCTGGATATTCTGAACCAGAGGTATGGAATAAGCTGTCACTAGCACCATTATGGTTAAGAGATAGATTTGAGTTCTTGATAAAGAGGGAGACGGCCAATGCAAAGGCTGGTAAGAAGGCATTTATTAAGGCAAAGATGAATTCTCTTTGTGATAAGAAAATTATTAGTCTTTTATATGAAGCAAGCCAGGCTGGGGTTAAGATTGATTTGATAGTAAGAGGTATTTGTTGTCTTAGAGCTGGTGTTCCTGGACTTAGTGAAAATATAACTGTGCGCTCTATTGTGGGAACATTCCTCGAACATAGCAGAATATTCTATTTCTGCAATGGTGGGAAGGAAGAGGTTTATATGGGTAGTGCAGACTGGATGCCAAGAAATCTAGATAAGAGAGTAGAAATATTATTCCCAGTGGAAAAAGCTGAGCTTAAGAAGGAAGTTATAGACATTTTAGACATTCAGATAAGCGACAATATGAAGGCTCACATTATGGGTAAGGATGGCATCTATAAGAAGGTAGACAGAAGAGGAAAGAAGCCTGTGGGTGCACAGATGTATTTCTGCAAGGAAGCTATGGATAGAGCAAAGATTAAGGATAATAAGATAAAAAAAACTAGGGTATTTGAACCTATGACAGCAGGAGATATTAAGTAGATGAATAATACAAATTATGTGGATTTCCATGTTCATTCCAATGTGTCTGATGGAACTCTTACACCTACAGAGGTGGTAAAAGAAGCTGTTAAAGCAGGTATGGTAGCTATGGCGCTGACGGACCACGATACTATAGATGGTATTAAGGAGGCCATAGCTGCAGGAGTAAAATATGGCATTAAAGTGGTACCGGGAATTGAATTATCAGCAGAATATAAAGGTGGAGATTTACACATTTTAGGGTTGAATGTGGATTATCTTGATGAAAAATTCATAGAAAGAGTATCTGTTTGTCGTGACAGCAGATACAATAGAAACCTTAAGATGATAGAAAAAATGCAGCAGTGTGGTTTTGACATTACATGGGAAAAGGTAATGGAAAGATTTGAAGCTAATTCCATAACAAGAGCACATTTCGCCAAATATTTAATAGATGAAGGTTATGTGAAGGATAAAGATGAAGCTTTTAACAAATATCTTAATCCCGGCTGTTCATGCTATGTTCCTAGAGTTAAGGTTACACCATTTGAAGCTATAGATATGATAAAGGATGCAGGCGGTCATGTAGTTTTAGCTCATCCGTTGCTTTATAAGATGCCATATGACAGATTGGAAAGTGTAATAGTGATGCTTAAAAATCACGGACTTGAAGGCATTGAGGGTCGATATGCTTTGAATAAAGTGGAAGATAATGTGTTTATGGATAAACTGGCAAAGAGACATGGGCTTAGGATGACGGGAGGATCAGACTTTCATGGGGCTATAAAGCCCGATATATTTATAGGGGTAGGAAAAGGTGATTTAAGGGTACCGGAAGAAATGTGTGCATGGATATATGAATAAATATCATATATCCATAGAAAGGATACGTTTTAAATATGTCAGAATATGAGAAGTATAAAACTTTAGATTCTTTACCTATAGTTACAAAGGTTTGGATGCCAGATACATCTGCTGTGCGTAAAGGAGTAATACAATTTGTTCACGGTATGTGCGAGGTGAAGGAAAGATACGATAAGATAATTAAGCTCTTTAATAATCAAGGATATATATGTGTAATAAGTGATTTGCGAGGACATGGAGAAAATGTTACATTTCCAAAAGATTTAGGATATATTGGTGAAGATGGTGTAAATCTTATGGTAGAGGATATACATGCAGTTACGGTTTACATAAAAAATAATTTTCCTGATTTACCTATTATTCTTATGGGTCATAGTATGGGGGCGTTGTTATCGAGAGTTTATGCAAAAAGATATGATGATGATTTGGATATGTTGGTATTATTAGGATGCCCTTCAGCAAAACGGTTAAGGTATATCGGCGTAGGTCTTACAGCTATGATGGCCATGTTTGGAGATGATAGGAATACAAGTAAAATCTTAGATAAATTGATACTTGGAGATTTTCAAAAGAAATATAAGAACGAAGGAGCTTATGCTTGGATATGTTCTGATAGAAAAGTAATAGAGAGCTATAGTCGTAATTCGAAGTGTGGATTTTCCTTTACTATCAACGGATACAATGTATTATGTAAACTGATGTGTGAGGCTTTTTCTGCTAGAGGCTGGGGTATGAAGAACCCGGATTTGCGTATAGTTATGTTGTCAGGAGCAGATGATCCGTGTATTATTGATGAAGAAAGATTTAAAAATTCAGTTGACATAATGAAGAAGGTTGGTTATAAAAACGTAGCTTCCAGACTATATAAAGGAATGCGACATGAGATTTTAAATGAACCAGAATTTATGAAGGTTATCAATGATATTTTATCATATAGTAAAGTTCTCGGTGAGAACTGTCCTATATGATAAAAACGCTCTGCGAGGATGAGCACTCGCACGAGAAGTGTTATCAAGATTCCTGTTGTATAATTTAAGGTTAATTTGAGTATTCTATCCCTATATAAAATAAAAGGGGTGGAGCTATGAATGATAAATTTAATATATACACTGATTTGGCAGTGGAAAGTAAAGAGCGCTTTAAGGGCGATAATGTAGAAATTTCAGGTGTTGAGGTTTACGAAAATATAGATGATGTATATGAGGTAAAGCTTACAAAAGTGGAAATTACAAGCCCTGAAGGCGCTAAAATTATGGGAAAACCTATGGGGAAGTATGTAACTATAGAAGCCTTGGATATGATTGAAAACGAAGGTGATAATAAGCGCAAAAAGCAGCTGGGAAAGATGTTGGCTAGAGAATTATTTTATATGCTTCCTGTAAGAAAAAAAGAAGAGCTAAAAAGCTTATCTGTGCTTGTGGTAGGCTTGGGAAACAAGGATGTAACGCCAGATGCGTTAGGACCATATACTGTGGCTAATTTAGAGGTTACAAGACATATATTTATGTTAAATCATAAATATGGGAAGAGCAAAGGGATTTCGGCTATGATACCAGGAGTTATGGCACAATCAGGAATGGAGTCAGCAGAAATGGTTGAAGGGATTGTTGCTAAAATCAAGCCAGATGTGGTTATTGCTATAGATGCATTAGCTGCAGGTAGCAGTAAAAGACTTAATTCTACTATTCAATTGGCTGATACAGGCATAAATCCCGGTTCTGGAATAGGTAATCGAAGAAAGGCATTAAATAAGGAAACTTTAGGAGTGCCAGTAATTGCTATAGGAATTCCTACTGTTATCCATGCGGCGACCATAGTTAGAGACACTATGGAACAGATGATTAAGGTGCTGTCTGAATTGACAAATATGGAGGGAAATGCGGGCTTTGAGATGTTGAGAGCCTTTGATGACAATGAAAAAATGAATTTAATAATGGAGCTGATGGATGAAAAGCTTGTAAATATGTTTGTGACACCAAAGGATATAGATGAGAGTATACAGTTTATGGCAGAGACAGTTGCATATGGTATTAATCTTTTGTTTTCTTTGACACATAGATAAATAAGGAAAATATATCCATATATTTAAAATGATGAATTAATTAAGCTTATCCTTCATATCTTATAGATAGATGTAAATGGAGGAAGCCTTATGTATTTTAGTTTTATTAGGAATAGAAGACAAAGGAAAAAAACATATATATTTAAATTGGCTATTATAGCTGTAGCTTTTATGTTGTTAAGGACAGTGTTAACTGTTATTTTTAATATAAATATAGTTGAAAACGGAATGAATATAGTTGCAGATGCAAAAGATAAGGTTATATATAGTGTGCTTAAAGTGGCTGTAAAGGATGTATATGGTTTGGGTGATTATAGAGAAAATTCAACAAATACAGGACTTTCGGCAATAATAGATGAAGGTATAAATAAAAGTAGTAATTTATATGCGTATGTGGATGAAAAAAATAAGAAAATAGATTTGGCATTTTATGATCTGTCCTATACTTATGCAAATATTAGTGATACAATATCAGTTAGTACGAAGGATACTAATACAGAAGAAGGTGAAACAGTAAAGGAAAATGTGGCAGAAGGTAATGAAAATGATGGTAAACCGGAATATGTGGCGCCAGCTTCAACTGAAAATGGTATAAGGTATTCTATGGAGCAGTTATCTGATTTTTCGTTTCTTATGAATAAGTTATATATAGTACCTTCCAGAGCAAAGGTATTGGAGGAAGAGCTTAACGCAGAGGAAATGCTTGGCATAGATATGAAGCTTAAGCAGGATAACAGTAAGCCACAGATTCTTATATATCACACTCATTCGCAGGAGGGGTTTGTGGATTCTGTAAAAGGAAAACCAGAAACGTATATAGTAGGTGTGGGAGAGTATCTATGTAAGCTTCTTACAGAAGAATATGGCTATAATGTAATACATTGTAAGGAACAGTTTGATATAAAAAATGGCAAGCTTGATAGGTCGAAGGCATATACATATGCTGAGACTACTTTAAATCAGATATTGGAAGATTATCCATCTATAGAAGTGGTGCTGGACATACATAGAGACGGACTTCCAGAGGGTGCAGATAAGCTTGTGACTGATATAAATGGGAAGCAGACTGCTAAGATTATGTTCTTTAATGGAGTTAGTAGAAGTAGTACAGGAGGAGATATAGATTATCTTTTTAACAGATTTAAGAAGGAAAACTTAGCTTTTAGCTTTCAACTTAAGCTAAAGGCTATGGAGAATTATCCGGATTTTACCAGAAAAAATTATATAGATGCTTATCAGTATAACCAGCATCTTAGAGGGAAATCAGTTTTGGTAGAGGTAGGTGCTCAAAATAATACATTGCAAGAAGAACTGAATGCAATGGAGGTTTTGGCAGAGGTTTTACATAAGGTTATAAATTAGAAGGAAAAGGTGACTAGATATGGTTATTTATATACATATTCCGTTTTGTAAAAAGAAGTGTGATTACTGCGATTTTCTGTCTGCACCAGCAGATGATGAAACTATTGAAAAATATGTAGTTTCATTACTAAGGGAGATAGGATACCATGGAAGCAAGTACGGAAAAAAAGGAGAAGATAGAAATATAGAAACTATTTTCTTTGGGGGAGGAACACCATCTATACTAAATGTTAATCAGATAGAAGCTATAATGAATAAATTAAAAGATGAATTTAATATAGAAGAAACAGCTGAAATAACTATGGAATGTAATCCGGGAACTGCTGATAAAAATAAGCTTATGGCTATGAAAAATAACGGTATAAATAGACTGAGTATAGGCTTACAGTCTGCTGATAATGATGAACTTAAAGGAATCGGTCGAATACATACATATGAGGAATTTCTTTATATATTTAGTGTTGCAAGAGAATGTGGCTTTAAAAATATAAATGTGGATTTGATGAGTGCATTGCCACATCAAACATATGATTCTTATAGGGCAACCTTGGAAAAAATCGTTAAGCTTCATCCAGAGCATATATCTGCTTACAGTTTAATTTTAGAAGAAGGGACGCCGCTTTTTGATAGAATAGAGGCATTTAATAAGGAGGGTAAGCCAAATGGATTACCTGATGAGGATGAAGAGCGAGAAATGTATTATATGACAAAGGAGATTTTAGAGGATAATGGATATGAAAGGTATGAGATATCCAATTATTCTTTAAAGAATTATGAGTGTAGGCACAATATAGCTTATTGGGTTAGAGAGGACTATATAGGAATGGGATTAGGTGCAGCATCTTGTATAGATAATGTACGTATGAAAAATATATTTTCATTAAAGGAATATATAGAATTAAAAAGAAGTGAAAGCTATTTAGATAAGGATGAGACAGAGGTGTTATCAGAGGAAGATAAAATGGCTGAATTTATGTTTTTAGGCCTTAGACTGACTAGTGGAATATCTACAAAGGGATTTGAAAAACAGTTTGGTAAAAATTTCGATACAATATATGGTAGTATAACACAGAAGCATATTGAAGACGGATTGCTGGAAAAAAACGGCGAAAATATAAGACTTACAGAACTAGGAAGGGATGTCTGCAATGTGGTAATGTCATCCTATATTTTGTGTTAAAAAATAAACAAATATAGTAAAAAAGTACTAGTAATAAATTAATAAATCACTTAGGAATCTCTGTAAGGCGCATAAAATAAGGGTTTCTACGAAAATAAAGCAAACCACAATATCTTGTGTTTTAAAATAAAAACATTCATATATTTTGTAGACAAATAAGTATAAGAGTGCTATAATTTGAAGCGTGGGTAAAACAAATGAAAATCGTAGTTCATAAGTGACGTCGATTAAAGAAGAAAGAAGGAGAAGAGTGATGAAGGTTATTAAAAGAGATGGCCGAGAAGTAGAATATGATCGCAATAAAATTGCCGTAGCCATCGAAAAAGCAAATGAAGGTGTAGAGCCTGGTGAGAGAATCAGCGAGGATAAAATCTATAACATTGTAGCCTCTATTGAATCAAGAGGTCTTAAGACAATGCATGTGGAGGATATTCAGGATATAATCGAGCAGAAGATTATGGCTGAAAGAAAGTTTGCTCTTGCTAAAGCGTATATCAAATATAGATATACAAGAGAACTTGTTCGTAAAGCAAATACAACCGATGACTCTATTATGAGCCTTATTAAGAATAGCAATAAGGATGTAATGGAGGAGAATTCTAATAAGAATGCTATCGTAGCATCGACACAGAGAGATTTGATTGCAGGCGAGGTTTCTAAGGATTTAACTAAGAGAGTGCTTTTGCCAGAGAAGATTTCAAAGGCTCATGAGCAGGGCGTACTTCATTTCCATGATGCAGATTATTTCCTTCAGAGCATTTTTAACTGCTGTCTTATCAATATAGGTGATATGCTTGATAATGGTACAGTTATGAATGGTAAGCTTATTGAAAGTCCAAAGAGCTTCCAGGTAGCATGTACAGTTATGACACAGATTATTTCTGCAGTTGCAAGCAGTCAGTACGGTGGACAGTCAGTAGATATAAGACATTTAGGTAAGTATTTAAGAAAGAGTGCTGAAAAATATAGAAGTCATTATCAGGAGATTTATGCTGGAAAGATGCCAGAGGATGTAATAGAGAGTCTTGTAAATGACCGTGTACAGGATGAGCTTAAGTCTGGTGTACAGACAATGCAGTATCAGATTAACACTCTTATGACAACTAACGGTCAGTCACCATTCGTTACTGTATTTATGCAGATTGAAGAAGGCTACGAGTATGAGAAAGAAGTAGCTATGATTATAGAGGAAATTCTTAAGCAGAGAATTGAGGGTATAAAGAATGAGATGGGTGTATATGTAACACCTGCGTTCCCTAAGCTTATCTATGTACTTGATGAGTGTAACTGCTTAAAGGGTGGTAAGTATGATTACCTTACAAAGATTGCTGTAGAATGTTCATCTAAGAGACTTTATCCAGATTATATTTCTGCTAAAAAGATGAGAGAAAATTATGAAGGAAATGTATTCTCTTGTATGGGATGTAGAAGCTTCTTAAGCACATGGCAGGATGCTAACGGCGAGTACAAGTGGGAAGGAAGATTTAATCAGGGTGTTGTATCACTTAACCTTCCACAGATTGGTATTATCGCAAAGGGTAATGAAGAATTATTCTGGCAGCTTATGGAAGAGAGACTTTCGCTTTGCTTTGAAGCACTTATGTGTAGACATCATGCATTAGAGGGAACGCTTTCAAATGTTAGCCCAATTCACTGGCAGCACGGTGCGATAGCTAGACTTAAGCAGGGAGAGAAGATTGATAGACTTCTTCATGATGGTTATTCAACAATATCTCTTGGATATATTGGTTTATATGAAGTTACAAAGCTTATGACAGGTGTTAGCCATACAGATCCTAAGGGTACAGAGTTTGCACTTAAGGTTATGACAAGACTTCGTGAGGCTACAGATACATGGAAGAGAATCACAGGTATTGGTTTCGGTCTTTATGGTACACCAGCAGAGAGTCTTTGCTATAGATTTGCTAGAATTGATAAAGAGCGTTTCGGTTCTATTGAAGATATTACAGATAAGGGTTACTATACAAACTCATATCATGTGGATGTAAGAGAAAAGATTGATGCATTTAGCAAGTTTACATTTGAGAGCCAGTTCCAGACTATTTCATCTGGTGGTGCTATCTCATATGTGGAGATTCCAAATATGCGTCATAACCTTACAGCTCTTGAGGAAATCGTTAAGTTTATTTACGAGAATATTCAGTATGCTGAGTTTAATACAAAGTCTGATTATTGTCATGTATGTGGATATGACGGAGAAATCGAGATAAATGATAAGATGGAATGGGAATGCCCACAGTGTCATAACAAGGATCAGAATAAGATGAATGTTACAAGAAGAACTTGTGGTTACCTTGGTGAGAACTTCTGGAATGTAGGTAAGACTAAGGAGATTAAGGCAAGAGTACTTCATTGCTAATGGATAAAATAAAAGTGTTATAGTTAATCGGTTCGCCGGCCATCGCGGTCGGCGAATTTTGGTAGAATAGGAGAAGAAATGAACTACGCTTCTATAAAAATAATGGATGTGGCCAATGGGCCGGGAGTGAGAATGTCATTGTTTGTAAGTGGCTGTACCCATGGATGTAAGGGATGCTTTAACAGAGAGGCATGGGATTTTAATTATGGAGAACCATTTACACAGAAAGAAATAGATTACATTATAGATTATGTAAGTGGAGCATATATATCAGGACTTACAATACTAGGCGGTGAGCCCCTTGAACATGTAAATCAAAAGGGCTTATTGCCGCTTTTAAGACAGCTTAGAGAAAAATGTCCTGATAAATCTATCTGGTGTTTTACAGGCTATGACTTTGAAAAAGATGTAATAGGCAGAATGTTTGATGAATATGAAGAAACAAAAGAGCTTATATCATATATTGATGTGATAGTAGATGGTAAATTTGTTGAGGAATTAAAGGATTTATCCATAAGATTTAGAGGTTCTTCAAATCAGAGGATAATAATGGTAAAAGAGTCTCTTGAAAAGGGTGAAATAGTTCTTTGGGACGAGAAAAGCCAGAGATAATCAGTTGTTAGTGAAATTATGCAAACCTATATTATGTAAATAAAGGCTAAAATTATTGAGCTTGTAAATTATGAAAGGAAGAAAATATGACAAAATTCAATGTAAATATCAAGAAGCTAAATGAGAATGCTGTAATTCCTACATATGGAACAGAATATGCTGCAGGCGCGGACTTGTATGCATGTATGGATGAGTCAGTAACTATTAATCCAGGGGAAACTTGCTTTATTAAAACAGGTTTAGCTATGGAAGTGCCAGTAGGCTATGCAGGTCTTATATATGCAAGAAGCGGTCTTGCTTGTAAGAAAGGTTTGGCGCCAGCTAATAAGGTAGGTGTAATTGACTCAGATTATAGAGGCGAAATAATGGTTGCACTTCATAATCATAGTAATGAGCCAGTATCTGTAGATTCGGGAGAGAGAATTGCACAGCTTGTTATCACACCATACATTGTGGCAGCGTTTAATCAGGTAGATGAGCTTGAGGACACAGTGAGAGGCGAAGGTGGATTTGGTTCTACGGGAAGGAAGTAGGTGATAATATGGCAAGTATGAGTATATTTAGTATTATTTTAATAGTGTTATTAAGTCTGTTTTTTATATAATATTTGATATATATTTGTTTTGTATTGTATATGAACGAAAAATGAGCCCTGTCGATTTGACAGGGCTCATTTTTATGATATAGGAAAGTTCTCAATTCAAGTTAGTCTCTTTTACCAAAAAGACTTAATAGCTTTAAGAACAAGTTTATAAAGTCTAAGTATAATTCAAAAGCACCAAATAATGCTAATGTCATAGTGTTTTCTGTTGTTGCAGCCTGTGCACGCTCTTTGATTTTCTGTACATCGTAAGCTGTAAGTCCTACAAAAATTAATACGCCGATACAAGAGATTGCAAAATCAAGACCTGAGCTGTGTAAGATAAATGCATTGACAAGACTTGCAATTATAATACCAAGAAGTCCCATAAAGCAAATGTTTCCTATAGATGAAAGGTCAGTCTTTGTAATCATGCCATATACAGCCATAATAGCAAATACTGCTGCTGTGATAAGGAATACAGAGGCTATTGACGACATACTATATGCAAGGAATATTATAGATAATGTCACACCAGTAAGATAAGAATACGCTATATATAAAATAGCGGCTAGAATGGCATTATTCTTTCTGATTGCATAATTTGAAATAAGTACAATAGCTATTTCTGCAATAAAGAATAAATAAAAGGTATCAGTCATCACAAGCTTATATACAAATTCCATGCTTGTATTGAATGCAGCAAATGCTGTTATAAGAAGTGCTACAAACATAAATAAAAATGACTTAGATACAACCTCTGGAATAGTAAGGTACTTTAGTTGCTTGTTTGTAAGTGGCTGTGGAGTACCTGCTTCAAAGCCTTGGTTGAAGTTATCGTAAGAGTTGTAAGCATTATTACTGTAAGGATTTGAATTGAAATTAGTGCTTTCAAGATAACCCTGATTATAAGTAAATGTTACATTTTGATTATTACCATAGTAATTGTTATTACTGTATGGATTTTGGTTTTGATTTTGATTTTGATTGTCCATTGTATGGCCCCCTTTTTTGATTGTTTTATGATATTTTAATGGAGCGAAGCAATAAAGTCAATAGGAAAAAAGGATTAGTACTTTTTAGAGGAGAACAAAGCGGACAAGTCCGCATCATCTCCCTAAATCCCTCTGTCTAGAGGGACTTGCTCCGCTTTGCGAGCCGAGCACGGTCAGCGTTAGCTGACATATTCTTCTCGTGCGAGTGCTCATCCTCGCGGAGCGTTTTTT
>JAFQOW010000029.1 GCA_017412055.1 Lachnospiraceae bacterium | reverse complement strand
CTAAAGTTTCTAATAGTGCTATAATATTCATGAGAGTGACTCCTTCTTGGTGTTTGTTTTTAGCGAAACCATTATATCACTAAGGATGTTCACTCTCATCTTTTATTTTCTTATTCAACCAACAAAATCTTTACTCCGTAGTTATATCGCTATAATAAATATATGCCCTTAATTTCTATTGTACCTGCTTTTTAAAAACTTTGTCGAACGTTTTTTCTTGCCAATCCTGTCCCAAATGTTATGCTAATTATTATAAAAAATTAAGAACGAAAGGCGGAGCATCATATGAACTCTTCTACAATTTATTTTATAAAAGCTACAATTTTTATACTTACTATGTTTCCATTTATTTTGGAATTATTTGCTTTTATATGTATCTTAAGATACAGAAAATATGCCACCAATATCAGCAAAAATACAAATGATTTCTTTAGAGCTATCAAGCTAAGATACACCAACTCCGCTAAGCTTAATATCCCAGTGCGCTCATCTAAAAGCTTTATAGAAAAGGTGCTTCTTGGAAAAGAGGGACTTATGACTTACATATTTACTATAGATAGATTATCGATATTTATTTCATTTATTAACTTATTTGCTTCTGTAGCTTTCGCTATAAAGGGACATACAAATTTTACATATATAATAACTATCCTGACTATTTCCTTTTATCTCTTTAGACAATGCTGCTCTCTAGAAGCACACAGTGATTTTATAATAGCTATGGTAGAAGATTATCTAGATAATACTTTATATCACAGAGTAAAGCCTATAAATGAAAACGAAGCCACTACAGCTTCCACTATTAGAAAAAACAATAACAAGGAAAGGGATAATATTAATTCTAAAGATACTGATAAAAAAACAACCTTAACCATCAATAAAAATGCCGCAGCCATGGGATTAACCACTGGTACTGACACCAATGATTCCGACGCCATCCCTGCTGCGACTAACCACATTATCGAATCAATTTTACACGAATTCTTAAGTTAAAATATATTCATTTCGTTGACTACAACGGTAATTTTTGATATTATTACTTTGTTTAATTTGCCTTCTTAGTTATAGGTTTGAATTATATCATGCATGCGCTTGTACCTCAGCAGGATAGAGGGTCCGCCTCCTAAGCGGAACGCCCCCGGTTCGAATCCGGGCAAGCGCACTAAATCTTGCTAATTTGCATAGGCATATGTTCTATCCATAGATTTTCATAATATTTACGATTAATGTAGTGAGTATGATTTGCTATAATTCCTTATGAATTATAGCAAAATAGTATTTTTACAAGATCATATAAAGGACGCTTATTTTTGAGTGGGTGAACAAAGCCGATGGAATAAACGAAAGATGCGGCATCCATTGTTGCTTTAGGGTTCCACACTTTCTTTGATGCAATATCGCTGTATTCACACTGCTCCGAATCGGCAATATATTTCAGGTGTTTGTTGATTTTTTCAATCTGCGGATTGCTATTATGATTTCTTAAAGATACAATTACAATGCGGCATTTTTTGTTTTGTGACTTGATGTATCCAATAAGTTCACGATATTTATTATCAAACTCGACAGAGTATTCTGCAAAGTAATCCATATCTGTTTCTCCGATATGTAACAAAACTGTTTCAGGAGAAAGTGTTTCAACGATTTCTTTATATACACTCAAAGCATCCCTTACGGAAATACTTTCAAAACTCCGGTTATATACCTTTGGCTCCAAGGCAAAAGCTTGACGTAGTTCGCAAGTGGGGATATTTTTATCCTCACCGCAGCCAAATATTACAATACCGCCTTGCTCGGCAAGCTGGTTGAGCTTTGTATAATTATTAATTTCTGTTTCTCTCATTATTATACCTCCAATCCCTGCAAGCGCTTTTTATCTAACGAAACGTTGCGGAAATATACGATTACATTTAAAGACACGATTGCCAAGTTTAAAATATAAGCAATCAACACGTAATTGATTTTTCCCGAAATGTATTTTGCAGAAATGCCTGCTATGTAACCGGTGATGATAAGCAAAATAAACGGCAGACTCGTTCCTTTTGCGGTCTTCGCTCTGTATGCCTTGATAACGTTCAATGGCCAAGAAAAGCCGAAGCACACAAGCATAACTGTTTCTAAAATTGATCCCATAATCAGTCTCCTTTGCGTTGTTTTTTTCGCAGATAGGATAGCACCGAGATGTGTAAAAGACAATTTTTTAAAAAATAAAAACAAAAAAATCCTTTAAATTCATTTTTTTTACTTTCAAAAGTCCTTTTGAAAAGTTAAAAAATTGAAAAATCCGTTCACTTATGATAAAATAATTCAAACTTATAGAGCAATACTAGGGATGGTAAAATATGAAATCAGAAAAACAAACGGCTGATACACAAAAAATATCGCTCAAAGGTATTCAAAAAATGTTCTTTCGCACACAGTTTATATTGATTATCTCATTAGCACTGATTTTAGGTGTAGCAGGAACACTTATCAATATCCATTTTGAAACAGAAAAGCGCGACCAAAATCTACAGAACATTGCAGAGGCGATTGCACAGTCCCCAATACTGACAGGCAAAGGCTCCACGGGAACTGAAGACCAAGAGATATTATCAGAATATCTTGATACCTTAAAAGATACCCTTGATGATATTGATGTTATCTCCGTTGTAAATAAAGACGGTGTCCGTATGTATCATTCTAACCACGCTTTGATCGGAATAAAATACGACGGCAATATGCCTGACTTCAAAAGCAATACCGACGGATACTATGCAGTGGACGAAAGCGGCCCATCGGGAAGTCAGCGCCGTGCTTATGCTGCCGTATATAATGAGAACGGAGAATACGTCGGCGTAGTTATGGCGATTATGCTGATGAAAAACATCAAGACCGAAACCGCGCACATGTTATTTATATTTCTTTTCATCACCATTGTGGCAATTATGATTGAACTCATTGTTGCAAGAGAACTTTCGGGCAAAGTCAAAAAGAGCCTCATGGGTTATGAGCCGGATGTGTTTACAGCAATGTATAATATGCGTGATAATATCCTTGAAACCTTGGCGGAAGGCATTCTTGCTTTTGATATGAACGGAGTGATTCAATTTGCCAATGAATCGGCAATTCGTATGCTTTGCGACAATCCATGGAATAACCTTGTTGGACAAAGTGTGGATGCCCTCGGGGATGATATTCTTTCCCGTCACATTAAAAGCGGTGACAAAGAGAGGAATATTAATCTTACAAAGACAGACATCATTTTTGATCGTGTACCGATTAAGGAAGACGGCATCACCGTAGGATCGGTTGCTATTCTTCACAACCGTTCCGAATACACAAAACTGATAGAAGAACTTTCAGGAACGCGGTATCTTGTTGATTCTATGAGAGCTAATAATCACGATTTCACCAATAAACTGCACGTCATTCTCGGTCTCATTCAGATGGGAATGTATGAGGATGCAAGCTCCTATATACAAAATATCACTATGGTTCAGCGTGAAAATATCAGTAAGGTTATGAACGCTGTTAGCGAACCTGCAGTTGCGGCGCTGCTCATCGGTAAAATTGCAAGAGCCTCTGAACTCAACGTGAATTTTGTATTGCGTGAAGGTTGTTATTATTCTGCAGCAGATATGAATCTACCCTCCGAAATGCTGATAACCGTTATCGGCAATCTGCTTGACAATGCCTTTGATGCAATGAATGAATGCGCCGACTATAAAGACCATAAAGAGCTGATGTTCGGCATTTACTCCAAACCTGATGCCGTTCTGATTACCGTTGACGATACAGGTAGCGGTATTAAAACGGAGGATTTGGAACTCATCTTTGAAAACGGATTTTCCACCAAGGGCGAAGACAGAGGTACGGGACTGCATCAAGTAAAGGCAATGGTAGAAAACTTCGGTGGTAAAATCACGGTGGAGTCACAAGAAGGCGTGGGAACCTCTTTCTCGGTAAGTTTTGTGAAGGAGAATGGAAATGTATAAGGTTTTAATCATAGAAGACGACCCAATGGTCTCAATGATAAACGAGCAATATATAAAGCGAAATAAGAACTTTGAAATCATCGGTAAATGTAATGACGGTTTGAGTACTCTTGATTTCCTCGAAAACAACACGGTAGATCTTTTGATTTTGGATGTGTTTATGCCCAAAATGGATGGATTTGAGACGCTCAGACAAATCCGTAACAAACAAATCACCGTGGATGCCATTATGGTAACGGCGGCAAATGAGCGCGAATATTTGGAAGAAGCTTTGCACCTTGGCATTGTGGATTATCTTGTAAAACCCTTTACCTTTGAGCGCTTTCAAATAGCACTTGAAAAATATATTGCTCAAAATAATGCGCTCAAGGATATTGATACATTGAACCAAAAAAATATTGACCATATTATTGATAACTCTCGAAAGAAAAGCGCTGATCTTTTTCCGAAAGGTATTCAGAAAAAAACGCTTGAACTGATTATAGAATATTTGAAAGTAAATAAAAATTGTTGGTTTACCGGTGACGAGATTGCCGAAAAGGTAAATCTTACGAGCGTAACCGTGCGCAGATATATGAATTATCTTGCAGAATCGGGTAAAGTTATTTGTGAAATGAATTACGAAACCGGCGGCAGACCGTGTATGCGATATATGATTGAGTGAAAGACAATGCACATTTGCAAAGCAAGTACAGATTAACATAATTGATAACGCCACAACATAACGCATACCTATATAATATATATAAAAGTCAGTGTTACATAAACCCTGACTTTTGTTATTTAATATTCTATATTTATATTACTTCTGGCTTTTTCTTTTCTTCCATCCTTGGAAGTATTATTCTTCCCTGCAGCCATATAGTTCCCTTAAATCTTCTTCCCGGTTGCGGTTCACCTTCCAAATCCGCCTCATTTATAGCAAGATTTATAAGTACATCGTTATAATTCAATGTAATAAGATAAACATTTTCACCAGTTATCTCATTCTTTGTCATATTTACTGTAGCTATATCTGCCACAATGCTATACATATCACTTTCTAATCCATATGGCATAAATGATGATGCCACTATAGTAAAGACATCCTCATGCATAAGTCTTTTTGATATCTTTGCATATGTGTCCATATCTTCAAAGGTTAATGCTTCCATAGCTGACTCATCACCCTGTCTGGCCGCTGAGATAAGATTTGTTCTTCTCTTTAAAGACTGCTTCTTTTTATTTTCATCATTAGGTGACATTTTAATTGGCAATAAAACTATTCCTGATGTAGACAATGCGCTAAATATTACCGAGCAATATTTTGGCATATCCATCTTTTTTGCTTTCATATGCATTATATCCATAGCATTCTGAACATGGAAAATCATAGAAACACCTACTCGCAAATCCTCGCAAGCTCCTAAAAATGCATTTCTATCACATCTCTTCTCCACTGTCACATCTTCATGAATATTATTGTACTCTCCATACACAAAAGGAAAGTAGTAATCTATATCCATAGTATTTTCAGAAACACTTGTGCCGTTCCATGCTATACCGATGTTCCTGCCAAACATTTTTCTAAGCTCCACAAGCTTATCTGCTCCATAGCCTGTAAGCTCCGCTTGTCCGTCAAGCTTTTTAACATTTGCCAACAAATTTATAATCTCTTTTTTAGTTTTTAATTTGCTAAATCCAATAGCTCTTAGAAACCCGTGCATAGCTCTTTCCTTTCCTAAAAATACTTATCTGTTTCACACTATACACTGATTTTCAAAAAAATCAACTTATTTTTATGAAAAATCGTATATAAAATTTGTAAAAATCTATTACTTATGATATTATGGAATTATTAATGTGACCTTGGAGGTGCTTCATGGATAAGCAAAAGAAATATAAGAAGAATTATGGTATTCCGTTTTTCGCAATGACATTTCTTGCGGCGGCGGTATTTGAGTTTTATTACATTATGACTGAGCCTTACTCAGAATTTATGTTAATCGGAATAGGTATTATTATGCTTATAACTGGTTATCTTACAATAGACAGTATTCTTACAGCAAAGGCTGAGAGCGATGCCAAGAAGGAAGAACAGAATGATATGATGTTAAAGGCTCAGAAGGCTATCTACATTGCCACTAAAAAAAATGCCAAGGATGCTGAGATAAGACAGGCAAAAAGCATCAAAGCTGTTGAGCTTATGATGAATAAGATGATTACAACACAGCAAGCTCTTCTTGAAGACAAGAAATCTGATGGAGATGATATGACATCTCTTATCGACCAGTTATCTGAATCTAATGCCAAGCTTGCCAAAGAAGTCCAGTCTGCTATTACCGTTAATCAGCTTGTAAAAGCCAATGCAGACCTTGTAAAAAATGTAAAAGAGGCTTTAAATGCCAATGCTATGAATGCTTCTAATAGTCTTTCAGAGGATTTAAGCAGCTATGTAACAGCAGCTATGGAAACTCCTACTATGACTTCAGCACCAAAACCTCAAGTAGCTCCTGTTGTACAGGCTGCTCCTGAACCTGTAGCTGTTCCAGAATCTGTAGCTGTTCCAGAATCTGTAGTTGTTCCTGAACCTGTAGTTGTTCCTGAACCTATTATTGAAGAACCTTTTATAGAGCCAGAACCTATCGTCATTCCTGATGATAATCTTGGCTTTGATTTAAATGAATTTGATATCTCATCAATGCTAGAAAACTTAGATGCCAATGATAATACTATGACTGACATAGAAAACGAAATCAACTTAGCTAAAATGGCAGAAAGTGAAGAGCTTGAAGATATAACCGTTCCAGATGAAATGACTCCAGAGCTTGATGCAGCTATAGATGACGGCAGTGACATCATAATAGACACTATTGAAAATAATGATATAGAAGTAACTGAAGAGACTACAGAAAGCAATCCATTTGCTACAAAAGTTGATGATTCACCTAACAGACAATTAACCGAGGAGGAAATAGCTGCACTTTTCGCCAGCTTATAAAACCATGAATTATATTGTATTAGACCTTGAGTGGAATCAGGTCTCACCTGGCAGAGAGCCTGGTGACAAGGACTTACCTTTCGAGATTATCGAAATCGGTGCTGTAAAGCTTGATTCCTCCATGAAAAAAATTTCAGAATTTTGTCAGGTCATACGCCCTAAGGTTTATCCTCATGTCCACTATAAAATCAAGGAAATAACCCATTTGGATTCCAAAACTCTTGCCCTTGGCAAATCCTTTCCAGATGTATTTTCAAGATTTCTAAAATGGTGTGGCGATGATTTTATGATTTGCACCTGGGGACCTATGGATGTTACAGAACTCCAAAGGAATATGAAATATTACGATTTTCCATTATTTAAGACTCCAGTATTTTTCTATGATATACAGAAAATATTTGGTATCGTCTATGAGGATAGAAAGATTAAACGTTCTTTAGAATGGGCTATCGATTATCTTAATATTCCTAAGGATGAATCTTTCCACCGTGCCTTAAGCGATGCCTATTATACCTCTAAGATTATGGGGCATCTCAAACCAGAAGATATCAGTAAGAATTATTCTATTGATTGCTTCCAGAAACCTCAGACGAAGGCAGAGCAAATCTATGTTGTGTATGATACCTATTCTAAATTTATCTCTAGAGAGTTTGACAATAAACTAGAGGTTTTAGCTGACAAAGATGTAAATTCCACTATTTGCTATAAATGCGGTCATAGAACCCGCAAGAAAATACGCTGGTTTTCTGACAACTCAAAGACATATTATTGTCTTGCCAAATGTCATGAACACGGCTGGTTAAAGGGTAAGATAAGACTTAGAAAATCTGATGATGACAAAGTATACGTTATAAAAACCTTAAAATTAACAGATGACTCTGGTGCAGACTCTATAAGAAAACGCCAGGCAGATATAAGACGCAAGCGTCGAGAAAAACGAGCAAGAGCAGACTAATGTCCGCTCTTGCTCATTTTAATATGCCACTAATGTAATTTATTATTCTTAAATAATTTCTTTCTTGCTCGTTTTGCTTTTCTCTTACCGCTAGTTTTTCTTATTATTTTAATAACTATCACCAGAACAATGATAGCTACTATAATTCCCATAACCATATACACATTTATAGGTAACTCTTCTTGTTTTTTTATAGGCTCTGTCTCTTCCTCTTTATATGGCAGCTTATCTTCATCATCTCCATCATTGGCGCTTAGCTTAAGAGAGGTTTCCCCTAAATAAGCATCTCCTATCATATACTTTATATTTGCCACATACCCATTTTTATCATTTTCCAAAAATGTTAACTCATATCCCAAAGAATCAATACTGCTGCCCACTGGAATCGTTACATAGCTGTCAGTTAATTCCATAAGATTACTTGAACCACTAAAAAGATTGTCCCTACTTACAAAAAAGCTATTCTCAGACTGTCCAAATCTTGTTTCATTTCCTTTAACTTCTATATTCTGAAATTCTGTAAATCCATACTCAAATAATCTTCGCGTATCATCATATACTGTCTCAGTACCAGACTTCATAACCACACACATAAGATTTCTTCCATCTCTGCTGGCATAGGTTACGAGGGTTCTTCCCGCTTCATCTGTATATCCGGTTTTACCACCCTTTGCATAGCTATAGTATGCTGCTTGTCTACTTACTAGCATATTATGTCTATTCCAGATTCTTACCACATCAGGCTCTACACTGGTCGGATTAACTATATAACTAGGATTGCCCCACACTTCCGCAAATGTAGAATTATCCATAGCTTCCAGTGCGATAAGCGCCATATCATATGCCGTAGTATAATGATTATCATCATGCAATCCTGTTGCATTTACAAAATTCGTATTAACTGCGCCTATTTCCTTCGCCTTTGCAGTCATAAGCTTTGCAAATTCTTCTTCAGAGCCTGCAATCTTCATTGCCAATCCCATAGCCACCTCATTAGCAGACCTTAGCATAAGTACATATATCAAGTCTCTTATACCAACCTCTTCTCCTGCCACGTATCCATACTTTGCAGCATCCCAAGGTAATGCATTTAATATATCCTGAGAAAATGTAAATGTGTCCTCCATAGCCAGATTTTCCACTGCAAGAAGAGTTGTCATAATCTTTGTAATACTAGCTGGATACATTTTCTCATGAGGATTTTTTGAATAAAGTATAGCCCCTGTATCTATATCAATAAGAACTGCCGAGTGACCATTTATTTCCGGCGCCTCCGGATAAGTGGCCGTCGCCTCTACTATTTTTTTATTCTCCTCTTCACCCTGTACATACTGTATATTACTAAAAAGAATAGCTATTATGGATAAATATATTATAATTCTTTTCATTTATTTATGCTTCCTTTTTTCATTCATCTGCTTTTTAATTACCTTAAGTCTGGTGAAATCTTCTCTTTCTTTTTCCTCCAAGGCATTGGAAATATATTTAATAAGCTCTCTATACTTTGGTATGGTAATATTCTGCAATGCATTGGCACGCTTCTGGGCCTTCTTTACATTTGCCGCCAATCTATATGCAGAATTCTCTATAGCTGCCAATTCCACTGAAAGCTCCTTAACCTTTATAAATGCACTCCTTGCTCTATCTAAGGATTCAGTAGTTTCATACAGGGAATATGTAAGCTCCATTGGCTTTGCCTTATAGTCAATATAAGGTATCTCCACTCCCATAATACTTCTAGACTTTATCCTGATATCGTCCTTCGTGGATACAGCTTCAGCATAGGATTCTACATTTTTAATTCCCAGCTCTATATTTGCCTGCTGCAAAGACTGATATGCCTCCTTATATACCTCCATAATCTTTGACTGTATATCCTCAGCCTTTCCAATTAATTCCATAAGCTCACGAATAAGAATATTTCTCTTCTTATCCATCAGCTCATATCCTTGCACTGCTAAGTCATAGGAATTCTTTGCCTTTATTAAATTGCCTTTTGTTGGAAATAAATTAGGATCCATATCTTCACCACCTTGTTACAAATGGAATATTAATATCTATTGTAATATTTTTCAAGTATTTTTGTATCTATTCTGTCTAGCTCTTCCTTTGGAAGTATATGAAGCAAGCTCCAACCAATATCAAGAGTCGTCTCTATAGTCCTATTTTCATACTCCTCCTGACTTACAAACTGCTCTTCAAAAGCCTTACCAAATTCCAAATATTTTTTATCTGTTAACGATAGCTCATCCTCACCTATAACAGATGCCAATGCTCTGGCATCTGACACTCTGGCATATGATGAGAACAACTGATTTGCCACATCCTGATGGTCCTCTCTGGTAAAGCCTGCACCTATTCCATCCTTCATAAGACGAGATAATGAAGGTAATACATTGATAGGAGGATATATATTTTGCCCCTGAAGCGCTCTATCAAGTACAATCTGACCCTCTGTAATATAGCCTGTAAGGTCAGGGATAGGATGGGTAATATCATCATTTGGCATAGATAATATAGGAAGCTGTGTTACACTTCCCTTGGAATTATTTACTATACCGGCTCTCTCATATATAGAAGCAAATTCTGAATAGAGATATCCAGGATATCCCTTTCTTGATGGTATCTCTCCCTTAGAAGAAGACACCTCTCTAAGCGCCTCTGCATATGAAGTCATATCTGTTAAAATAACAAGCACCTGCTTGCCACATTCAAATGCTAAATATTCTGCTGCCGTAAGGGCTACCTTAGGCGTAATAAGTCGCTCTACCACTGGGTCATTGGCTAAATTTAAAAATATAGCCACATGGTCAAGTACTCTATTTTCTTCAAAGGTTCTTCTAAAGAAATCTGCAACATCCGCCTTGACACCCATAGCAGCAAAGACAATTACTAATTCTTCATCTGAATCCTCACTTAAGGAAGCCTGCTTTACTATCTGTGCGGCTAACTTATCATGTGGCAAACCATTGCCTGAGAAAATAGGAAGCTTCTGACCACGGATAAGTGTTACCAATCCATCAATTGCTGAGATTCCAGTTCTTATATAATTCCTTGGATACTCTCTTTCTGTAGGATTTAATGGTTTTCCATTTACATCCCTCTTAATATCTGACACAATCGGTCCTATGTTATCTATAGGTCGTCCCACACCATCAAAGGTTCTTCCAAGTATTTCCTCTGACAATGCAATTTCCATAGGATGGCCTGTAAGCTTTGTATGGGTATTTGTAAGAGACATGCTCTCTGTTCCTTCAAATACCTGTATTACAGCCTTATCCTCATATATTTCAATTATTCTGCCAAGCTTCTTTTCCTTGCCGTATATTCCTTCTACAGTGAATTCTACTATCTCATCAAAGCTTGCATTTTCAACACCCTCTAGCACTACAAGAGGGCCATTTATTTCACTTAATCCCAAATATGAAACTGACATATTTTTCCCTCCTGTTATGCATTAGTTTCCATTATTTTATTATAAAAATTATCAATTGCTATTTTATAATCTGCAAACATTTTAAGCTTATCATTTGGCACATCATACTTTATAGCTATAATTCTTTCAAAAATGTCTTCGCTTTTAAGTATGGACATAGGCATATTCATACCTATAAGCTCCTTACATTTTTCATATAAGTACAAAATAATCTGCATCATCTTAAGCTGCTTTTTAAGAGGCACACATGTGTCGTCTTTATGAAATGCATTCTGTTGTAAAAATCCAAGTCTAATAACCTTGGCAATTTCCAATGTAAGCTTCTGGTCATCTGGCAATACATCCTGGCCGATAAGCTTAACAATTTCCTGAAGATTACTTTCTGTATTAAGGATTGCCAATATTTTATTTCTACATTTTACAAAATCCTCACCTACATAATCCTCATACCATTTTGTTAAATCACCTGCATATTCACTATAGCTTGTAAGCCAATGTATAGCAGGGAAATGTCTTGCATATGCCAATGATTTATCAAGTCCCCAGAAACAACGAACAAATCTCTTTGTATTCTGTGTAACCGGCTCAGAAAAATCACCACCCTGTGGAGATACTGCTCCTATTATGGATACAGAACCCTCCGTTCCATTTAGGTTCTCAAAATAACCTGCTCTCTCATAAAAGGCTGAAAGCTTACTAGCCATATACGCTGGAAAGCCCTCCTCTGCCGGCATCTCTTCCAATCTTCCCGACAGTTCTCTTAAAGCCTCTGCCCATCTGGAAGTTGAATCTGCCATGATGGCAACATGATATCCCATATCTCTATAATATTCTGCCAATGTTATACCAGTATATATACTAGCCTCTCTAGCTGCCACAGGCATATTTGAAGTGTTAGCAATAAGTGTTGTTCTATCCATAAGTGTGTTACCAGTCTTTGGATCAGGAAGCTTTGAAAAGTCTTCAAGCACCTGTGTCATTTCATTGCCTCGTTCTCCACATCCAATATACACAATTATATCTGCATCGGACCACTTTGCTATCTGATGCTGAGTCATAGTTTTTCCTGTTCCAAATCCACCTGGAACACATGCTGTTCCACCCTTGGCAATTGGGAATAATGTATCTAATATTCTTTGACCTGTCACAAGTGGCTTTGTTACCGACTGTCTTGCATTAACAGGTCTAGGAACTCTTATAGGCCAAATCTGTGTCATAGTAAGGCTCTTTTTTGTTCCATCATCTAGAGTTAGAACTACAATCTCTTCATCTATAGTATAAGCTCCATCCTCTTTGATTTCACTTACCACACCAACTGTTCCCGGTGGCACCATTACCTTATGGATTATAGATTTTGTCTCAGGAACATGTGCAATTACAGTTCCTGGGAATACGGTATCTCCCACCTTTACTTGCATAGTAGTATCCCATTTTTTATTTTTATCAAGTGCATCCACTGATATTCCTCGATTTATATATACACTGTTGGAATCTTCTGCAATACTTTTAAGGGGACGCTCGATTCCATCAAATATATTATGAAGTATACCCGGTGCCAATGTTACAAATAACGCCTGATTTGTTCCATAAACCATATCCCCTGGTTTTAATCCCATGGTATCCTCATATACCTGAATGGTTGTCATCTTTGTCGTCAAAGAAATCACTTCACCTACCAGCCTTTCTTCGCTGACATACACCATCTCGCCCATTATGAAATCTGTCTTACCTTTAATATATATAACAGGTCCGTTTATACCATATATTTTTCCTGTTTTTTCCATGTTATTTGCCCTCTCTTTAAGCTTATACAATCAAGAATTTTTCTTTAGCCTCGCTTATTTTTGTCTCAAAGGTATTATCTATCAAAATATTTTTACGAGGTATCTCTGCACGCATTCCGCCTTTAGCTATACTATCACTTATCTCGATAGGAACCTTTAACATCTTAGATAAATCCTTAGCTAGCTCTTCATCATCCACACCTACATACACTATAAGCGCCGATTTTCCTGCAAATTCTATAGCACTCTTAATTTCTTTGGCTAAAAGCTCTCTATATTCCTCTGTCTCACGGAATTTCTTAAGTTCTTCTTCAACCTGCGCAAATAATTTAGCCCTAATTTCATTTTGCTTATGATTAATTTTTCGCTTAATATGTAATTGTTCCATTGTATATTCTTTACTGGCCTTTTTCTCTACAGCATCTCTTAAGGCATTTTCTTTTACCTTTGCTTCCTTAAGATGCTGCTCTTTATGGGTTTCAAATTTCCAGTCCAGCTCTTTTTTATATTCCGCAAGTGATTTCTCGCATTCTTCATTGACGCCTTCTAATATTACCTTAGTAAAATGTTGTAGCTTTTCTTCTATATTCAAGAGCTCACCTTCCTTCTATAAATTAATAAATTATATCTTTATACCTATAGCCTCGTTAATATAAGATGTGATAAAATCAACCCTCTTTTTACTGCCGTGTCTATCTGGAATTTCAAGGATTAACGGTCTTTTGTAATTCCGCTTTATATTTGCCACTATCTCTGGAAATTTTGTAGATAATAACTCAGTAACAAATATAATTCCCACATCTTTATCTTTTAAAAGATTATCAAAGGCTTCGGAGAGTTCATTCTTTTCATGAACAACAACTCCTTCAACTCCTGCCAGACGCATTCCAGTTGCTGTATCTATATTATCGCTTATCAAAAATGTCTTCATCTAAGCCTCCCATATATTTTAAAGCTTACCTAAAATCATAAATGAAATAATAAGTCCATATAAGGCTACACCCTCTGCAAGACCTACGAAAATAAGGGATTTACCAAGGATGCTCTGGTCTTCTGATATAGCTCCTAAGGCTGCGCTGGCTGCTGAAGCAACAGCAATACCGCCACCTATACATGAACAGCCTGTAGACATTGCCGCTGCGATATATCCCATTCCAACTGATAAGCTAGAACCAGATGTCTGAGCTACAGCTTCTGCTGCCATAGCTGTATCTGCAAAACCGAATACAGCCGAACCTATTAAAACACTAAAAAATGTCATAACATTTAACGCTAAATATTTTTTATATCTTCCTCTTGATTTTTCTCCTATAGCATATGCTCCAAATGGAATAACCATTGTAAGTAAAAGTGCAACTACCAATAATATTTTAATCATTTTAAATTCCTCCTAACTAAATTCCTACTCTTGCTTTGCATTATATGGTTTAAATTCTCTTCCGTTTCCTTTGTAAAATCTTGAAAACATCTCATAATATTCAAGTCTTAATACCTGAATTCCTACGATAAGTCCCTCTAGTCCACATACGAAAATATTACCAAGAATTATTACCGCAAGATTTCCAGTTCCACCGTGTTCTGCCCCTGCAAGCATTAACACAACCTCCATCATAGCCGCATGGCTGACTGCGAATGCTCCAATTCTTACGAAAGACAATGTATTGGAAAAGTAGCTTAACAGTACTTCAAACATTTCAAAAAATGTCTGAACTATAAACATTCCTATGCCTTCCTTATGCTCCTCTTCCCCTTCTTCACTATGTTCTTCCTCCTTTTGTTTCTTTCCATTTATCCTTTTCATAATAGGCTCCTTAAATGCCATTAAGATAAGTGGAATACCAAACATCACAATGAGTATCATCCCTGCAGGTAGGGGCATATCCAGCATAAATAAAACTAATATAGCCAACACAGAGCCATAAAATACAAATCCCGCAATGCCGTTTGTATCTAGTAACATTCTCTCTTTATCCCTTGACTTATACGCATTTATTATATTAAGAATCATTGTTACAAGTATAAGAACCATTCCGAATCCAATTGCCACTATAAACACTGTATTAAGTTTTCCTATAAATGGCACATCCATCATCGCTTTTGCAGGATGCAGCCAAGTTGCTGGCAATATATTTTCAAAGCCAAATACAGAACCAAACATAAAACCAAATATGGTCGAGAAAAATCCTGCTGCCGATATAATTGCTGCCAAATTCATACGCTTAATCTTGTATAATATAAATCCACCTATACATAATACAAGTCCCTGTCCTACATCACCGAACATAGCTCCAAATATAAATGCGTATGTCAACGCAACAAATATAGTTGGGTCAATTTCATTGTACGCTGGCAGACCGTACATTTTTATAAACATTTCAAACGGTCTGAATATTTTTGGATTTTTCAACTTAGTAGGTGGCATCACATCTACAGTTTCGTGCATGGTATCTATAATACATACGGTATCCTTCTCCATTTTTTCTATGGAAGCTTTCAGTCTATCTGCCTGCTCCTCATCCATCCATCCACATATAATGTAATATGCAATTCCTGATTCCTTAGTACATGCCGCATACTTTCTAATATCAAAGTTCATAGCATATCGTTTAAGTCTATTATAAGCTACATCAAATTCCTTTTTATTGGTATCAAACAATGTAGCTATCTCTTCTTCGATGCCAGCCTTCTTATTATCTATATCCTCTATAAGCTTTTCGTACTTTTTACATTCATCATCAGGTCTTCCCGTTGCATCACTAGGCATATATGTTCTCTCAAAGTGGAGAGATGCATATACCGCATCTACACTTTCCTTTTCCTGCTTTGACACAAAATATATGCCCCAAATATAATGCTCATCCTCAGAACATTTCATAAATACAGATTCTAAGCTATCATATGCATAATCATCAAACTTATCATAATATTCCTTAGGAATTCTTCCAAATCGATATTTTAAAAATTTATAGTTTACGATTTCATTGATGTTATGCTCCATCCCCCTAAAATGCATCACTTTTTCAAGCTTAACATCCAATGCTTTCTTTTCATTATCTAAGTCAGCTATTGCACCTTTTAGTCTTTTATACTCCTCATATATATAATTAATCTTATCCACTGCTCTTTTTACATCAGTATCTACATTTTCGTATTCTGGTATCCCCATGTACTGAGCCAGCTCTTTCATATATCCTAACTGCTCTTTATATATATTTTGCTCCACATATGGTCGTAGTGTCGCAACAGTCTTTAGTTCCGTGGGGGCATATTCCAGATGCATTTCATATCTTGTCAGATACTTATCTACAATTCTGTCAATATCACCTCTAGGACCGGTTATGCTTACAAAACTCATCTTTGCAATCAAGTCAATCACCTCACCGTAATCTTTTTAGTATATCTTCTGATGAATATCCATATCTTATACTTTCCGCTACCGTTACAATTTTCTTTATCTCAGCTTCCTTATCCCTAAGATATGCTGTCAGTGCCGATAAAGAATATGGATTTATCTTAAATAGTTTATGATAGCAGCGCCTTAAATACTCATCAAATATTTTTCCTATGTTTGCGCTATTAAACTCTTCTTTTTTTAGAAGCTTACCGTAATAGCTACTCTCTACCACTCCCCAAAATGCGTCTTCACCTTCGACTTCCACCAGTTGCCTTATTTGCTCTTTTTTTAGCTTATAATAAACTGGAATAACCATAGAATATATCTGCTCTTTTTTTAGTTTATAATATTCTTTAGTTCTATGAATCCACATTATATTTAAAATATCTGACTCTGTTCCATATATCTTTGATACATTTTCCAAATCGTCACCTTTGAAAAACTTTTTACGCTTCTTCCATACATATGTAAAAAAGAATAAATCCAATGCTACTTCATAATCAAAAGCTTTCGCATTCTCACAATTTCGTACCATTTGTATAGTATTAAAAAAGATACTTCCTTTTACAGCCTCTATAAGCTCATCCATATTTGATGCATTACAAACCTTTGCAATGTCTATATCAGGATACTTACCTACTATTTTATCAAAATCATTATAGAATTCCCTTTGATTGGGATTATCCAAATGCACTATAGCCTTCTTTATTATATCTATTTCATATTTAATAAAATACAATTTAAGATATGGTCTCTGAGATGAGTTTGCAAATCTGTAAAGCTTTTCAAAATCTATATATTTTGAACACAACATAAGCTTTTCCAATTCGCCTCTATGAATATACTCAGGATCTTTACCTTCAAAAATGTCCATATAAGATTTACGCTCTTTAAGCATATTGATAACCTCTGCTACACTGGACATATTTGACATAATCTTATATTCTTCCTTGGTCAAGAGTCTACCTCGCATGGCTCTAACCTTGGTGGTTAATCCACTATATCGAAATACGCTTCCCATAGGTTACTCCTTTATAATCTCCTGTACAATTTCATCCACCCATTTTTCTTTATTTCTTTCATATAGCTCATCCATTTTTTCTGTACGAGCCACTATTTCACTCCTCATAGCTGTAAGCTCTTTACGTTTTTCTTCCTCTAGCTTTAATCTTAGGTTGGCTAAATTTTCCTCTGTCTCTTTATCAACTCGTTCATCAAATTCCTTTATCTTGTTATCTATAAGCCTAGCATATTCTTCCTTTTCACGCTGTGACTCATCCTCTATATTAGATGCAGCTCTTTCTATTTTAGAAATTTCATTGATAACTTCATCTACACTATGCTCCATATCCATGTTATTTCACTCCTTTCTGACCTTAACTTACTACAAATCTTAACACTATCACTATTATACTACTAATTTTTTAAAATGAAAGTTAAATAATGTTAAATCTGCTTTACAATATCTTACAATATGTGTTATTTTAAACTCACAAATCCAAAAAGGAGCACGAAATATGAGATTAAGAAATGTAAAAGGCTCTAGAGAAGCCATTGCAGCAAGTGAATTCACTATAAATGACCCGGAAAATCAAAAGGGTAATTGGAGAAAAGTATTTGGAAATAATAAACCAATTCATATAGAAGTAGGCATGGGAAAAGGAAGATTTATAACTGACTTAGCCAAAGCAAATCCACATATAAACTATATAGGAATCGAAAAATACTCAAGCGTACTTATCCGTGCCTTAGAAAAAAGACAGGAAATCGAGCTTGATAATCTTCTCTTTATTCGTATGGATGCAGAAGATATATGCGACGTATTCGCCCCAGATGAGGTAGATAAAATATATCTAAACTTCTCTGATCCATGGCCAAAGGACCGCCACGCTAAGCGTCGACTTACTTCTAAGGAATTCTTTGCACGCTACAATAACATCTTAAAGGCAGATGGTGTAGTTGAATTCAAGACAGATAACCGACCTCTTTTTGACTTTTCATTAGAACAGGTCCCAGAAGCTGGCTGGAATATCGTGGCACACACCTTCGATTTACATAACTCGCCAATGAACGAAGGCAATATCATGACAGAATACGAAGAAAAATTTTCTTCTATGGGAAATCCAATACATAAACTAATAGCAAATCGATAAAAGAAAATAATTTTTCCACCTTAGAAAACACTTGGTATTTTACACAAATAAGACACCCTGATTAAGAGTCAGGTGCTCTAAACTACAAATAAATTACATAAATCGAGGTTTTTTTGAAGAATTTTTATAACATATCAAATCTTCACAGCCTCGATTTTCCTTATAAATACAGGCCTTCCGCCACATGTTGAAAATTTTTTATAATTTTTTTAATTTTTTTTAAAAAAAGACTTGCTTTTTTCAAAACTATAATATATAATATCCCTTGCGTTGAGGAAATAACCAAAACGCTTCAAATATAAGAGCGCGATTAGCTCAGTTGGTAGAGCACCTGACTCTTAATCAGGGTGTCCAGGGTTCGAGCCCCTGATCGCGCATTGGAAGTACATTTTTTGTGACGTAAGAGCACGGGGAATGTGCTTTTTTTGTTACATATACAAATTTCTAGGAGATAAACGATGAATACTATACAAGCTAAAACTTTCGATGAAGAAAGAGCCTTATATAATTTAAAAGATACTGAAGTGATAAATTGCACATTTGCTGGTCCTACAGATGGAGAATCAGCCCTAAAGGAAGCTAGAAACATAGTAATATCTCATTGTGATTTCTCCCTTAGATATCCTCTATGGCATGTCATAGATTTTAAAATAAAAAATTCTACTATAAATGACACCTCCAGAGCACCTATCTGGTATTCTATTAATGGCTTAATAGAGAATTCTTCTCTAAATGGTATCAAATCCATTCGCGAATGTGACAATATAAGCATCTGTAATTGTAATATTTCCTCAGAAGAATTTGGTTGGAAATGTGGCAATATAAGCATATGCGATTCTCAAATCGACTCCGTTTATTTTCTTTTTGAGTCTAAAAATGTGCAGATTAAGAAGCTTAAAATGCAGGGGAAATACTCATTTCAATATATGGATAATGTGGTTATAGAAGACTCATATCTAGATACTAAAGACGCCTTCTGGCACAGCAAAAATGTAACCGTCAAAAATTCAGTTGTCAAAGGTGAATATTTAGCATGGTTTTCAGAAAATGTTACTTTTATCGATTGTAAAATAATTGGCACTCAGCCATTATGCTATTGTAAAAATTTAAAGCTAATAAACTGCACAATGGAAGGAACCGATTTGGCATTTGAATATTCAGAAGTCGATGCAGATATAGTTGGAAACATTTTGTCTGTTAAAAATCCAAAAGCAGGAAAGATAGTTGCTGACTCTGTGGGAGAGGTAATATTCGAAGACGCCGTAATGCCAGTGGAAGGACAGGTAATCGTTAGAGGATAATGATACACTGTAGCATTATATGCTCATTGATTGTAGATGTGGACACATCATATAATGTCGCCACCATTTTTCAAGTCAACCATATATTTTCATATTCATAACGAATTTCCATACTTACTTCATCTCATCCTACTGATGCTATGTAGTTAAGATATTCTGCAACGCTAGAACGAATCGCTACCTCTTCTTTTTTGGCGTATAATTTTTCTTTCTATAAATTTTAGTTAAACGATAATTTAGCTGCCTAAACGTCAAGACCTGAAATATCAATCTCGACTGACATCAATTTAGACAATATAAAATCCCTCGTTTGACACCTATATGAATTAACAATACTCTCAAACGATAACTAATCGACATAATTTATCGAACATGTTTGACACCTATATGAATTAACAATACTCTCAAACAAAAGCAATGTTTGCCTACTTTATCGGGTAGTTTGACACCTATATGAATTAACAATACTCTCAAACGAAGAAGATGCGTGGATCAATCCAGATATGTTTGACACCTATATGAATTAACAATACTCTCAAACCATTGTCCTGATGATGATAGACTAGAAAGGGTTTGACACCTATATGAATTAACAATACTCTCAAACCATAAATTTGTTTTTTTGACCAATGACCAGTTTGACACCTATATGAATTAACAATACTCTCAAACCGTGCTAGCAGTTTGTAAAACGCTGCGTTTGTTTGACACCTATATGAATTAACAATACTCTCAAACGACTGTTCGGTGTATTATTGTGGTGTTGGGTTTGACACCTATATGAATTAACAATACTCTCAAACCTAAGCCAGTGCTTGGCACCTGCAGCTTTGGTTTGACACCTATATGAATTAACAATACTCTCAAACAAATGCTTGGACCATATAAAAAAGCCTCTCGTTTGACACCTATATGAATTAACAATACTCTCAAACATAATGCTGTACTTGTTCTTATTTGCACTAGTTTGACACCTATATGAATTAACAATACTCTCAAACCAGATGCACCACCTTGGGAAAATGGAACATGTTTGACACCTATATGAATTAACAATACTCTCAAACGTTAGTACGTTTTTGAATTTAGGGGATAATGTTTGACACCTATATGAATTAACAATACTCTCAAACGAAGTTGCTTTTTTAAAGCAGGGAGGTTATAGTTTGACACCTATATGAATTAACAATACTCTCAAACCGTGCTAGCAGTTTGTAAAACGCTGCGTTTGTTTGACACCTATATGAATTAACAATACTCTCAAACTGTCGGCATACCGATAGACTTTACAGTTATGTTTGACACCTATATGAATTAACAATACTCTCAAACTTAGTACTGGGGGTATCGTCGGAGAAGATAGTTTGACACCTATATGAATTAACAATACTCTCAAACAAAGCTACTATCTATGGTGCTAAGTCTAAAGTTTGACACCTATATGAATTAACAATACTCTCAAACCTCAAATCAGATTTCAAGATTCTCACCGAGCCTACCACGCTGCAACATGTCGTTAATTCTTATAAATCTATTATACATAAATCATTATCTATAATCCAGCACTTTTCATTTTCCAACCTAACCGTTTGTGCCGGTTCAATTATTACTAAATATATCTTTAAATAAAATATCTCTTGATATAATTGTTCCAAATGCTCTTCCGATAAATAATGCTTTAAGTCAATAAACACGAATACATTTATATTACACAACTGTGACATCACTTTTAAATACTCAACTATAATATCTATTAGTTTATCTGCGTACATTTCTATACCAACATTATATGCCTTTAAAAGATTTATCATCTCTATATTAAATTCGTATGTTGTTTGATATGGTACACTAAGCAATAATTTATCCAAGAATTTCATTATATTAACATTCAGTAAACTTAACTCTTCTTGCATTGTATTATCTGCTTGTATTTTTAATTCTTGATATAAGTGTGTAACAATTTTTTTGTTATTACAGTCTAAAGAGAATGGATTAATTATACAATCCACCTCTTTAGAAATATTCTTTATCTTTTCACGTTCTGACAAAACAAAGTCGCCTTCATTACCATTTACCTGATTCCATATAGCTCCCACAATTTTCGAATACGCCTCTGGATTTTCAACAGTAATAACAGTTACTTGATTCTCTATAAATTCTATTTCTAGATTATAGAATTTATTTACTAATTTCATATTATTACCAACCTTTCATCTGTATCTATTACTTTCGAATTATTTTCTCCCACTACTAACTCCATTTTTGCATATTGTTTTTCTGTCACTCGTAGCACCTGAACCAATCCTGCATCAGGCTTATTTTTTCTCACATTTTCTAAAATAGTATCTGCTACAGTTGCATTTTGTGCTAGTTTACAATATACAGATTCCTGTAGCATCAAAAAACCTGATTTAATCAAAAATTTCCTAAAAGCTCTGTAATCCTTTCTATTTTTTTCTGTCAATACAGGTAAATCAAAAAATACCATAACTCTCATATATCTATAACTCATTTTTATAAAATTTTATTAATGAAATATCTCTATCATTCAATGCGTCAAATATGCTTTTACAATATATTTTTATAGCATTGCTGACATATTCATTCCTTCCTGCAATAATCACTTCTTGCTGTATAATCTGTAACATTTCCATCTTTTCCTCATGCTCAAATTTCTGAGGCATCATATATCGAACTTTCCGATCTACCAAAGGACGAAACGGCTCCATTATATCAGATCCTAAATTAAACTGATTAAACATATTATTGTGAAATAAACCTAATTGAGTTATGTATCCATTTGCAACAATCTCTCTATTGAATGCAGATAAAATAATACTATAACCATAATTCAATGCTGCATTAATGCTATTCTCTGCTGTCCGAGTAAAATCCATACCAAATAATGCGTTAAAATACACCTTTGCAGCATGTCCTTCTCTATTGGTAACATCACCAAACTCAATCTCGTTTATATACTCATACAACATTTCTGATTCCTTTAAGTCTTTACTTTCTAGTACTTCAGCCTGTTTTCTTATCTTATCAGATACTATTTCAGTCCATATCGCCGCCTTTAATTCATCATCCCATTGAATCTGATTTCTTATTTTCATGCTAGTGTCATGACTACCATAATATGAAATTAGCTCAGATGATGGATTCCTTTTTTCATCACAAAAAATAACTTTAACCTTTTTCTTTGTCAACTCACTAAGCAATGCTGCTGTTAAGGACACGGCTGTTGTCTCGATTATAAGTATCGAAATTTCACTTATATGTATCTTGACAACATCCGATTTCCTTATGACCATAAACCCTAATTGATAGTCTAGCTTAGCACTACTTGAGATGACAACCGTTCGCCAACTCATACTGTCAACAGGTCGATTTTATTTTCAAACAGACCTGTAACTGATTGATTAATTAATAATATTTCATTTACAGAAGATATATTTTTACTAATACGTGTTTTTCCTGTAGCTGAACCTTCACCTATCAATGATAAATCCGCACCATTTCCTCCTACCATAGACAATGATAACATCGATAATAGAACTTTACACTGTTCATTTATATCCAATGATATAAATCTCTCAAATCCATTTACCAATTTCTCTCCTACAGGATTTGGTCTATTCTTGTAGATGCCGCATAAAAACTTTTGCTCTAATTCTTTGTACAATTTTATATTTATAGATTCACAGATTGCATCATCTAATATCGCTGAATTGCCGTATTTTTCTAATTTCTTAATATAATGTAACCACTCAGTGGACAAACACATATTTGTTGCATTTCTCAATATAATTCGATTTCCCGTTCTTCCTGATATGTATGCAAAATATCCATTTAACATTAACAGTGATTGCATCTTTATCTTCTTCACACATATTCTTGGATTAACTAATTGTAAATGTTCTATACAATACCTAATAATTTCCTCTGATGACTTCTCCACCTTTGCCTTCAAATATATAGGTACAAATTCTATCGTTCTAACTCGCTTTCCTTTAACCTCATGCTCTACCAAAAAGAAATATGCTGTAGAAACGCTTGAAAATCCACCATATCTGGTTACATCCTGCATTTTTATATCATTGGCCTTAAGCGGAATATAGCTTTCCTTACTTGCTTTTTTTGCACCAAACAAAGTCTCATCAGCCAAGCCTCCATGCCCCTCATAATTATATCTTGTCATCAATGGTGTATTTTTGCTCATCACCTTTCTAACAGTAGCGACAGTTCCTGGCTCTCCATCTTTACGACTGGCAACCCACGCCACTTCTTTATCTCTTGCAACATCCCAATCAAACATCTTACTTAAGTGATATTTATGTTTTTCTCTATTTGCATTGTATTCCTTCATAATAAAATTATAAGGATTTTGAGTGAATTTTACAAAATATACATTTCCAACTACAATATTCAAATATGCATCCTGTGCATGGTGAAATTCATTAACAAGTCGACTTTTTGGTAGTTTACGACTCTGTCTGAATTCTGACACATTTGATGCCTTTGAATATACTATCTTTGTCATAGTTTCTGGAAGAATCTGTTTTAATATCTCTGTTACACCTTTAACTCCTTGGCTTGTCTCAACTAACTGTCTAGCGATAAATCCAGCTTTTTGCTCATCTGTAAACGAATTTCTACTAATTAATCTATTATATTTTTCTTCATTAATAAAATTTGCTGCACGAAGTTCTCTCCACATATTTCTTTGACTATTGTATATGTTTGCATCCAACGGATAATCATCGCTTTTTCTTGCATTCTCAGGCTTATATACAAGCACTAGATTATTATCAATATTATCATCTTTCACATAATGTCTAGGATAAATATGATCAATATCATATATATTATCATTAAATAAATCTTTCAACTCAATAACCTTACCTGTATACATGCATCTTCCCTTTTGAGTAAGATATAAATACATCTTTTTACTTCGTAACGTCCCATCATTATCCGCATTTTCTATTACAGACCTCCAATCCTGTTCTTCCTTTTTTACGCTCTTGTATAAATCAAGAAACTTTTGTTTTCTAGATATAGTTCTCTGTTTCTTTTCATCTGGCTTTCTCGTCATCTCTACAAATAATCGCTTCGGTGGTGCACCTAACACCTCTGTCAATTCCCTAATGATAAGTATTGTCTGCCATATCATTCGTTTAACCGGCGCCGAAAAATAATAATCCTCTAAATCCTCTGGTTGTATATCTATCAAAGCCTTCATTGACTTAGCCTGCCTATTTAACAATTCTTCTTTATATGTATACCTACTATCATTGATTAATTCCATCATATTATAATTTGTATCCCACATCATTCTAATTAATGACTTCACTTCACCATCAGACTTATCACATCCTTGTAATTCAAGAAATTCCTTTGATAAATTACCCCAATCTCTAAATTTATAGCCAGATATTCTTTTTATCTGCTCTGGCGATAATATATCCCTATACTGCTCTAACCTCTCTAAAAGCAATGATTTCGAATCTCCATATATGGTGCACCATCTTATAATTTCCTCTATCATATGCTTAATCGTATCTTCTTCTATCTTATCTCCAAATATAGCTTTAAATTTACCGTAAGACGATAATGAGCTATTAATATTTATATCCATTCCTGAAACCTGAGATTCATCCTCTATAATTCCTTTACCTATAAAATAATCTACAAGCTTCTTTTTTGATATTCTTTTTCCAGATTTAAAGAGCTCATTAAACACAGCCTGTTTTAACTCAACAGACATTCTTTCACCATCTAGCTTGATGTTATTGATTTCATTTAATACACAAAAGCTCTCATATTCTAATGATGACTTTGGCAAAACCTCATAACCATCTATATAGGTACATCTGCGAACCAACCTACGAATAAACTCTTCTGAAGTTTTATTAACATCAATTTTTTCATTTATATTCCAAGGCAATACTTGACCTTCTTCTTTTCTTACAACCCACCCCGTCTTACTGTTTGTTGATGTAGGTCCTATGTAATATGGAATCTGAAATGTAAACAATTTATATATTCTATCAGCAACTGATAATCCTGATTCATCAATTTCTTCTAGAAACGAAAGATGTTTCTTAGCATTATCCAATATTTTCTTCATTTCTCGTCTATGTACCTGATTAGGAATAACACCATTAGAAGAAGTAAGTTGTTTCGGCAAGAATGTCTCTTTATCTATTTCGTTTTCTATATAAATTACTTCTTTATTTTTAGGAACATCCTTCAGTAATTTCTTAATGGTCTTGTATAAATCTTCACTCTTACGTCCCTTTACATTTCTACGTGACTTCTTACTAGAATTAACTGAACCTACATAAGCAGAATATGTTCCATCTTTATCTTCTCTAAATAAAAAATCATAGTCTTCCTTAGACTTAAAAGTCCTAATAACTTTTTTAAGACATGATAAATCTTTCTTATGCTTTTCATATTCAGCCACTCTTGCCTCCGAAAGATATGTATAGCCCTTCATAATACCAGCTAACGACCCTATATCATATATCTCTTTCATAAGTTCAATTATTCTATAACGCTCTTCTCCTAATATTTCTTCTAATTCAATCTTTATATCTTCAAATCCTATATCAGAAAAACAAAATTCCAGTTTTTTATCATTATCAAGTATAATATCCTCAAATAATAATTGTACATTAACTTTTAATCCACATATAGCTTTTAAATATGTCACTCGAATTTTATCCTTTAAATTTATTCCCAATAAATTTGCACATTCTTCACACTTTCTAGTTCTATTATAATCCCTTGAGGACAATATTTTTTCTATATCCTTAACATCTATATCCTTAGAAAATGTTATATTAGAAATATCAGATAACGATAATACAAACTCCTGATATACCTCTTCCATACTCCTCTCACTTCCGCTTTCATCTAAAGATGCATTAAGAAAATGTCCTCTATGCTTAAACATATTTAATAACGCCAAATAAACAAGTCTAACATCGTGTTCTTTGGATTTTTCACATAATAAAAGTTCTTTTCTCAAATGAAATATTGTTGGATACTCCTTAAAATATTCCTTATCTGTGTATCCATCGTCGTTAAAAATTCCATTAATATCTCTCACCGCTTCATCTTTATCTTCCAAATGATACTTACTATTTTCTAATCTCTGAAAAAATTGAGCATCTATCTGCGTTATTGCTTCATCAAAATATGATTTCAGCAATCCAATTCTAACCTGTTCCCTTTGATGTCTTCTCCTACTTACTCTATGCATTCTTCTCTCTGCAGCAGTACTTGCCTCATCAAATTCTCTAATTCCCCACAAATCCTTCCCCTTAGCCCTTAAAAGATTATAATTTTCATCTGTAACCGCCCACCCAACTGAACTTGTACCCATATCCAATCCCAAATAATTATCCTTTACCATATTCTTTCTTCCTCCTGTTTTAATATATTTTTCTTGACATTACTTTCTTATAGTGATATCATTTAATAGAATTAACAATGCGAGTGCAAATAAGGTTTATCCGGCATCGTCATTATGACTCCGCATGGTGCGGAATTTTAAGACTTGGAAACAAGTCTTTTTTTATTTTCTACGCTTCTATACGCATCATTATAACAAACATTTAAGTAATATACAATAAACATAATCCTTGAATGAAAAACTAAAACCCAACTGAAACATCGCCTTATTACACAAAATCGATTTTTGACACCAAATTCACATTTTTATGATGTGTATTTCTCATCTAGATGTGCTATAATTAACATATTCCAGACAAGTAGTAATTAAATTTGAACATAGCAAACAGGCGACTGGCTATACCTTATGCAAAAGTAAACGCGACCCGCCTTTTTACCTCTATTGACAAATCGATTACTATCTGCTTATACAATCTAATTTACAAGTTAAACTTAAATAAGTCTGGCATCAAATGGACTTCATCTGGCGGGATGAGGTCCATTTTTAGTAGTTGCCACAGCAACTTAAAATCCTCATTGTTTTCTTCTTCCAGAAGCAATTCATACGGACTTTTATTTCCAAGGCCCGGTCGTTTTGTGCTGTTGATATGATTCATTAATAGTGTCATATCTTCTTGCGTGTAGGGATTCAAGCTTCTTTTCTTAGGTATGGCATATCTGATATATTCATGATTCTTCTCGATATACGGTTTTTGCCAGGATGCCATCGGATCACAGTAATACAAATGAGTTCTGTATTCATAAGTTTCTGTAAGTTCCAATTGGTCTACCTTTTTGAACTCACCACCATTATCAGTGAGAATGTATGGAAATAATCTCTGAAACACTTCTAATCCCAATCCTGATTCCAGATAATCAAAAACTCTCTTTACTGAAGCTGCTGTACCATCTGGCATTAAAAATAAAAGCATTACACTGTTCTTTCTGAAAATCATTGTTAACAATCGCTTTCCTTTTTCTCGAACACCCTTAACCGTATCCATTTCTACAATCAGGTCATCATTCACAAACTTCATAAGAAGCTCAAAATCCTCATATGTTCTACATTGACGATACTCTTGATTTGCAAATCCTTCCGAAAATCCTTTTTTATTCTGACGTCTTTGCTTATATGAAGTCTTTCTTCGAAGATCTATATTCCTTATTGTAAGCTCTCCTGCATCAATGTAGTTGTATAAACTTCTAAGTGATACCGGCATTTCTTTTTCATACTCCGCATAAATATGTGTCAAAGGCTGTCCCTTGCGCACAAGTCTTGTAATAAGCTCATCCAACATCTTCTTATCATCTTCACCCAAACGTATTCCCTGTCTACTTTCTGATCTACGCCTTTTAACCGCAGCATCTGCGTATTGTGCTGTATAAATATACTTATCTTTCCAGCATATTCTCTTTTGATGACAGGTATTGCAGACATATGGAGCGTATTCCCATTTATTACACTTGACTGAAACATATCTGTCACAGTAATCATGGCAATTCTTTACTCTGCAAAGCCGACACTGGTAATTGCAGTAATCATCTTCACCACATATATGCTTCACTCCGCATGTTCTGGCGAACTTACAATCATTACCTCCCGGATAATTGCCATGTATAAAAGTACGATTTTCTTTTACCTCATGTGCTATCGTTGAGGGATGTCTTCTTAACCTCTTAGCAATTGCTTTAAATGATTCTTTTCTCTCTATACCAACTTCTATTGCAAGTCGGTCTGATATTGTCATCTGTGGTTGATTTTTATAGTAATTCATATCTGCTCCTTTCAGCAGATAGCAATCGATACAAATACTATAACACCTTTCTTTTCAGACCTCGTTGCAAAAGTAAATTAGACTTTTTTAGCCATTTTCAGTTGTCAAAGTACAGGTTTAATTTTTCATTCTAGACAATAAACATAATCTATATACTATATCATATGTCCAATAAACGTCTCTTTGTCTAGCAACATTACTCTTTTACTAACCTTAACTTATTAAAAATATAATTTAGCTACTAATTCTTTATAACCAAACCTTTCCCTCCTTGACATACAAATTTTAATATTCTATACTACATACTGAATTTATAAAGAAATCGCCGTCACTATTTCAATGAGTGGCGGCTTAATAATGCTAATAGGACTTTACTATGAATAATAAAAATATAACCAAAACATTACAACCACAATCAAATACTACCGCCTTTAAAGATGGTATGAAGGACGGTATTCCTATCGGTTTAGGATACCTTGCTGTATCCTTCTCCCTTGGTATAATGGCCAAAAAAGCTGGACTTACACCATTTCAGGGCTTCCTTGCCAGCTTCCTATGTAATGCCTCTGCTGGTGAATACGCTGGCTTTTCCATCATTGCAGCCGGCGCTACATATTTAGAAATGGCACTTGCCATATTTATAGCAAATGCCAGGTATCTTTTGATGAGCTGCGCCCTTGTACAGCGATTTTCCCCAAAGACCTCTATATTCCACAGATTAATAATGGCATTTGATATAACAGATGAAGTCTTTGCTATCTCCATAGCAAGACCAGGCTTTCTTAACCCATACTATACCTATGGTGCTATGACCACCACTATGCCTCTATGGGCAATAGGTACAGCCCTTGGCGTAATGGCAGGAAATATGCTTCCAAACAGGCTTGTAAGCGCCTTTAGTGTTGCACTATATGGAATGTTTTTAGCAGTAATTATACCGCCAGCTAAAAAGGATAAAATAATTGCAGGGCTAATAGTTATCTGCTTTACACTTAGCTTTTTATCATGCTACATTCCGTTTATAAAAGAAATGTCCGATGGTACAAAAACTATTGTACTTACAGTACTTATATCATCTATCGCAGCTATATTATTCCCTCGCAAAGAAGAAAGGGCGGTCACAAATGAATAACAATACATACATATATATTCTTATAATGGCAGCAGTTTCTTTCATAATACGAGCACTGCCAGTTACACTTATAAAAAAACCAATTAAAAATCAATTTATACAGTCATTCCTATACTACGTTCCGTACGTAACCCTAGCAGTAATGACATTTCCAGCCATAATAAATGCCACTCAAAGCATTTATTCAGGACTCGCCGCTTTCGTAATCGGCGTCATCGCAGCCTGGAAGGGCTTCGACTTATTCAAGGTAGCCTCATCCTGCTGCCTCATAGTACTCATACTCGAACTAATCTTAATCTAAGAAAGAATCTCGCTTGCGAGATTCTCCGCCGCAGACATAATCGTAGTTGCAGTGCAACTGCGATTAACGCGATCCTTAGCGGAGCGTTTTATTTATATTCAGTCTATTTCGTACCCTTTTATCATGAAATCAGGGCTATTATGCCCAACAAATTTATCCATATATTCATTGCACAATTTTTCTTTAAACAACGCCTCTTCCCATATGTTTTTTCAATATGTTTATATCACAACTTTTTATTTTTACATAAATATATACTATGAATTTCACGATAGCGAAGAATATTTAGATTTTCTTAATACTTTGCCCTCAACTAGTGATTTCCCAACACGATGTTGGGAAAAGGCGTCTCTGAGCCATGGATGGCGAATAGACGCCGGTCACGTAATACATCATAAAACAATATCAAAGTATTTAGAAAATCAAATATACGTAGCATGTGAAATCATAGTATATATTTATGTAATACAATAGAAAGTTGTGCATACGATGCAAAAAATCAGGGCATAAAGCCCTGATTTTCTTATATTTAATTGTAGTTGCAGAGCAACTGCAATTTGATTTATTCACCGTAGAATATCTGCACAAGTGGCGAATCCGGTGATAAAATAAGTGTCTTATTATTTCCAGAAAGTGATGCCTTCGCTGCATCTAACGCTCTTACAAAGGCATAGAAATCGCTTCTGGCAGCATCATTATATGCAGCTGATAAAATCTGCATGTACTGAGCTTCACCCTCAGCTAAAATCTGCTCTGCTTTAGCGGAAGCTTCAGCAAGCATAATAGATACATCTTTGTCAGTTGTATTCTTGATAATCTGTGATTCAGCATTACCTTCTGCTGTGTACTGAGCAGCCATCTGCTCTCTTTCAGAAATCATTCTGTCGTAAACAGCAGCCTTATTGTCATCTGGAAGGTCGAGATGCTTTGTCTCTACACTTACAAGCTTAATACCATATTCATCCATATCATTTCCGATACGCTCCATAACAGTCACACTGAGCTCGCCATCTCTTGCGCTGATAACCTCAGCCTGAGTCATACCACCGATTACACCCTTAAGAGAGTTGTATACAGCTGCATTGATAGGTAATTCAGCACTCTCCACAGAACCCTTCAATGTCTTTGCAAAGATATATGGGTCGTCAATCTTCCAAAGCACATATGTATCTGTAACCATAGTCTTTTTATCCATAGTGATTACTTCACTTTGGGCTAAATCATATAAAAGAATCTGCTTAGGAATAGTATCTACATTCTCCACGAAAGGAATCTTAAAGCTGATACCTTCCTCTGTTATAACTCTGTCTACCTTACCAAAAACCTTAACAAGCTTATATTCATTCTCATATGTAATAACGATAGAATTAAGACCTACTATAACAAGTAATGCCAAAATAATACCTATTGACCACTTAACAATATTACTCTTCTTCATTGTCTTTACCTCCCTCATTTACTATAGTATTGCTGAATGTTTCAAGTGGAAGAAGCTTCTGTACATTTCCATCTCCGTTATCAATGATAACTTCAAGAGAAGGTAATATTTCTTCCATTGCTTCATAGAACATTCTCTGCTTCGTAATTTCAGGGAATTTAATATACTCTGCATACATTGAATTAAATCTTGCAACCTGACCTTCAGCCTCTTTAATTCTGTTGGCCTTCTCTGCCTCTGCCTTCTGGATAATCTGGTCCACAGAAGCCTGAGCTGCAGGTATCTTTTCATTTTTATACTTATTTGCATTGTTAAGAGCTGTCTCCTTGCCCTGCTTAGCAGTTTCTACACCCTTAAATGCTCCCATAACTGCCTCTGTAGGTGGCTCTGCATCCTGCATTGATAAATTCACAAGACTGATACCGATATCATACTGCATAAGTCTTGCCATAACCATTTCCTTAATCTGAGCCTGAATTTCACCCTTACCAGTTGTAAGAACCTTATCAACCTCAGTCTGACCTATAACTGTACGAATACAGCTCTGAGCCATATTCTTTAAAATTCCTTCTGGGTCTGAAGAAGCATATAACGCCTTTACAGGGTCTACAACCTTATACTCTACATAGAAATCTACATTTATAAAGTTATAGTCCGATGTAATCATCAATGATTCAAGCTCATTTGACTGATTTGTAGCCATATCATATCCAATAGAAAATCTCTTAATAGTTGTATCTACCTTCTCTACCTGCTGTACAAATGGAATCTTAAAATGAAGTCCAGGCTCAGATACAGTCTCTGCATTACCAAATGTAATAAGTACCGCTGACTCCTGCTCCTTTACCTTATAAAATGACTGACTTCCTATTATCACAGCAAGAATTACTACAATTGCTATAATAACAAATTTTTTAACTGTCTTTGGATCTAAATCCTTGATTTCGAAATCATAATTTCTGTTGAAATTGTTATTCATTTAATGTTGCCTCCTTATTTATAAGTTTCATTTTCTTCTCTTTTCCCCATATTATAAATAAAATAATAGTACCAACCATAAAGACTACCGTAAGTCCGCCTAAGATAATTGACATCCAACCTAACATAGATGTCTTATCCATAAGCTCCTTCGCCTTGCTAATAGACTTTGCTGCAATTTTGATAAACTCTACATCATTGATTCTACTTTTATTTATAAAATACATTATCGTAGTTGTAATCGTACCCACAAATGAGATAATAGTTAATATTAAAAATGTAAGACTAAGCTTCTTTTTCATCCTTCTTACCTCCTTTTTTTACAATTACAATTAATACTACCAACATTATAATAGATGCCGACAGGGATACTATCAATGTAGAATATTTACTGATAAAACTTGTATCCTCTACATTATCCTCTGCTCCGGCCTTATAAACTGTCAATGAAGTTCTTGAAGACTTTCCGATAATACTTGTAGCTTCAATATCTATTGAATTTCTTCCAACCTGTAAGTTTACAGTTTTGCTAAAAGTACCCTTTTTATCAACCTTCACTTCATCGCCATTAACCTTAATAGTAGCACTAGTATCGTCTACCTTACCGACGATTGTTATGCTTCCACCTTCCACTGTTGTTCCATTATATTCTTCAAGGAGCTTTACAGTAGGCGCATAGTCCACAATAGTTGTTATAAAATCATATTCCCAAACAACATTTTTTGCGTCTGTATAAGTGATAAATAACTTCTCATTATTCTCATTCATTTCAAGTAAAAATGAACCATCTCCATTGAATTCATATTCTCGTCTGTCTGAATCTGTTTCATATCTAAGCTTTGTAGCTTCTCCATTATAATAATGAATATTCCAGATAGAATCATACTGCTTATTTGCCTCTGGCATAGCTATGTAAAAATCTTTTGAATCCGCTGGTTTTACTATATCTATAGTATCTGTTAAGCCCTTTGAAAGCTTACCATCTAACACCTGCTTTAACTGAACAGTAATCTGCTTAGTTTTCTCATCATAGTAGTAGTCATATCCACCTTCTCCAGCTGGGATAACATCCTCTACGACTCTCTCACCATCCACATCTATAATAACAAGCACCGACTGAGCCCAATAGCTGTCATATTTAGACCAATTAATCTTAAGAACTCTTGCGAGAGCATCTACTGTTAAATCCCTGCCACCTAAATCATCGGCATAAGACTCCTGTGTATACTCAAATCTTTGAGAATAGCTATTTGCAATATACTTTTGGTCTTCCACATAGTATGTTACTGTGATTTTAAATCTATAATTATCATATGTATTGATGCCTGACATATCTATATCGATAATTGTATCTTCGCCAGTTTTGCCTCTTCCATGCGCAACCTCTGCACCATTCTGGGATATATCTGTTATAATAGATATTTTATAATCAAAAGATATCTCCATAGGAGCGCTTGTTTTAAGTGTTGCATTAATTCTTTCATTCTCATTACTATTGAGAACGAAAGAATCTATCTTAAGGGGTTGCTCTACTTCTGTAGGCTCTGCTTTAACAAGCATAGGCGAGCATATAAATATGATACACATCAATACGCATATATTTTTTATAAAACTCTTCATACGTTTCACCTTTCATCAGTATCCAAAACAAGAACTTAATCATTAATTACTTCATCTTCATCTAAGATAAAATATTTTTCATGAATTTCTTTATCTAATATGTTAATTCCGAATATACCTACCTCTGCCTTTCCATCTACACCAGCAACTATTGTTGCAGCTAAGTGCCATTCGTCATCATCATTAACCCACACTCCTGCATAAGCTTCAGCATAAGCATTTCCTTCAAGATCTAAGCTTGTTCCGAAAAGATTTATCTTTGTCTTAGCGCCCACATTTCCGCTTACATATGAAGCGCAAAGGAATTCATCCACCAATACAGTTCCTGACACAGCACCTGTAACATTAGCACCTACTGCATCCCAGTCAAACTGTAATCCCTTTTTACCTAAGAATGTAAATCCATAATGCTTCTCACCATCCTTGGTATTTAAAAGCTCTGCAACATAGTTTGGATAAGCTATAGCACCCATCTCCATATCGATAGAAGCTAATTCTACACAACCTAACATAGTTACTTTCGCTCCTGCTGCAATATGTGGATAATTTATGCCTACGCTGCCATATACATCCTCTGCTGCGATAAGGTCAATATCATCTCCTAACCATTGTCTAATGAGCGTCTCTGCACCCTCTGGCAATGCAGCTGTACTTACTAGCGCAACAGTTCCTGAAACCTTAAGGTCTGCACCTTCTTTATTTGTAAGATACTGCTTTATTCCATCTGTAAAGCCCTGTCCGCTTACAAGATTATTAATTGCCTGCGTAATATTATAATTTTCAAGTGATGCCTTTAAATCCTTTACAGTGACAGGTACACCATATACTGTGAATGTTACTTCAAGTGGCAGTGCTACTGAAAGATTTAGATATTTATCTCCATATCTTCGCTGCTCACCTTCGCCCTGTCCTACTATTGATAACTCAAATCCCAAGTCACCCTTATTACTAACCTTCGTTCCCGAATCTAAATCCTTTGATGGACCTTCTTCTGTGATAGTATTATCTTTAAGTACACCAACCGAAGATGTAATCTGTACTCTATCTGGATATAAATAAACCAAATTTTCCTCAATAGAAACAATACCTAAATCTATAACTCCGATTTTTGATTCCCATGGCAATTCTACTTCATAATTTTCATAATCATTATAGTTTTTACCATCATCATAAATATTTACCTTCAAATAATCAAAAGCCTTTGTCTTTTGCTTTGTGCCAAGAAGAATTCTATCAAAAGCTGAATATGCTGATGTATTATGATGCACATATGCCGCATCAGATGTCTGAAGGTTCACAGAGCTATCTCTATTTAAATTACCTTCAAGAACTACATCTCCATTAAAATACAAATAGTCATTAAGAACTACATTTCCAGATAAAACAGTCCTATCATCATTATATGTTATTTTATCTGCTGTAAAATAATATGCACCGAATATTACTTCATCTGTATTTACTTCACCGATTGTAAGTCTGTCGACCTTGTATTTCTTTCCATCTATTGTTACAAAAACTGAATAAATACCTTCTCCCACACTTGGTGATACCTGGAAAGTTATAGCCTCATCAGTAATCTCTTTAATCTTACAATTAGATTTGCCACCCTTAGCCTCAAGATACACATTTGTTATCTTAGCATCCTTAAAGCCAGAACCTAATATATTCACAAGCTGTCTTTCTGTTGACACAGATAACTGGTGTACATCTATTCCATCTATAGTTATAGATTTTGGAAGCTCTGTAGAAAATTCTACTTCACTGTCTTCCTCTGTAGCACCTGTCTTTAATTTATACTCAAGTACATCCTTTGCAGGCGTCTTCATGGTTCCGTCATCTATCTCAATCTCAAGTGTTCTATCTACTAAATCTAAGTCTTCTGCACTAAATGTTATAGTATATTCACTGTTAATTCTTTCATGAATAAACTGGAATGCATTTTCCAACACTGAAATATTTGAACAATATAGGAATTCACCACCACCTACTCTTGCCAAATTCTTAAGATATGCAGGTGTAATATCATTTCCTAGACCAATAGTATATACTGTAACCTTATTCTTATCTGCCGTACCGCCAATTTTTGTCTCAATATCAGCAGCTGTAAAGCTTCCATAATCATCACCATCAGTCATAACTATAAGTGTATTTGCTATATTATTGTCAGCAAATTGGCCAAGACAATCATATATGGATTCACATATATGTGTACCACCGCGAACACTTATCTCTCTCTCAGCAAACTCAAGTAGCTCTTCCTTATTTGTGCTAAATCCAGAAGTTGCATCAATTTTATCTGAGAACAACACGATATTTACCTTTTCATCTGCTCCCATAGATTTTATGTATCTGGATACAGCATCCTTTAACTGGTCAATGCTACCTCTCATACTTCCTGATACGTCACATAAAAGAATAACCTTTGAGCTTTCGTATGTCTTCTTTTCCAATGTATACTTTTCTATCTCAATGCCACAATCCTTTAAGGTCATAATGTCCTTAGATAATGTTGTGTCACCTGAGTGCTGTATACTAACTGTTATTTCAGGGAATTTGCTAACATCGATTCTTCCGATATTAACCCTTGCAAGTGTCTCTGATACTGCGCTACCAGCCACACCCTTTACATCCTCCACAGTCTCATTTGAGACTATATCATAATGAAACTGATTGTCATAAAGTGTAGCTACCTTATCAGCCACTTCTATATAATCTAAATCGCCAGTTCCCTCTTCATAGGCATCATCGATTATATCTAAAACCTGTGAGAATTCCTTATTTCCACTGGTTTCACTCTTTTCTACAGCCTCATTAAATAGTTCCTTTGCCTCTTCATCATCACCTATTTTACCTGCTATAACAGACATATTAAGGTAAAACTGGGATAAATCTCCCTCTTCTACTTCATCCTCTTCAAGGAATTCATTCATATTCTGAGACATCTGCTGTAATGCAAATTCATTTTGCTCATCAAGTGCATTTATAATCTCTTCTACTGACTGGCCATCCACATATACCTTACTGATATCTTCAGTCTCGGCTAATTCCTTGGCAACCTCTTTACACTGCTTACGAACTTCCTCAAAAACTTCCTTATATTCTTCAGAAAATTTATTTGAAAAATCCTTCTCCGTAATAATCCCTGACATATACATATTAGAGATAATTTCATATACCCTGTATCCGCCCTCTAACAATATATCATCAAGCTTCTTTCCTGCATGAAGATTAGAAAATATATATGCTTCCAAATATTTATCTTCCTCAAAAAGGGATGGATATTCTTCCTTGTAAGACTCTAGCTTCTCATTTATCTTCTTCTTTGTAGCCTTGTGTGTCTTCTCCCAATCGATATCTCCATTTATATTATAGACAAGCTCGTATCTTTCCTTAAGCTTTTCTTCCTCTGTTTTCTCTTCCTCTTTTGACTCCTCGTCCTTAGGCTCTTCAACAATTGGAACTCCCTGGAAATTGTTATAGCTATAGCTCATAACATTATCTACCAGCTTATCTATTTTATCAATATCTGTGAGAATTGGATAATCCTTTTCCATCTGGTCAATTTTGTCATCTATAACCTCAGGAACTACATTAAACTGTATATCATTTAGATAATCTGCATTTTCCTTTATTTCATTATCAGATAAATCCTTAAATCCAAAATCTACCGGATTTACTCCCTGTTCCTTAAGGTAATGGATATTAGATGCCTGATATGACAGCTGCTTAGCAGTCAATACGTTACCTGCTAAAATGCTATTTACCATGGTTTTTTCAGAAGCAGCCAACAAATGCTCTCTAGAAGCCATTACTTTTTCATAAAGTGCAATAGCTTCCTCCCAGCTACCCTGAACAGCATACAATCTAGCCTTTGCAAGTGTTATCTCCACTTGGTCTCCTGCTGACAAAAATGCTTTATTTATAAGCGCCATTGCCTCCACATATTTTTCATCCTGAATTTCTTTATATGTTTCATATAATTCCATAGCCTTAACTTCACTTATCGGCTTAGGTGCATTTGCGCCTATCATATAAGAACATACAATTACCTGGATTGCAAATATTATCCCCGGCAACAAGAATTTTTTCTTTTTCACAAGATATACCACCAATGCGATAAATATCGGCAGTGCACCTATATAGGCTTGTAAAACTACGCTCATACCTTTTCCTCCTTATGTATTTATATGTTTAAAACTGCCGCACTTTTCTCTAGATGGCAGCTAAGTGATCCTCTCTAGAGATAAAACACGGCAGTTTCCCTATATATGCCGCGAAATCACGACATTAATTACTATCTTCTATTATAGTTAATGAGACAACCCTTAAGAATAATATCTCTCTCGTCGTCTGTTAATTCGCCCATCTTTAATGTGAATTCTTCAATAGAAGACTCATTCTTAATAACATATGCAGGAATTTCTGTAGCCTTTTCCTTAATAGCATTTGCTATATTTGGAACAAAGATATAATCGCCATTGGCAAATGGAAGCTCATCCTCTTCATAAATGAATGGAAGCATACCCCAGTTAATAAGATTTGAACGATATCTCTTTGTAGCATATTCCTTAGCAATATTTGCAAAACCACCTAATACCTTCTGACATGACGCAGCCTGCTCTCTAGCAGAACCATCACCTGGCTTAACAGCATAAATTGTAGAACCAAAGCTTGTATTCTCATGGCTTGCGTCAGCACACTTTGTCTTGATAGCAGCCATTACATTCTTAATCTCTGGATACTTCTCGCATGGACATACGCCCTCTTCTCTCATTTTTTCCATATCCTGAACTATCTTAGCCTTACCTACATACTCAGGGTCTTTTCTTGAAAGTGTAAACTCTGCAAGACCAAGTGGATTTGAACGATATGAAGATGTCTCACCAGATGGAATTAACTCATCTGTTGTTGTAACTGGATCATGAATCTCAGAAACAACCTTAAGAAGTACATTTTCTGTAAGAGCAATCATCTTTGGCCAATCCTTAATGTTTGGACCAAACTTAATCTCCACTGATGGATCAGCTACACCCTTTGAATCAAATACTCTGTTCTCATAGATAGCAGAATCAAAATGATACTTAGGTGATGTATATTCCATATCAAGGTCAGTTGCTGATGTAAGATATCCCTTGTTAGCTGCTGTAGCTGCGATAGAACGTGCATCCATAAGTGCAACTGATGAAATCTGTCCATTCTGGAGCTTAGAACCTTCTCTGTTAGGGAAGTTTCTTGTTGAATGTCTAATACTAAGTGCATTGTTAGAAGGTGTATCACCAGCACCGAAGCAAGGTCCACAGAATGCTGTTTTAACAATAGCACCTGTCTGCATAAGGTCTGCAAGACGTCCGTTTCTAGCAAGCTCAACATAAATTGGTGTACTTGCTGGATATACACTAAGTGTGAACTCATCAGCTCCTATAAACTTGCCCTTTAAGATATCAGCTGCATCACAGATGTTCTCAAATCCACCACCTGCACAACCAGCGATAACTCCCTGCTCTACATAGAGCTTACCATTTCTAATTTTATCTGTAAGCTTGTAATCAACCTTGCCGTCAAGGCTTACTAAAGCTCTCTTCTCTACATCATGTAATACATCTAAAAGATTTGCATTAACATCATCGATTGTATATACATTGCTTGGATGGAATGGCATAGCTATCATTGGCTTAATCTTGCTTAAGTCAACATATACAACGCCGTCGTAGTAAGTAACCTCACCAGGATTTAACTCCTTGTACTCAGATACTCTTCCGTGTATATCGTAAAACTCCTTAATCTTCTCATCTGTCTGCCAGATAGATGAAAGACATGTAGTTTCAGTTGTCATAACATCCACACCAATTCTAAAATCAGCACTAAGTGAAGCCACACCAGGTCCTACGAACTCCATAACCTTATTCTTAACATAACCATTACCAAATACAGCACCGATAATAGCTAAAGCAACGTCCTGTGGACCTACGCCCTTAGCAGGAGAACCTGTAAGATAAATAGCTACTACTCCTGGCATATTGATATCATATGTCTGTGAAAGGAGCTGCTTTACAAGCTCAGGACCACCTTCACCCATAGCCATAGTACCTAATGCGCCATAACGAGTATGACTGTCAGAACCGAGAATCATCTTGCCACCACCTGCAAGCATCTCTCTTGCAAACTGATGAATAACTGCCTGATGAGGTGGAACATATACACCACCATACTTCTTAGCACATGTAAGACCATACATATGATCATCTTCATTGATTGTACCACCTACTGCACAAAGAGAGTTATGACAGTTAGTAAGTACATATGGAATAGGGAATTTCTCAAGACCTGACGCACGTGCTGTCTGGATAATTCCTACGAATGTAATATCATGTGATGTAAGCTTATCAAACTTAATCTGAAGCTTCTCCATATTTCCTGAAGTATTATGCTCCTCTAAAATTCCATAAGCGATTGTATTCTTTGCTGCTTCTTCTTTAGTAATATATTTACTACCAAGCTTATTTTTTAATAATGCTTCTGACTCTGCTGAAACTTCTACTATTTCAGAACCACCAAGTAAGTAAGCACCACCATTACTAAGTTTAACCATTGCTTTTCCTCCAAAAATCTAATCGCAGCTGCGATGCAACTACTATTTTATATATTAAGGCGTGGAATGAACTTCCACGCCTTACAGTGTAACATAGTAAAGAGACAAAATCAATTATTTCTCTTTTATTACTTCTATTTAAATGTAAATCTTAAGGTAATCTTATAATCATAGACTCAAATGGTCTTAAGTGAATGTTAAGTCTGTATGGTAATCTGTCACATTCACCTTCTACAGCTGTATATTTAGAATCCTCTTCATTCTCCCAGTATAACTGTTTCTTATACTCAGCAGCCTCCGAATTATCATTCTCATTAAGATAGCTATAATTTGTAAGAATTCTCTTATAAGCACCTTCCACAGGAACACCTACACAGTAGTCAGGTCTGTCTACCGGTGTGAAGTTACAGATAAACATAATAGCTCCTCTGTAGTTATCTGGATTTTTTCTTATAAAGCTAAAGATGCTTCTATCACAATCGTCACAGTTTATCCACTGGAAGCTTCTATAATCGTTCTCATATTTATAAAGAACGGCATATCTTTTATAAATGTGAAGAAGCTTTCTCATATATTCCTTAAGTTCCTCATGAAGCGGCTCGTTAAGAAGGTACCATTCGATACTCTTATCCTCCATCCACTCGCTTATCATACCAAAATCCTGCCCCATGAATAGAAGCTTCTTACCAGGATGACCAATCATATATGTGTATGCCATCTTAAGATTTGCAAACTTATCAACCTTGTAACCTGGCATCTTGTTAAGCATAGAACACTTAAGATGTACAACCTCATCATGAGACAATACCAAAATGTACTTCTCGCTAAATGCATAAGTAAGTGAGAATGTCATCTTATTGTGACAATTTCTCTTGAACAATGGATCCTGCTTAATGTACTCAAGGAAGTCATTCATCCAACCCATGTTCCACTTAAATCCAAAGCCTAAACCACCATCCTCAGGTCTCTCTGTAACCTTTGGCCATGCTGTAGACTCCTCTGCGATAAGGAATGCTCTGTTACATCTTCTTTCTATAATACTATTAAGATGCTTGAAGAATTCAATAGCTTCAAGATTCTTATTATCACCATATATATTAGGAACCCAGTTACCATAGCTTCTGCCATAATCAAGATAGAGCATAGATGCAACCGCATCAACTCTTAAAGCATCGATATGATACTTCTCAATCCAGAACAATGCATTGGCAATGAGGAAATTTCTAACCTCATTTTTCTCGTAGTTAAATACCTTTGTTCCCCAGTCAGGGTGCTCTCCCTTTCTTGGGTCTGGATACTCGTAAAGACATGTTCCATCAAATTCTGCAAGTCCATTCTCATCCTTAGGGAAATGAGCAGGTACCCAATCAAGAATAACTCCGATTCCATTATTATGCATATGATTTACAAAATACATAAAGTCTTCTGGCGCACCGTGTCTTGATGTTGGAGAAAAATATCCCGTAACCTGATATCCCCAAGAACCATCAAAAGGATGCTCCAAGATACCCATAAGTTCTATATGAGTATAACCCATATACTTAACATATTCTGCCAACTGATGAGCCAAAGTTCTATAATCTAAGAAGCCCATAGGATTATTTCCAAAATCCTTCTTCCAAGAACCTAAATGAACCTCATAAATAGACATAGGTTTAGCAAGCTTATCGTGCTGTTGCTCATCCATCTTTTTAATCCACTTCTCGTCAGTCCACTGAAAACGATCAATGTTAACTATCTTAGATGCATTATTAGGTCTTGTTTCGCAATGAAAACCATATGGGTCCGACTTTAATACAATCTTTCCAGCTCTTGTCTGAATAGAATACTTATATGTATCCCATTCTTTTGCGCCTGGAATAAATGTCGCCCATATACCTGATGTCTCTATAGGGTACATCTCACCTTCATATGCATTCCAATTATTAAAATCTCCTACAACTCTTACCTGCACAGCATTTGGAGCCCATACAGCAAAATATACGCCATCTCTTCCATCAACTGTGGTTAAATGCGCACCTAGCTTATTGTATATCTCGTAATGATTACCCTGGCCAAATACGTATCTATCTGATTCTGATAAAAAACAACTATTCATTACATTACCACCTTGATTAAATTTTTTAACAGTATAAACCTGTCTTTTCACATTTTCTTATTATGCTATTATACTCTTATTCGACAATATCTGCAACACTTTTTATTATTTGTGGCACCCAAGCCTTATCAAGACTTTCAGCTGCAAATTCTTTAAGCTTATCCATATCTTCTTCACTTATGCCCACAACGTCTGCACCTACCATAACTATATTATCTCCGCCATAGCGGGTATATGCTTTTACAGCCTTCACACCTTCATACTGAAGTAATACATCCTCTACCTTCTTTAAATCTACGTAGACTCTGCCCATAAGCGTCTCAAGCATAACTGTTCTTCCTACCTTCTCTAAGAACTCCACATTGCCTGCCTTTGTAATTCTAGCAACATGACCTGTCTTATAAAGGATACCTTCTTCAGATGACGGATTGTCAATCTGGTCTACATAATTCTTTGTAGGGTAATCCTGAATATATAAGTCTCCCCAGCCACCAAACGGCTTCTTTAAATATGCATCATCAAAAACATAGGCTTTTACCTTCGTATCTGGCGACACATTAGGGATAAGTTCAAAACCAGCTTCCTCATTAACCTTTCCTGCTTCAATATAGAAGTGTTTTGGCTTGTAGGCATCTGGAATGTACTTCTTTAATCTTCTAACAGAGCTTTCAGACATCATGGCTGATAATACAGCTTCATAGCATCTTAAAAATACTTCCAACTGTTCCTCATCATATCTGTTCTTCCAATACCTAAGCTGATAATGATAGCCCTTCTTTTCATTCATAACCTGCATATGGAATGGCATAGCATCAAGCTGCATATCTATAATCTCTGCCTCCACTCCACCGATTTCTGTAATATTCAAAATATCACCTTGATATTGGAAAAAGATTTCATCAGCCTTAACATTAGTAAGCTGGTGATCCATAGTTTTCAAAATCTGGTCTGCAGATGCTCTAAGTAACTGTGGAACTGTTTCATGAGGTCTTCTTGTAAATCTGTAATAATATGTCATATAAAGTGGTCCGATAACTCTGTACCAACGGCTATCAGTTCTACCACTGTGAGTACTTGTACATACCACATCATCATCATTGGCAAATAAACTCACACAATATGAAAATGCTGTTAAGAAGAATACATTTTCAGATACATTGTGAAGATTACAGAATGACTGCACAGCTCTTCTGCTAAGTCCTCCAATCTTTCCATTGATAACACCTGTCTCGCCCTTTTCTAATCCATAGAAATCCTTCTTATTTAATATACTCTTCTTAATCTTAAGATTTTCTGTCTGCTTACAGAAATATTCGATAGCTTCCTCTCTCTTTCCTCGTTCTCTTCTATCCATCTCGTCAAGAATATATTCATACAAAGTATAAGACTGCTTCTTAACTGGCTCATCTTTATATAATGCATTAATATCCTCAAATATTACATTCATAGACATTCCATCACCGATAATATGTCCTAAATCAAAGAACAGATAATTGGCGGTGTCTGTCTTATAGATTGCTGAATGATATACATCCTCTCCCTCATTATACATATATGGTCTAATCAGGTTCGCTTTTGTATCCGCCCAATTTTCATCTTTAATTTCAATAATCGGAATATCTATCTTTCTATCATCCAAACGCACATTTTCAAGAATTCCATTATTTGGCTGAATAATCACCTTCATTTCAGGATGAATATCGAATACATCCTCTACTGCTTTCTTTAATCTTTCTAAATCCACACTATTATCAAGCTTAAATAAGAATGGAAGATTAGATGTGGTATTTCCTCTAAGGATATATCCAAAATACTTCTGAACACCCATAAGTGGATAAGTATCTCTCTTTGAATAATCAACCTGAGATTCCTTACTTACCTTTGCAAAGGCTTCTATTTTTTCTACAGTTGGATTATCACTTAGCTCCTGTAATGAAATGGATAACTCAAGCTTGTCATATAGACTTGACAATAACATTACACAACCAAATGAATCTATTCCTGCCTCATAGATATCTGAATCTATTCCAAAATTTTCATGTCCAAGACATTCTGCAATGCTTTCAAAAATAATCGTCTGTGTTTCATTCTCTGGCTTTTTATATGTCTTAACGCTTTCCTTTTGCTTTGCCTTCTGCTCAAAATACTTATCTCTAATAATCTTCTTTGATGCAGTCTTTTCAAAAGGAATATATCTTACACCCACCTGGAGAATTCTCTTATAGGTTGGCAAATCAGCATTATGCTTAGACACAATTTCTGATACTGTCTTCTCTATATCCTCCACGCCCATAGCTTCTGCTGCTTGGAAGTTTGGATATACTTCAGCACAGATTTTATCATCCTCTCCATATACAAGGATGTCCTCTATGAGAGTTTCGTCTTCAAACATATTTTCAAGCTGCTCTGGGGCAACATTTTCACCATTACTTAAGACAATCAAATTCTTACATCTACCAGTAAAGAATAGGAAGCCCTCTTCATCAAAATATCCAAGGTCTCCAGTCTTTAACCAGCCATCTTCTGTAAATACCTTCGCTGTCTCTTCAGGGTCTTTGTAATATCCCATCATAACCGATGGGCTATTTACCTGTATCTCTCCATTCTCAATTCTTACCTGACATCCATTAACAATTCTACCTACAGAAACTGCCTTATCCGGACGGCTATAATCTGCTGCCGAAATCTTTGGTGAACATTCTGTCATACCATAGCCCTGTCCTATGATTATGCCCATCTCTCTATATTTCTTTGCCAATTCTGGTGCTAAATATCCACCACCGCAGGCAATTTTTCTAATCTGCTTTCCGAAAACCAGCTCTCTTGCTCTCTCTATTTCCATATCTGGATACTGCTTTTTAATCATCTCTATTTTATTGCAAAGAGCCTTAGCTATCATAGGCACACACGCCATAGTAGTTGGCTGGAATAGCTGAAGATGTGCTCCCAGTTTCATCATATCCTGATTAAGACAAATTACATTACCGTCCTTTAAAGTTAAAAGGAAGTCTCCATGTATACAGAATACGTGATGAACTGGTAACACATTTAATGCTACCTCATCTGGTTCATGCTTATCAAAATCTGTTGAAAATACATTGGAAATAAGGTTTCTATGAGAGAGCATTACACCCTTTCCTTTTCCAGTTGTACCTGATGTAAATAAAATCATGGCACACTCACTCTCATCTATATTTTTATTGAGTGCTACACCCTCATATGTTTTCCAAATTCTATATATAGACTCTACACTTTTTCTGTTCTGTAAGCAAACAGTGCCTTTTAATTCTGGGCAGCTGTTAACAACTGCTTCCACTCTTTCAGAAAATTCCCAATCATAGAATAAGTAATCTATATCTGCACGAGTTACACAATCCTTCAATGTATCAAGATTTAACTGTATATCCAAAGGTACAGCCACATTGCCATTACCCATAATTCCAAAAAGTGCCGCCATAAATGGCTTGCTACTACCACCTAATATACCCACTCTTACCTTTTTAGAGTGCTTATTATCCTGCTCAGTTACCCAAGCGGCTACCGATTCACATAACCCTTTAAATTCCACATAGGTTACATCCTTTATAACATCATCCTTTTCATATCTAATAAATACCTTTTCTCCATGCTCCTTTGCTGCCGCAAGGACCAAATCTGCCACTGTTCTAACATTTTCGTAATTCATAGCGCATCTCACCTTTCTATCCGTTTTTTTACAAAATTGTAATTATGTTCCATCATCAATTAATCACAAAATGCATACCCTGTGAATATAATTATTCGCAAGGTATGCATTTTTATTATAATATATTTCTGACATCACAAAATTTTAAGTAACTCATCGAACTACAACCTCATTTAAAGTGCTGGTTCTACCATAGGTGTACCCTACGTAGATTCTTTCACCGTTCTTCATTACTCTGCCTGAGGTATCCTTTTTACTCACCACATCAAAGCTCTCTCTCAGCTCATTAATAATAGATTTTATAGTGTTTGCCGATTGAGGATTTCTCTTAACTATGTCTCTTACAAAACAATTATTTAAGAATATATACAGACTCATTAGCTCGTGTGATATCCTATATTTAAAATCAAGACATGATGACAAATTATTTAAAAACTGCTTTCCTTTTTGAAGATTAAAAACCACTAAATCTAAATCTTCCTTGGCATATGCATCACACGCGGCATCTACATAATTAATTATTATATCGTACGTAATAACTGTAAGTTCTGTCTTTGAACTATTGGCTATACGCAATGAAAAAACGTTCTTTTCTTCCTTAGTCATATTATACCCCCTTATTGCAATAACTGCAAGACTTTTTCTGGCATTTGATTAGCCTGTGCCAACATTGAATTTGCAGCCTGTGTAATTACATTTTGTGAAGTGAAGGTTGTCATCTCTTTTGCCATATCTACATCTTCTATTCTAGATAAGGCAGCAGTCATATTTTCTGTTGTAACATCAAGGCTTCGCACAGCGTGTTCCATTCTGTTGGCATACGCACCAAGCTTAGAACGAACTGACGAAACATATTTTAAAGCATCATCACACATTGCAATAGCTCTGTCACAGCCTGCCTCTGTATGAAGATTTAATTTATCAATACCCATAGATGCACATGAAACCTCTGGAACATTAATATCCATTATCTGTCCTTCATTGGCTCCCATCTGAATAACCATTGTTCCTATATCAAGTGCTGTGACAACTATTCTTGAATTTGGAGCTGGAAGAGCACCCTCGTCAATGGCAACTCTCATCTCAAATCCTCCAGAGGCTGACAATGTTACATTATTTCCATCAACCTCCACAGTTGTACTATCTGGGAATTTAAACAAGCTGTTAGCATCCTTAGTCGGTGTAACCACAGCATCTGTTCCTGTAGCAGACATCTGCATCTGAAGTCCTAATTTATCAGCCAATTCCTTTGTACAATTTATCTCTATAGGATAGTTAGAACCTAATATGTCACTTTTAAATGTTATATTTGCACCATCATAATTTACAGAAATATCACTAAGATCAGCAACACCCTTTATTTTGTCCAATACCTGGTCAATTGTATCACCCTTTTCTATTGCCACATTTTCACCATTTACAGTAATGGTTCCATCTACCTCTATTCCAGTTACTGGAACATCAACTGCACCTGATGTAAGCTCTGAATATGTAGCCTCCTCTGCAATAGTCAGCTCATATCTAGCAGCTGTCACTGTATCAGAGATATATGTAGAATTGATTCCAGGTACATTAGTATAAGTACGTCTTGAGAGTTCTCCATTTATAAGTCCTCTTGTATTGTACTCTGTATCACTTGATATTCTATCTATTTCATGCTGAAGCTGTGAAATTTCATCCATAAGACTCTGTCTATCCTGTGCAGACATTGTTCCATTTGCACCCTGAACAGCCAGCTGTCTCATACGCTGTATCATATCAGTTACTTCATTTAAAGCACCTTCTGCTGTCTCTACAACAGAGATTCCATCAGAAGCATTCTGGATAGCTCTATCTAATCCTCTAAGCTGAGTCTTCATCTTCTGGGACATAGCTGCACCTACAGGACTATCCTCTGCACTATTTATCTTATATCCACTTGAAAGTCTCTCCAATGAAGCTGATAATCTGTCATTTGCTCTATTTAACTGATAGCACGAACGCAATGCCGACATATTAGTATTTATTCTCATAAGCAATTCCTCCTGGGCTTACTAATTCTATCTCTCATATCTTTTATATCGACAGAAATTAATTTTTACTTAGCCCTAAATATTTTTTAATACCTTATGTATAAAAGATTTTGCCTCTCTTACAAGCTCTCCATAAGTAGTTTCATCATTTTCTGTAGTCTCTTCATATGACATTTGGCTAAGACTTTCAGTCCACATGCCATCTGATACCTTATCACTTAATACAACCTTTCCGTCCATATAATTCTCTAAAGTTTCCTTTAATGTAAGGTTAGAAACTGCAGCGCATACCTCATATGCTTCATTTTTTCTCTTAATAAGCACTGATAATTTTCCAGATACCGTTTCTGCAAATATTGTAATCCTTCCCTTTTCCTTTGCGCTACCTTCCTTAAATGTCATATGTACAACTGTTTCCTCACCTGCAATTTCCATAGGAACATAATATGAACGATTGGTGGCTTGTTTAGCCATATATGAAAATGTATTTATCATATTATTCTTAAGAAGACTTCTCTCAAAGGAATCTATATCGCCACTTAAATGTGCATCTCTTTTTAAATTCTCATAAGCAGCCACAGCCTGCTCCTCTTCAAATTCTCCTTCTTCACTTCCCCACATGTCTTCAATCTTTTGAAGCTCACTTGTAGTTTTTTCATCTAAATCATTCTTCATAGCTTTATAAAAATTATTATCAAGGGCTATCATGGCATTATAAATATTATTTAATGAAGATTTCTCCATTGTACTTGTAATTCTTAAAAGCTCCTGTTCAGATATGGTTTCATTATCTAAAACCTTATCAAGCTTTTTCATAAATCTTTCATATTTATATTCATTGTGAAGCTGCTTATCTTCCATAAGACTTGCCGCATTTTCCATAAAACGTGTCAAATCATCTTCACTATATCCACTTTCCAATAAGCCGAAATCATCATCGATAGTCTTATCTATATTTCCAGCTCTTAAAGTCTTAACAGCACTGTAAAGATTTGCCAACGTAAGGTTGGCGCCAGACTTTGCCACACTTCCCACAGCTCGTCCATCTTCTCTATTAATATGCTCCATAATTCTGTAAAGCTGAATATATGCAGCTCTTTCATCCTTTGAGATACTCTTATTTTTTTCAAGCTTCCATAAATACTCACTATATTTTTCTGAACCGTTATCCTCTGTAAGCTCAGCATTTATTTCTATAAGCTTAGCGTTTAATTCTTCTATATTTGTATTTAATGGATTGATACCATTTCTAATAAGATGTACTGCTGCCTTTGGCGTAAGATTCTTTGTCACCATATCAAGCTGGGATACTATATTTCCCATAGAATGAACAGTTTCTGCTGTAATCTCTATGGAATTATAGCCCAATACTCTAGCCACTCTTCTATTCTCATCATTAACCTCAATTCCCTCACCTGAAAGCAATTCATCAACATTTCTAAATGCCTTCTTTATATTGTCACCAAGGTCTTTTCTTATACTTGTTCCAAGTGCCTCATAGCTTTCACCTGCAAGCTTATATCTTTCTAATAAGCTACTTCCCTCTCTATGTACTGCACTTACCGTAAATTCTATAGAACTACTATATACACTTCCAGCTACGGCTATAGGCAATCTGTTAAATCCTGTCATCATATCCATAGTTTCCATAAGAAGGTTTCTGTCTGTTTCACTTGGCTTATTTCCATCAAGCATAAATATGTTATCTGCCAAAACATTTTTGCTTTCCACAGCAATATCCATCATTACCGTAATCTCTGTATATGTAATATTTACGCCCATTCTCTGCATAGTAAACAAAGAGCCCTGTGTAAGCATTGCTCTTGCTTCTATTAATATCTTGTTTGTAGCTACACTAGCTTCCTTCTTTTCGTATAAGGACTTGTTTACATCTTCTTTTTTTCTTTCTTCGATTCTTTCTTTAAGATTTTTGATATTTAACTTTCTATTATTTTTAAGAATGTAATCTACATCACTATCCATAGCGCTTTGAACAGTTTCTACCGCCTCTTTAATAGTAGTCTCATCAAAGTCTTTTCCTGTAACAAGTACATCCATAGGCTCATTACCTATGCTAACAGCTTTTCCGATGTTTTCCTCCAATGTACTCATAAATTGTTCATCACTAAAATCAACCTGATTTAATTCATCAAGCTTAGTGAAATTATCCACATTAAGAGGTAAATTGTTGGATATTATCCACTTGGCGTTCTCTACATTTCCACTATTATTTTCAAAGCCATTTTTCTCAAAAAATGACTCTACCTGTGGCTTTAACTGCTGCCACTGTTCATTAGACAACTGATTTACACCAGCACCACTGATGCTTTTGCTGGTATGCAACGCTTTATATACATTGTTTAAAGTTGGTTTAAGATTATTTTCTAATATATATTTCTTAGCTTCCGAAGATATCTTTCCAGAATCCTTCATATCCTTAGCATGCTTAAGAGCATTAACTGCTGCCTCATTTCCAAGAACAGATTTAAATTTTTTAGAATTTACATTTACTCCTGGGGCATTATATTCATCACTGTACGCCATAAGCTCAATCTGGATTCTTTCATATACTGTTACAAAGGCTTCCGGATTATCTTCATCTGGCACAAGTCCCCACTCCTCAAGCTGAGAATAATCCTCAGGTGTAACCATACTTTTAAGAGTGTCAATACATTCTATCATATTGGCACTAACCATTTCATTATCCATATTATCCTGTAAAGAATTTGTCTTATCCTCAAAATTCTCTCCTTTTGAAGAATAGATATTCCCCTTAGAAGAATCAAATGTCTTCTTAAAAGCATCTACATTTCTAGAAAATACGGCACTTCTTTGTTCTATTTCCTTAGAATTATCCATATCCTTAGGATTTATTTTATATTCATTTTGAAGCTGTAAATTACCATTGATTTTTATGTCCATATATAGCACCAAGCCTTTCACTTATTAACTATTTTTTATTTCGACACAAAATCAAATATTCTTAACATTTGTTTTATAAATCACCATTGTTTTATAGCTATAATACATTTTAAATAAATTCATCCACTGTATCTTTTGACATCTCACTATTTTTAACCTGAGATAAAATAAACTTATATCTTAGCTGAATAGCATTAAGCTCATATATACAGCAATCGATAAGCTCTGGCTCCACCACATAGGAAAGATTTGCATATGCTGTATCCATTGCATTTTTTGTCTCCCTTAGCTCCTCCAATAGCTGTCTTTTATTATCACTCATATCATTTTTCGCTTTTTTCTTCTTTAAAATAACCATATTCCCTCCCAAAAAAATCAATTATTAATCCAATAATTTCTTGTCTATATTATTAAGTATGGTTGCATTTGGTGATTTTATTCCAAAATCATTCATTTTTTTGTATAAGTTTTACAATTTTATTTTAACTTTCTGTTCGATTGTTAGAACGTTGATTTTTCGGGCTTTTTGGGTAGACAAAGGCCTTTTTAGGGGAGTATAATTAGGTCACTACCAAATGGTAGCGGCCGAACATCTAAGATAATTATCGATGAGGATTTCTCCTCTTATTTCCAGAACAAATACTATGTTTAGGAGGTACTTTATTGAAATATGGATTAATCGCTATATGCGATGAGGATTCTGACTATGCCAACAGCCTTGCAGCCTATTTTAGAATCAAGGGTTCTTTGGCTTCAGAAATAATTGTTTTTACAGAGTATGACCATTTCACACATTTTGAAGACATTCAAAATATAGATATTTTGATTATGCAGGAGGATTTCCATGACTCAATAACAAATCCTTCTCATGGTAATCTCTTTATCTTATGCGAAAATCAGACTCGCTATGATTATGAGGACGCTCATAAGATATACAAATATAATTCTGCCGAAGAGATTTTGAGAATAATAATGGCTAACTATGACATCCATGCCGGTACTCAACATTTTGCATTTCACAAATACAAAAAAAGCAAAATTATCGGTATTGCTTCTCCCATTGGAAGATGTGGAAAGACCTCTTTTAGTCTTAGCTTAGGACTTAAGCTTAGCCAGAATAATTCCTGTCTATTCATCACCTTTGACGAATGTAACTTTTTGAGAATCTCTCTGTTTAGGAAAGAACACATCTCCTCCTCCTTTGCAGATATATTATACTACTTTCTTCAAAGCATGGATGCACAAGACAATCGAATTCTTTCCTGTTTTCAATCCTTCCAAGGCATGGATTACATTCCACCCTCAGAGGAATTAGGAACATTTTCCGAGTTGACAAAAGAAGAGCTTCGTAGCTTTTTGGTTAACATTGCAGCACTAGGAAAGTATGACTACATAATTATAGATTGGGGTAATTTCTCATATGATTACTCATTGATAAATATGTGTGATACTTTACTCCTTCCCAAAATTGATAATGACCTTTATTCAGAGGAAAAATATTCACATTATTTTGACTCCATTAAGGCTCAAATTACAGATGAGAAAATAGTTATAAAAAGTATTTCCTTACCTGTTATCCATTATTCATCCGTTGCAACAGAATATACCTTAGAGCTTACTTCCAGCTTATTAGGCCTCTTTTGTTCCAACCTTATTCAAGAATTAAATTTATAGGAGGTGCCACATTAACAGTTCTATTTTTGAAGCATTACGACAATCGGTAATTAATAACATCAACACAAATAACAACCTATCTGACGAAGATATTCATAAGCTTATAGATGAAATCATTATTTCTTATAGCAAAGGCTTTCATCTATCTTTAAAAGATAAATGCTTGTATCATAAAAAGATTATGAATTCCCTGCGTGGACTTGATATATTGCAAGAACTCATAGAGGATCCTGACATAACAGAAATTATGGTCAACGGGCCTAACAATATTTTTGTAGAAAAAAATGGTATTGTCTGTAAGACTGATTTAGTATTTGAGTCCGTAGAACGTTTGCAAAGTATAATTCAACAGATTGTTTCTTTCTCCAATAGACGCGTTAATGAAATGACTCCCATAACTGATGCTCGTCTTAAGGATGGCTCCCGCGTAAATATTGTTCTAAATCCCATTGCTATGGATGGTCCCATAGTGACTATAAGAAAATTCCAAAATGCTCCTTTATCCATTGACCGGCTCATACAATTAGAGTCAATCACAAGGGATGCTGCCGAATTTCTAGAGAAACTTGTTATATCTGGATATAACATTTTCGTAAGTGGTGGAACAAGTTCTGGAAAAACAACATTTTTAAATGTTCTGTCCAACTATATCCCAAAGGACCAGCGTGTCATAACCATTGAGGACTCTGCAGAACTTTCTTTAATAGGTGTAGATAATCTGGTACGTCTGGAAATGCGTCAGGCAAATCTGGAAGGAACTGGTGAAATCACCATAAGAGATTTGATTCATTCAAGTCTTCGTATGAGACCTGACAGGCTGGTTATTGGAGAAATTCGTGGCCCTGAGGCATTAGATATGCTTCAGGCCATGAATACAGGACATGATGGCTGTATGTCAACAGGTCACGGCAACAGTGCAAATGATATGCTTGAGCGTATAGCCACTATGGCTTTGACTGCCATGAACATCCCCTTAAATGCAATTAAAAGTCAAATTGCTTCTGCTATTGATATTATAGTTCACCTGGGACGTACAAGCTCAAAGGGCAGACGCGTTTTAGAGATAAGTGAAATCGACCATTTTAATGGACAAGACATTGTACTAAATCCACTATATATTTTTGATTATAACAAAGGACTAATCTCAACCGGTAACAAGCTTATTCATAAGGATAAGATATTACAGCATAATTTATCCCCGTAAGGAGGCACTATGGATTATCACAACTATACCTTATCCCTACAAGAATATTTGCTTTATGGACTTTTATATATAATCATAAATGGCATAATTTCATATTTATTTTTTATGTCCGTAATTGCATTTATTATTTTTATGCCAGGAATATATTTCTTTTACAAATATCTTAGAAAAGCTTTGAAATCCAAGCGTGACAAGACTTTAACCTTCCAGTTTAAGGAATATATAAACATAATAAGCTCCTTATTGTCTACGGGTTACTCCTTGGAAAACTCCATTATAGAATCTGTAAAAGAGCTACACTCTCTTTACCCGGGAAGCTATATGGAAGATGAAGCGAAACTAATGGTACACAAAATTATGCTGCATATTCCTCCAGATTTACTTTTCAAAGATTTTGCAGAAAGAACAGATATCGACCCTATAAAAACCTTTAGCGAAATATTATCTATTGCATCAAAAAGTGGTGGTAACCTTATAGATATCATTTTATCTACTACTTCGTCTATAAGAATGCAAATAGATATCAGACGTGAAATAGATACTGCTCTCTCAGGAAAAAAATATGAATTTATAATTATGTCTATTATGCCCATTTTGATAATGATTTATATAAAATTCACACAGCCTGGATTTTTTAATCCTGTTTATGGCAATCTCTTAGGTGCATTATTAATGTTTATTTGCTTATGCTTTTATATGCTTTCAATATATTTGGCATATAAAATCTTATCAAAAATACAGTGATTTCTACGAAAGGATTTCTCTTATGAATAGTATTATTGTATATATTATCTTTTTTGTAATCATGCTCATATGTGCATCTTTAGGTGCTGCGATATTTTATAAAAAATACAAATTAAAACAACAGGAATTTATTCCAAGAATTATTCTTTTAACCCTTGTGTCTACAATTATTATTTCTTTCTTTGGAACCACATACAGTATTAGTCTTCTGTACTCTAAGGATAAAGAGATTACTAGCATATCCAGACCCAATTCCGGTGATGGAGATAACAAAATTTCCATTAATGTAGATAGCGAAATATATTCTGGAGCCATTGACCTGGAAATACAAGAAAAGAAAATGACCTTTGAAGAAGCTCTTGATATTTTTTCCTACTACAGAACAGAGCTAGACACATATGTCTTAAATGGTAATTCCTCGTTTTTAAATGTAATTTCACCTCTGTGCTTTCCTTCTAACATAGGAGATGAAAATATACAAATTTCATGGTTCATTGACAGACCCGAAATTATAGATTATACAGGTCACATTATTACCGAAAATTTTCTCGAAGATAAAGAGAATGTGGAGATAACCGCCACACTTTCTTTGCAGGAACATACAGCTGAAGTGTGTTATTTCATAACCGCTGCAAAGGCTCCTTTATCAGCAAAGGAAAAATTATCAGCTTATATTAACGAAGCTATAAATAATGAATCATCATTACATGAAGATAACATAAAATTACCCACCCACATTAATGAAGTAAGCTTGCGATTTTATAAAACAAAAAAGGACTTTCCCCCCATTTCTTTTTGTTGGATTGATGATATTAGTACCCATATTATTAGTAGTTTTTGAAAACAAAAATAGAAAGAAAGCCATACAAAATAAAAATCTAGAATTGCTTGCTGACTATCCTGAATTTGTGGCAAAGCTTTCATTACTTATTCTTACAGGACTTAGTATATACAACGCGCTAAATAGAATCGTTGAAAACTATCATTTTTCACTATCTAAAAATGGTCAAAAACGATGCCTATACGAGCTGCTCACCCTTACTTGTCAAAAGATACGAAACGGAATGTACGAAGCATACGCATATGAAGAGTTTGGTCGAATGACTGGAATTCCTTCTTACATCAAATTTTCATCTCTTCTTGTAAGTGGTTTAAACCGTGGGAACAAGGATTTTAATCATCATTTGTCCGAGGAGGTTACAAATTCTTTACTGGAACATAAAGCTTTTATATTACAACAAGGTGCAAAGGCATCTACAAAGCTTACATTACCTATGATGCTTTTATTTGCAGTAATACTTGTAATCGTCATTATACCTGCATTTTTCTCTGTAGGTTTTTAAACTAATTCAATATAGAAAGAAGGTATTCTAATGAAAAAAATTATAACTACACTTAAATATAAATTCACAAATAAACTTTTAAACTTCGCTTCAGATTCCCGAGGCATAGGTACTATTGAAATGGTTCTTCTTATAGTTGTCATTTTAGGAATACTTGTTTTATTTAGAGACTATATACAGGCTCTTATCGCTACTATATTCTCAAAAATAGATAATCAGATAAATAATTTCTAAGCTAGGTTGTCTATGGTAACAAAAAAATACATTAACCAAAATGGATCCATAACTATTTTTTTATCCATTTCATTATCCATAATTATAACCCTTATTTTTTATACCTTAGAATCCTGTCATATTGATTCCTTAGTGGCAAGAAGCGAGGGTATTACATATTTAAGTCTCGACTCATTATTCGGACAGTACTGCCTACCCTTATTTGAGGACTACGGTCTATTTTGTCTAAACGAGCAAGGACTAAATCTGGAAAATGAAGTAAAAAAATATGCTGATTACAACACCAGAACTCCTGCATCTATTTTACATGACACATCAAGCTTTCTTAGCTTAACTGTAAAAGATGTAAAAATAAAAGACGTTTCCTACATTACTGATGATGATGCTAAAGAATTTGTAAAACAAGTCTGTGATTATGTGAAATATATGGAACTAAACGCTTTCGCTGATACATTGAAAGATAATAGTAATAGTGCGCGTCCCGAAGTTTTCACGACAAATGAAAAAGGCGCTTTAGAAATAGATTTTAATTCTATAGATATGGATAAGGCCAATGAATTAAGAAAATATGATTCAAAAGATAATGAATCATCACAAGAAGAAGATTCAGATAGTAATAATTCCGATTCTAATTCAAATAACCCGCCTGAAGATTTTAAAGAAAATGCATCAAAATATATTGAACATATTATAAAAAATGGGCTTTTATCCTTCCTTGTAGATAAACCAGAAAATGTATCAACTCTTACTACTGATAAGGCTGTTTTACCATCAGTAACTTGCCAATTAACCGAAGAAGGTGTAGCTGCCAATTTAGGGTACACAAAGGACATTGCTAAAACATCTTCGGACAAGGCATATTTTTGTGAATATATCTATAATACTTTTGGTTGCTATCTGGAGCCTGAAAACCAATCATATTTAAAGTATCCCATAGAGTACATTATTCACGGTTCCAATGAAGATGATGTGAATTTTATTAACTGTTGCTCCCATATAATAAATTTTCGACTTGCATGCAATCTTGTGTATCTTTTTTCTGACAAAGAAAAATATAATGACGCAGAGAAAGCGGCCGAAGTAGCTAATTATATACCCTTTCCAGGAGCTGAGTATCTTACTAGAATAACTATTCTTACTATATGGGCAACTGCAGAAGCACTATTAGATACTAAAGATTTACTTTCTAATAAAAAGGTTCCTCTGATAAAAGAAGATAAAACCTGGACACTGGAACTTTCAGATTTAACAACCTTTTCAAAATCTACCATATCAAAAAACGAAGGAAAAAGCGGGCTATCTTATAAAAGATATCTTGAATTACTTTTAGCCACAGAGAATAACATCTCATTATACTATAGAACCTTAGATGTTATTCAGATGAATATATGTAGTAAATATAATGACGATTTTAGAATATCAAATTGTGTTTATTCCTTAGATGTAGATATTTCATATTCATTGCCATATATATTTTCTCGAAAAAAAATTACATACAAAAGCACAGGGCATCACCGCTACCGTTAATAAGGAGGTGTATAAGTATGACCTTTCTGTTTAATAAAAAAACTCATAGGGCTATGCATTTTCTATATAAAAATTCTGGTACTCTCCCAGTTCACAGCTCTATAAAAAAAGCGAATATTAACCATATCTCTAATATCATTAATTCTAATTATTATTCAGAGAGGCCATACTTATACTCCTCTTCAAAGGGTAGACTTGATTTTAGAGATAGACTCAATCTTAGAGATAGACTCAATCTTAAGACTAAACTCAATCTTAAGACTAAACTCAATCTTAAGACTAAACTCAATCTTAAAGGCAGCCTTACCATAGAAGCTGCTATAGGATTTCCTATTTTTATAATAGTAGTTTTTGCAGTTATCTCATTTATAAGTGCAATGTATATTCAACTAAGCATGCAAATTGCTCTGGAAGAAACCGTAAGAGGCGCAAGCAAGACGGCATATATATCAAGTATATATGCAAATCTTTCTAAAGAAGAAAAAAATTCTTTAGAAAATTCATCCAACTCTATGATTAAAACATTTGGCACTTCATTGCTCTCTGCCAGCTATCTTCATAAGTCATTTATAAATGAAGAAAATAAGAAATTACTTAATTCCCCCTTAATTAAAAATGGCGAAAAAGGAATTAGTTTTCTGGCATCCTCCATAGATTTAGATGAAGGTATAGCAGATGTAATAATTAATTACCAAATCAATTTACCGTTTATTCCTGAAAATTTTTTTCACTTAAATATGACCAATAGATGTTATGTACATCTATACACTGGTAAGGAATTAGCTCAAAAACAAAGTCAGGTTGATACATATGTATATTACACAACCTACGGAAAAGTATTTCATTTTAACAGATATTGTCAGCATCTTTTAAATTATACTGAAGCAGTTAGATATACCAAACGCAGTCCTGTATTAAATTCTTGCTTGCAATGTGTGGACAAGACCTCAGATTTGCTAAGAAAAGAGGACCCTATTGTCTACGTAACAAAAACTAAATACTGTTATCATTTATCTTTAAATTGTCCAAGCTTTACTGGAAATATTTTTAGAATAAAATACTCTAGCCTAAAAAAAGATGATAAGATTTGCGAAAAATGTTTGGAGGGAAAATAATATGACTTTGTCCAACATTATAGTAACATTATTTCTTTGTTACTGCACATATAAAGATATTAAGACAAAACTTATTCCTATACTCCCTGTGGCTATTATTACAATCTTAATATTTATAAACCACAGCTTTCGGTATATATGTAACGCTCATGAATATGTATATTTTTTATTACCATTTATACCAGGACTTATTATGCTTATGCTTTCTTTTTTATCTAAAGAAGCCTTAGGATATGGTGATAGTGCTTTATTTATATTATGTTCTATATCTCTTGGTATGTTAAATGGTTTTATTATAATATTGATATCATTTATATATTCCGCCTTGTTTTCTATTGTACTTCTTATAAAAGGAATCTCTGGCAAAAGTACCATACCTTTTGCACCTTTTATTATGGCGGCATTTATTACATATTTGTTTTTTTACTAATAAAGGAGGTTTTATATGAAAGGTTCTCTTACCATAGAAGCATCATTTATATATCCAATCATTATATCCTTTATATTTTTATCTATTATGTGTAGCTTTTATTTTCATGATAAGGTTTCCTCTAAAGCTAATGCTTATACTAGTATGATAAAAAGTTATTTCGACGAAGAAAAGGAATATGACAAATCTAAATTTGCCAATTCCTTTGACGAATTTTGTCTTCTAAAAAATAGCTATACCTGCTCCTATAATAAATATACAAAAAAGCTTTGCTTAATGGATAAATATGACAACTTTTTTAATGTTCCTTTTTCATCCTACGAAAGGTGTGAATATATAAGACAATACTACTGTCTTATAAAAAGAAATATTATTAATAAACAAAAACAAGATAACACAAATAAATAATTTATATAAATAAATTACATAAGCAGAAAGGATTATCTTATGAACGCTCAATATAAAATAACTTATCAAAAATCCATTGGACAAAATCTAATGTGTCTTGAACCGATACAAACAGAAGACTCGTCCATAGAGTGCGTAGCTTCCCAGTTGGAATCTACTAAAGGCGACTTTATGTATAAAGAAGATTTTCGAATAAAGATTATTATCAATAACAATATAAACGGAATAGCAAAAACCCACATTCAATATATTAATAGCAAACCTATCTTTTGCTATAATATTAGTGGATTTCAAAGTTTGGCTGTTGTCTTAGAAAGTAAACCATTGGATTATAACTTGCTTAGCCGATTACTGTACGAAATATATGATACATTAGTTTTATGTGAAAAATATATGCTTGATATTGATAAATTTATTTTCTCACCAGAGCTTGTTTATCTAAGTCCAGATTATTCAAATATTGCTTTATGTTATTATCCTTTAAAGAACGAAGAGCTAAACCTATCTTTGCGAAGCTTTTTTGATTACCTATTAAAGCATATAAATCACACTGATGAAAGATGTGTTTATATCACTTATTCTCTTCATAATCATTGTTTAAAGGATTCTTTTACTCCTGATATGCTTATGTCCTATTTATCTTCTGAGCAATCAAAGGTCTCACAAGATATTAGCACTTCTCAGCCAATAGAGAACAAACCTATATCATCTCCTTTGACTACGAATATTTCTCAGTATACAGTTAATGACTTGAATACAACAATTCATTCATACGAAAGCACCTTATATAAATCCAAAGCTTCCGAAAATTTAAGTTTAAAAAAACATGTACCTCAAGAACTGCTTTTTCGAATAGGACTACTGGCTTCCGTGTTTTTTATCTCCTTAGTCACACTTTTATGTTTGTATTTTTTTAATATACTTGATTTAGCTATATTTTTTGTACTTGTAATTATTCTGCTAGGCTCAAGCGCTTTAGGTGCTTATAATATATACAAAAATATGGAGGGACCAATTAATAGTCTTTTAAGTAAAGAAAAACTCCGTGAGGATATTCCATCTTTTTATTTTGACCATATTGAAGATGCAGGAAATACTGTTTTGTTATCTGCTCCAGAAAATAATAATATACATTCTCTTATTTACACAGGTACTGATATGAATTCCAAAATAGAACTGGCTCATTATCCCTTTACCATTGGCAAAAGTAACGACTGCGACTTCACCATACAAAACCCGATAATCAGTCGACTTCACAGTCGCATAAGCTGCCAAATGAACGATTTAAATGTACCAGCTTATTATATAGAAGATTTAAATTCCACCAATGGCACATGTTTAAACAACCTACCCTTAGCTCCTTATGAAAAACATACTATTACACCAGGGGATAATATTTCCTTTGGACATTTGACTTATATATTTAGGTAAGGTATACTTTATAAGTTATAATAACAATCTAAGCGAACATATATATTCCTTTAGACAGTTATAATTTATAAATATAAAGGAGCCTTATGATAGTCAAAAATTTAATTCACGCATTAGGTGAACAGGATTATAAAATTGCAAAAATAGAAGGTGGCGACTATACCTTTCTTTGTAAAACAAACGGCGAAGAAATCTCTACAGTTGTCATCATCGACGATATAAAATATCCAAAGCTTGCTGACACAGAACAGTGCGAGGCAATCAACAAATCCTTTGAAAGTACATTCTTACTTCGCGGATATAAAAAGGTAGAAACATTATTCCTTATACTCACAGATAAGCCTTACGGTTTTAAAAATTTTTCTGATGGAAAATTTTTATTCTGGGTAGCCGATTTATATTCAGAACGTCTGCTTAGCTTTATGGACAACGATGACGCATTTGATCATTTGAGAAATATTATCGAAGAATCTCTTTCTAAACCAGTAAAGAAAAGCTTTACAATAAAAAACAGAACTCTTCGAAACCTTCTCTCACAGCCGTTTATTACTGTTGGTTTAATTATAATCAATATCCTACTTTTTATTTACAAGGATATGATTTTAGATATTTTTGAACAGCAAATTTTTTTGTTAAAATATGCTAATATTTCAATAGTTACCTTTGAGGCAAAACAGTATTATCGACTTTTCACCTGTACATTTTTACACGATGATTTTTCTCATTTAGCAGGTAATATGATGTCTTTATTTTTTGTTGGATACTACCTAGAGCCTGTAATGGGGCATATAAAATACACATTGCTTTATCTTGCAAGTGGTATATTTGCCAGTGTTTGTTCTGTGGTATATTTTTCCAGCGCAAGTACACCTGCATTATGCATCGGTGCTTCCGGAGCAGTATTCGGCGTCTTAGGAGCATATGTAACCTTTGCATTATTAGATAAATTTGAAAGATATGAGATTTCTATTTCTAGAACATTAATTATGATAGGTTTAGCCCTATTTGGAGGTATGCAAAGCACCAATATCGACAATGCCGCTCATCTAGGCGGAGTTATTTTTGGAAGTATTCTTGCTTATATATATTGCATAAGCTCAAAAAATAAAATATAATGTAGCTAGTATTGTTCATCTTATTTATTTGTGAGGAGAAAAACAGTGAATATTAATATTTATTACGGTGGTCGTGGCGTTATTGAAGACCCAACCCTATACGTTTTAGAAAAAATTGAACATGTATTTTCAGATCTTCGTATAAATTTTACTCGATATAACTTATATGATATGAAAAATACAATTACAACGCTACCTCAAACCCTCAAGGATGCTGATGGTGTCATTCTTGCAGTCAGCTTAGAGTGGCTTGGTATCGGTGGATATATGCAGCAGTTTCTCGATGCTTGCTGGCTATATGGCGATAAAGATAAGATTAGCTCTACTTATATGTTCCCAGTTGTAGTCTCTACAACATCTGGTGAACAGGAAGCGGCTCTTACCTTAAAAAATGCCTGGGAAATTCTTGGCGGTATATGTAGTGCAGGTATTTGTACCTATGTGGAAGATTACATCGATTTTGAAACCAATAAAGAATATTTATCAATAATCGAGAAAGCTGCAGAGAATGTATACCGAGTTATTTCTCATAAAACTAAAGGATTACCTTCAAGCAACAAAGCTATCAGAAGAAATCATATTAAAGCTGCTCTTGATCTTACTCCACAAGAAAGCGAACAGCTATCAAAATATGTTTCCGATGATATTTATGTAAAACAGCAAAAGGAAGATATAGAACAACTAGCTACCTTCTTTAAAGGCAAGCTTAATGCACAGGGTACAGATGTAGAAATGGAATTTATCAAGCCTTTCACTTCTCACTTTACCCCTCAGGAAGGCTTTTCTGCAAGCTACTTATTCGTCATTACAGACAAGAATCGTTCTCTTTACATTGACGTACAAAATGATTCTCTCACTTGTAAATATGAAAACAGTGATTCCTATGACGTATATGCAAAGCTTTCTCACTCTGTTTTAGATGAAATTGTTCACGGAAGAATGACCTTCCAAAAGGCATTTATGACTGGTGATATGAGTGCAAAGGGCAACTTTAAAACACTACGTATGTTAGATATGCTTTTTGATTTTTCATAATATACATTACTTAATAACTGGTAAATAAATATGCATGGCAGTACCTGTTCCTAGAGCAGATACTGCTTTTACTTTTCCCTCATGGTCTTTAATAATCTTCTTAACAATAGGAAGACCTAATCCTGTACCATTTTTCTTTCCGTATGTAAACATAGGTTCAAATATTTTAGACATATTTTTTTTACTTATTCCTTTACCATTATCCATTATCTCAATATGTACCATATCTATAAAATCATCATTCTCAACTGTTAAGCTTATGCGAACCTCCTTACCCTTTTCTACTTTATTTTCACTGACAGCTTCCACAGCGTTTTTAATTATATTAATAAAAGCTTGCTTTATTTTTACAAAATCAGCATATATTTTTTTATTCTTAATTGAATCCTGACTATATATTCCAAACAATACATTCTCATTTCCTGGAATTTTATGAAAGGAAGAATCCATCTCATTTATCAATTCACTTATCTCAATATATTTTTTATTTACTCCCTCTGCATGATTATATTCTCTCAAGCTATTAAATAAACCACATATATAAGAATAATCATTTTTTAAATCGCGAAGGTTACACTCTTTAACTCCATGGGCAATATCCGCTTCCACATAAAAAATACTTGCACCCAAAATAGTTAACGCATTGCCCATTTCATGTGTAAACTTACGAAGTAGCATTTTTAATTCCTTATTTTCTATCTCAAGTACGTCATATTCTGCTTGCACACTGTAATTTAAATTATTATTTACAATTATACAATTTTCACACTTATCATTCATCATTTTTCTCAGTCCTTTCTTTTCTTAGCAGAAAAAAATTATTTCTACTGTTAAATAATAATTGTTCGTGTTATACTATTCGTAGCACATCTAATGATAACAATAAAGTTAAATCGTGTTACAAATTTCGACAATAGAGAGGTATTTAGTATGATTGATAATAATTGTGTATTTTGTAAAATAATAAGTGGAGAATTTTCATCATATACTTTATATGAAGATGATGATTTCAAAATTATCTTTGACATAAATCCGGCGACATATGGTCATGCTCTTCTAGTAACAAAGAATCATTATAAAAATTTATTTGAATTAGATGACACAGTTGCCTCAAAAGCACTTGTAATTGCAAAAAAAGTGGCTACTGTTTTAGCAAATGAATTAAAATGCGACGGATTTAATCTTTTACAAAACAACGAAGAAATAGCCGGACAGACAATCTTCCATTTTCACATTCACTTAATACCTAGATACAAAAATGATAATGTGTCACTGGTTCCTTCAACTATAAAAATAGATGAAGCAAAGGCAGCAGAGCTTTCAGAGAAAATATTTAATTTAACAAAAAATATTTAATTCAAATTTTATTATAATTTTGAGGTGTCTTATGAAAAAAATATTATTAACTGGAGGAGGAACTGCAGGTCATGTTACTCCAAATATTGCTCTTATTCCTTCCTTAAGAAAACTTAATTACGAGATTAAATACATAGGCTCCTATGACGGCATAGAGAAAAAACTTATAGAAGAATTAGATATTCCATATAAAGGTATATCTTCAGGAAAATTTCGAAGATATATGTCCTTAAAGAATTTTTCTGATCCATTCCGCGTTTTAAAGGGTTATCGCGAAGCAAAGAAATTTGTAAAAGAATATAAGCCAGATGTCCTTTTTTCAAAAGGCGGTTTTGTAAGTGTCCCTGTAGTTTTTGCTTGTAAAAAATATAAGGTTCCAATTATTATCCACGAATCAGATATGACACCAGGCCTTGCTAACAGGCTTTCCATTCCTTACGCAAAAACTGTATGTCATAACTTTCCAGAAACAAAGAATTATCTTCCTGAAGGCAAGTCCCTTTTAACGGGCTCACCAATTCGTGCAGAATTATTAAGTGGCCATAAAGAAACTGGTCTCAAATTCTGCGGATTTGATAATTCAAAACCTGTTATTATGGTTACTGGTGGTAGTCTTGGAGCAGTTGCCCTAAACAAAGCTGTAAGAGATGCCCTTCCTGAATTAACAAAAGATTTTAACATTGTTCACTTATGTGGAAAAGGAAAAATCGACGATTCTTTAAAGAACACTCCATCATATATTCAGTTTGACTATATAAAAGATGAGATGAAAGATTTATTTGCAATGGCTGACATTATAATATCTCGTGCCGGAGCTAATGCAATTTGTGAGATACAAGCGCTATGCAAGCCAAATATCTTAGTTCCACTTCCTGCTTCCGCAAGTCGTGGTGATCAAATTCTAAATGCAAAGTCATTTAAGAAACAGGGATTTAGCGAGGTTCTTGATGAAGAAACTCTCACTACCGATTTACTCATTTCAACAGTTAGAAATATGTATGCTAATAAAAATAAATATATAGATGCTATGAAAGCGTCAAATATGACAGACGCTGTCGCAACTATTATTAACCTTATCGAATCTACAGTAAAATAATTTTTATACTAAGAAAGAAGAGAGACATACAGGTCCCTCTTCTTTCTTAATCTACAGTATCCACAATAAACATTGTTAAACATTCCGTCATATCTTTAATAGTTTCCTCTTTGACAGGTTTTCCATACTTATCAGAGATTATCTTTAGAACTGGTCTATCAACACATTCCTTATTCTGCTTTATTACGACTCCAATTTCTTCATCGCTTGTAATAACCTTAGTTCCTACGGGATACATAGCCACCATTCTAAGTAACTGTGTTGCATATTTTTCTTCAAAAGCCGTGAGAGAATGAAATCTTATATACTCAACCACCTCATGAACCTTCATTTGCTTACATCCAATTCCATTAAGCAAGCAATCAAAAGCATCACTTACTTCCACAATCTTAACTGTATCATCAAGTGATTTTGCATTATTTTTAAATGGATACCCTGTCCCATCATTTCTCTCATGATGAAATAGCACAATATCTTTAGCGATTTGGCTTAACCAGTTTTCATCTTTTAATGTATCAAAACCAAGTATGACATGCTTTCTGAATTCACTTCTTTCCTTTGCTGGCAACATATCCACATCTACATTTTCATAAGGAACATCCATATACCTTAAACCAATATCATGCAATATACATCCTTTAGCTATCTCTCTTACAACCTCTTTATCAAAATTATTTTTTAATGCTAGCAATGTTGCAAAAGCACATACATTTATACAATGGGCATATATATCTGTTCCTGACTTTCTTATGTTGGCTACTCGTTCCATAACTTCCTCTTCTGAAGTTATATCGTTAATAATATTGTCCGCTGCTACACATAGCTTTTCCAAGTCAGATGTATTTTTATATATATGTTTTTCCAAAACATCCTTGACTATAGCTCGACTTTCTTCCTTTACTTTTTCCTTAATAATTCCTTTGTTCTCATTTTCAAAATCTATATCTAAGAATTTAGAATCATCTACAAATACGTATTCTATGCCAAGCTCTGTAAGTCTATCAATATATTCCTTTTTTATAACCGTACCTTTAGCCATTAACTCAGAACCAGATTCTGTCAATATATGCCTAGCCAGTTTTTCATTTCCCTTTAAATCATTGACTTGTACCAATATCACTTCTACACCCTCTTAATTACATGTCCGTTTTATTGTACATCGTTTCCAAGAGCTTTATCTAAGGCTTTTTTCTCTTCATCTCCCAATGGAATATATGATTCACCTTTTATTATCTCTTTAATGTAAATATAACAGCCTTCTCTACTATGCATTGCATTAATAACATGTCCTGTATTATTCTTATCTAACATAACTAAAGCAAAGCTTAATTTGCCGCCCATTTCATGAAATGCATCATACTTTACAATTCCGCACTTCTGAACAGTTGTCTTTAAGTTATCAAATATCTCAGCTATTTCTTTTGTTTTCTTTTCATTTTCAACTATAAGGGTATCTACCTGCTCAAACCTCTTGATTATCACATCCTCAAGTGTTTCAGCATCCTTACCTCTCATAAAGTTGTCGTACTTTCTTGATAGCTGCTTAAGCTTATTAGCTGTCAATATTGCATATACAAGTACTCCAACAAGCAATACAAGTAGAATAACAAAAATGTATGCAGGATCAATATTTCCTATCCCTATCTTTTCAAATATCTTACTATTCATACGTTACCTCTCTTTTGAATTCTTATATTTTATTGATAAGTGCTACTATTCTTTCTAAATCTTCCGTTGAATAGTATTCTATCTCTATCTTACCTTTATTCTTATTCTTTCTATTTATAGAAACGTTGGAGCCTATCTTATGTGTAAGCTTTTCTTCTAAATTCTTATATACGAATTCATCTTCGAATTTTTCTTTCTCCTTCTTAGGTGCAGGATTAAGAATATTCTTTACCATACTTTCTGTTTCTCTAACACTTAATTTTTCATCAAATATCTTTGTAGCAAGCTCTATCTGCTTTTCCTTATCTTCAATTCCAATTAAAGCTCTAGCATGTCCACTTGTAATCATCTCATCAATAATCATCTGTTGAACTTCATCTGTAAGCTTAAGAAGTCTCATGGAATTAGTAATAGCTACACGGCTCTTGCTCACTCTTTCCGCCACCTCATCCTGTTTAAGATTAAACTCATTAAGTAATCTCTTATAAGCATGTGCTTCTTCTATAGGATTAAGGTCCTCTCTTTGTATATTCTCTATTAATGCAATTTCTACAATTTGCTGCTCTGTATAATCTTTAATTACAACAGGAACCTCTTTTACACCAGCAAGCTTACATGCTCTCCATCTTCTCTCACCTGCTATAATTTCGTAATATCCATCTCTTTTTTGTACAATTAATGGTTCAATTACTCCATGCATTTTTATAGACTCAGCAAGCTCCATCAATGCATCTTCATTAAAATTCTTACGTGGCTGCTGACGATTTGGTTCTATATCTGTTATCTTTATTAATGTCTCTACCTTTTTTTCGACTATTTTCTCTACTACTTTTTCTACAACCTTTTCTACAACCTCAGGCTTTTCTTTCACCTTTGGGCTTCCTGTCACTTCAGGTATTAACGAATCTAATCCTCTTCCCAAATTATTCTTTTTTGCTTTAACTGCCATATATATCACCTCTGAACTTTTCTACTTATTCCTCTTCCATCCCAAAGTTAGCTACTTCCTCTGCAAGAAGTCTGTAACTTTCTGCACCTGCAGACTTTGAATCATATAGATTAATTGGTAAACCATGGCTTGGTGCTTCCGCCAATCTTATATTTCTAGGAATAATTGTCTTATATACGTTCTGTCTTAAATTTGACTTAACATTTTCTACTACCTGCAAAGATAAATTTGTTCTAGCATCATACATTGTAAATACGACACCTTCTATCTCAAGATTTGGATTAAGCCTTTCTTTAACAAGATTTATTGTATGTATAAGCTGTGACAATCCTTCCAATGCATAATACTCACACTGTATCGGAACCAGCACTCTGTCAGCTGTAGTCATAGCATTTACTGTGAGCATATTTAACGATGGTGGACAATCTATAATAATAAAATCATATTTATCCTTTATCTCATCTATCTTCTTTTTTAATATAAATTCTCTAGCCTCGACACCTATTAAATCTATCTCTGCTCCTGCAAGATTTACATTAGAAGGAAGTAAATCTAAATTATCTATAACATTTTCTAATAAACAATCTTCCATCTCGCACTCGCCGATAATCATTTCATATACTGTATTATCTAATTGATTCTTATCCACTCCAACTCCACTTGTTGCATTTCCCTGAGGATCAATATCTATCAATAATACTCTCTTATTTAATTCAGCTAGACAAGCAGATAAATTTGTTGATGTAGTGGTCTTTCCAACACCACCTTTTTGGTTAGCAACCGCAATTATTCTTCCCATTATCATTTGCCTTTCTTCAATATAATTTATTTTTTCAACATAATAAGATAATAACACAAAATCATTCTTATTTCCATATAATAATAAAATGTTTCACGTGAAACATTCACCCACTTTCACATAATATACATTATCTGAAGCTCGCAAGTATACATGATAGATTTTCTCAATCATAAACATAAATTATCAACCAATGTATATCTATATATTTTTTAGCATATGATGAGGGCTCTGATGATTTGCTTATATGCCCCACTTGATACTAAGGCTGTGTGTATTCTCATTAAAAATACATCTAGCTAGTGGTGTTCATGTGGTGAAGACATCTTAGAAGATTTTCTATTTTCATTCCCCACACCTTGCAAATGCTTATTAGTCGCCTGCCTGCGTAACTTG
>JAFQOW010000028.1 GCA_017412055.1 Lachnospiraceae bacterium | reverse complement strand
TGCTGTGCTGTGCTGTGCTGTCAACATTTTATTGCTGTACATCTTCCCTGTCAACCTTTCATACTTAATTAATTGACTTAATTATACACTTTTCAAAAATATTTTTCAATAATCTTTACTTACACAACCCATCAATTATCTCAAAATAATTCTCAAATGTCTTCCTACAACACATTGGATTCAAAATCCTAAGACTCTTCTCACCCATTCCTGACATTGTAAATGACATAGCAACTCTATGGTCTTCGAAAGTCTCTATATCTGTGCTCTCAAATTCACCTGGATATATAGTTATGCTATCTTCCCTTTCTATAACCTTTATACCCATTTTTGTAAGATTTTGTGCAATTGCATTTAATCTGTCACATTCCTGCCCTCTTATATGTCCAATATTACTTATAGTCGTAGGCGTATCTGCAAATATAGCTACATTGGCAAGAGTTAAAGCTTGGTCGGAAAAGTTGTTCATATCAACATTTTCTAAACCTCTAAGCTTATTTGGACCAATGACCTGTATTCCTTCATCAGTATCAGTCACTTTACAGCCCATCTCCTCTAAAACCTTTATAAATCTTATATCACCTTGTGTGGAATCAAAGTGAACATTGTAAACCAATGCCTTGCATCCATATATAGCTGCTATTCCGTAGAAATAGCATGCTGCTGATACATCAGGCTCCACTTGATATTCCTTTATATTATATATCTTCGGCTCAATGGTATATGTCTTTCCATCAAAGGAAACACTTCCACCAAACTCTTCTACCATATTTTTTGTTATGTTTATATAAGAGCCTGTTTTCTTTTCACTTGTTATTTCAACTGACAAACCCTCCTTACACATACAGCCTATCATCATCAAAGCACTTAAAAACTGTGTACTTTTTGAAATATCCAATGAAACTGTCTGTTTTTCATTACAACCACAGCCTTTAATTCTTATAGGAAGAGCATTTTCCTCCTCCAAGAATTCTATCTTTGCCCCCATACTTTTAAGCACATCAAAAAGAGGCTTCATAGGCCTCTTTTTCATCTGTTCTGATGCATTTATAACATATACACCTTCAGACAAACCAAGCATCGCCGTAAGGAATCTTGCTGCTGTTCCAGCACTTCCTACATATATTGTGGCTTCAGCCTTTGGAATAGCACCTGCCTGTCCTACCACTTTTACTGATTTAGCCTCTTCATCAATCTGAATATTAAAACCTAAATCCTCCAAAGCTTTTAGGAAAAATCTTGAATCATCGCTAAATAGAATTCCATTGATAGTGCATTCTCCTTTTGATAATGCCGCCATTAATAATGCTCTATTTGTAATGCTCTTTGAGCCAGGTACTGTAACCTTTATATCTTTTGTCTTTAAAGGTTTTGTGTCATAAAATTCCATTTTTATTATCCCTCTACACTCTGTAATGCTTCATATATTTGAATTTCTAATTCCTGTGATGGCTTCATACCGATAAATCTGCATCCATAAAGAATCTCGCCGTTTCCGATGCTTTCCATACGAACCACTTCAATAACTGAATTAAACTTAGTCTTTGTCCAAAGAACAAGCTCTAAGTCATAATATGTATTAAGCTTAAGCTCTTGCTTACTTTTGAACGCTATTCCGCTTGTTGAAACATTTAATACATTAACTGTAAATTCTTCATGAGATAAACCGTCTGTATCTCTCTGTGTCTGAATGCTATTAAGCTTTAAAACTGCATTCATTTCCATTCTTGTTGCTCTTCTCTTCTCGCTCATTGTAAATCCCTCCGTAAAATTTTTTATATAAGAACCATGGCATCGCCAAAGCTAAAGAACCTATATTTTTCCTTAACAGCTTCCTCATAGGCTGCCATTATATTTTCCTTTCCTGCAAATGCAGAAACAAGCATGAGTAATGTTGATTCTGGTAAATGGAAATTCGTTATAAGTCCATCAATAAGCTTAAACTTATATCCTGGATATATAAATATATCTGTCCATCCAGAGGAAGCTTTGATTCTGCCATCCTCTGTAGCAGCCGATTCAAGAGTTCTACAGCTTGTAGTTCCCACTGATATTACTCTTTTGCCATTTTCCTTTGCCTTGTTTATTTTAGCTGCTTCACTTTCCTCTATCATAAAAAACTCTGAATGCATATGATGCTCTAATATATTTTCAACCTTAACTGGTCTAAAGGTTCCTAGTCCCACATGTAAGGTTACATTAGCTATAACTATTCCCTTTTTCTCGATTTTCTCTAATAATTCTTTTGTAAAATGTAAACCTGCAGTAGGTGCCGCAGCTGAGCCATCATGCTTTGCATATACAGTCTGATATCTTGTCTTATCCTTAAGCTCATGAGTAATATATGGCGGAAGCGGCATCTGACCAAGCTCATCTAATATCTCTTCAAAAATACCATCATAATAGAACTTTATTAGTCTATTACCGTCTTCTACAACCTCTAACACCTCAGCCTTAAGTAAGCCATCACCAAATATAAGCATAGTGCCAACCTTGCATTTCTTTCCTGGCTTCACAAGTGTCTCCCATATATCGTTTTCTTTTCTTTTCAAGAGTAAAATCTCTACTTTACCTTCATGACCTTCCCTTGTTCCAAAAAGACGCGCAGGAATAACCTTTGTATTATTGATAACAAGACAATCTCCCTCATTTAGATAATCAATAATATCATAAAAGACCTTATGCTCTATATCACCGGTAGCTCTGTCCACATGCATAAGTCTGCTTGATGTTCTGTCAAGCAATGGATCCTGAGCTATAAGCTCCTGTGGCAAATCATAATAAAAATCATGTAATTTCATTCTAGCGAACCTCTATTCCCGTATAATAATGTTTTAATATCTCTTCGTAACCAAATCCAGCTTCTGCCATTCCCTTAGCTCCTGACTGGCTCATTCCTATTCCATGTCCATATCCCATTCCCGCGATATAGTATGTGTCTCTATCTGCAGGTGCCTTTGCCGGATAATTAATTAGATTATCTGCTGTAATAGTAACAAACTGTTCTATATCCTTAGAAGCCTTCTTAACCTCATAATCACCTGATAAAATATAACTATCACTTATAGTTACTGCTGACTGACCATCACTTGTCAATACTGCTACATAATCAGGCTTATCACCATATTTTATCACTTTATATTTAGTGCTGTAAAGAGAGAATATTTTTCTAAGCTGTCTTCCTGTAATTACCTGACTTGTATCACCAACTATCTCCACTGAATATACTCTTCCAGATGCAGTCATGACAAATGGTCTTATATCCTTAATATCTCCTACTTTGACACCATTTTCACTCATAAGCTTTTCTATCTTATCAGCGCTTAACTCCTTTATCCAAGGGTCTAGCTCTGGGTCCAATTCATATATATCCGATACCTGTCTTAAGTATCCCATAGGGCTCCCCCACACATCCTCTACATTTTCAGTACTTCCACCACTTGTTGATGAATAATAAGCTCTTGCTGGCTTACCCTCATAATAAATAATTTTGCCCCTTGTGGCATCTACAGCCTCATTTGTAGACTTACGTTCTGCACCATATCCCTTATACACCTGACTTGACGTTGTGTCACACATATTGTAAGGCTTTGATATATTTGACGCAGCTCCAAAGCCTGCCAGATACGCATAGCTTCTTGCACAAACTGCCTGTGTTTTTAATGCTTCTACGTGCCATGAGGATACCATTTCACAAGGCACTACTCCATATAAGTATTCTTCCAGCTCGACGATGCTTACTACCTTTAAAGAACCCGTTCCACCGTATCTACCTAACTCTATTCTACCTCTATACTGTCTCTCGCCTAAATCTACCACATATACACCATTTTTATTAGGCGTGCCAGCTGAAAACTGTGGATATGCATTATGGGAATCCACTGTATATATAAGCTTTTCTCCATTGGCTGAAGATATCATTACGGCATATTTATCACTGCTTCCCTCACCTTTTACAGCTACAGTCCATGTGCTTAAGTAAAGAAGCACTGGATATGCTTCTTTACCCTCTGCATTTATCACACTTGCAGCACTTTTTGCAGCTTCATATGTAGAATAACTTCCATTTAAGCTAATACTTTCCGTATATGGCTTAAACGTAAATCCACCACCCTCTATGGTAGTTTCCTTCACATAAGAATTTCCGTTAAAGTAACCTATAACCAAAGATGAATTCTTCATATTAATTGATGCTTTATTATAATACAGTCCCTCAAGACCTACACGAAGCATCTTTTTTTCTTCATCCTTAGCATATGTCCTATCCTGCACTTCCCCATGTCTAACCATAATATTTTGAACAGAAAACAGTGTCATAACAAACGCAATAAGAACACACAAATATTTAGTTGTACGTTTAATTACTTTCATCTGCTAACTCCTTATATTCTGCAATAAGTAAATCCACTACCATTCCGTAGCTCTTTGTACCTTCTTCCTGACCATTTAAATTCAAATAAGTATTATTGACCTTATTTGATATATTTGAAATCTTATTTCCTGTAGGTGTTTCAAATTTATCCCAATATTTACTATTAGCAACTAAATCCCTTTTAACACCTATAGATAATGTATCTCTAACCTTTCTGTATAACTCTATATCTTCCTCGTACAGCTGATTTGAAGCATATATGTATGCAAGCATATATCCACTATATATAAAATCTGGCTCTTTAGAGTTAACGCAAGCTGCGTAGGCCACATAATTTGCCTCATCCTCTTTCATAATTCCTCTAAGATGAGCCAATTCGTGAATCGCATCAGCAGGTTGATTGTATGCCACAGTATCTACATTTATATTAGCCTCCATAGTAAATGGAATATATATACCTACAGTCCTTGTATACGACATATATTTTGATGCCAGAACTGGTTTAACCTTCCCTATGCTATACTTTATAGCAGGATAATCCTTCGCATAATCACTTATAACATCTCCTGCTACATCTAAGAATTCTCTTGTACTTTCATAGGAAAGCTCCATTACACCTTCACTATCTACCTTAACATTTTTTTGTGACTCATTGACCTTTTCTGCAAGAAAGCTACATAGTCCATACAAATCTTCCTTTGTATATTCCTGCTTATCAAATGATAAAAATTCCTCAAAGCTATATCTGTAATAATTTGTGCCACATAATACTACAAATAAATTAAGGACAATTGATAAAAAACATATTGCATTTAATATGCCCTTGCCTATATAAAAGCCTCTTTTCTCCTTTGTTTTAACGGCCTTATATATAAATCTTATTAAAATATATAAAAATATTATAGGCAACAGATACAAACATATCTCTGCTATGGAAAATGGAAACCATCTAGTTACAGCTCCTATAATATTTGCCAATATTCTAAATATAAATCTTGCAAATACATATTCTGCTATAAACGCAGATGCCCTACATATTATTATTATAAATAATGATATAGGTATTAGCAACAATATCCATTTTCTTTTTAATGCAAATAATTCTTTCATATATTAATTACTAGAAGTTTCAATTACCACAAACATACCCTTCTCAATTAAAACCTCTGCTTCTTCTCCTGCAAATTCATTTGAAACACCTATTCGGTATTCTTTATTTGTATCAAAATCAAACTCAGATACATTATATTTAAAGCCCTTTAAAGTAACTCCCAATGCCGGACCCTCCCATTGTATAAATGAAATCTTTTTATCATACATAGGGTCCTTCTTTAATTTAACCAAATCATCTATAACATAAATCTTATTGATTTCATCATACATATACACTTTTACATCCTGCTCAAATGCCATTTTTAACATAAATACATTTGCAAGAGTATGATCAAAACGCCCACCTGTGCCACCTAATATATGAATTTCCTTAGCCCCCAAACTCATAGCATGCTTCACAGCATACTGAGTATCAGTATCATCCTTTATAGGATTAAGCCTTATAATAGTGGCCCTATTATCCTTTTCATACTTATCGACCATACCCTTATCCACAGTATCAAAGTCACCTATAATACAGTCAGGATATATATTTAATAAATTAGCAGCAGATAGTCCCCCATCTACTGCTATAATCTTATCATAACTATTTGTTTCAAGAAATCCCGCAGCCCACTTATAATCAATATATCCACCTAAAATCAGCAACATTTTCATGTTTAAACACCTTCATATTCCTTGAAAATCTCTAAAAATTCCTTAACATTTGCTGTAACATCATTTTTGTATACTGCTGAGCCTGCTACAATAACATTGGCACCTGCATCTAGCACTACTTTAACATTCTGTGCTGATATACCACCATCTACCTCGATATCGATATTAAGTCCTTTATCTTCAATAAGCTTTTTCATCTGACTAATCTTCGGTGTAACGATATCCATATACTTCTGTCCACCAAAGCCTGGCTGCACTGTCATTATAAGAACCATATCCACCTTGTCAAGAACTCCTTCAATAGCAGAGATGCTTGTATGAGGATTTATTGCTACTCCTACCTTACATCCTACTTCTCTAATTTTATCAAGAGTTTCTGATAATTTATGACAAGCTTCAGCATGTACTGTTATAATATCAGCACCTGCCTTCTTAAACTCATCAATATATCTTATAGGCTCATTAATCATCAAATGTACATCAAACACACGATTTGTAGATTTACGAATACTTTCCATCACAGGCATGCCCATAGAAATACTTGGGACAAATAATCCGTCCATAACATCTACGTGAACATACTCTGCTCCAGCTTTATCTATTATCTCTATATCCCTGCTAAGATTACCAAAATCTGCTGCAAGTATTGATGGTGATAAAATATACATATCTCAATCCTCTATTTAGTATTTCTTTCTATTCTTTATTTCTTCATAAAAACTTAAATAATTTTCATATCTTGACTGTCCTATGTTCCCATTTAAAACTGCCATCTTCACAGCACAATCAGGCTCATTTACATGGACACAGCCATTAAATCTACATTCTCCTTCATATTTATATATTTCCGGAAAATAATACTTAAGCTCTTCTTTTTCACACTCACAAGTATATATTGAACTAAATCCTGGGGTATCTAACAAATAGGTGTTATCCCCTAGACTAAATATTTCCGAGTGACGTGTAGTATGTTTTCCTCGCTCTATTTTCCTGCTGATATCTCCTGTCTCCATGACAGCATCAGGAACTATCATATTAATAAGGGAGGATTTTCCAACACCTGATGGACCAGCTAAGGATGTAGTCTTCCCTTTAAGAAGCGCCTTTACCTCATCTATTCCATCATTGTCATAAACACTTATCAAAAGCACCTTATAGCCTGCCAATTCATAAGTTTTCTTTAAATCATTTATCTCTTCATTCTGAATTAAATCACATTTATTGAAGCATAAAATACTTTCCATATCCTGTGATTCCATCATAACAAGAAATCTATCTAAAAGATTACGATTTGGCATAGGACTTTTTGCTGCAAACACCACCAATGTCTGGTCGATATTTGCAACAGCCGGTCTAATTAACTGATTTTTACGTTCACATATATCTATGATATTACCTGTCATATTCTCCTTTGATAGAACATCTATAGATACATTATCTCCAACTAGCGGTTTCATATTTTTGTGTCTGAAAACACCCTTAGCTTTGCAGGTATATATTCCTTCATTTTCCACATGAACAAAATACTCACCTGCTATGCCTTTGACTATCTTACCTATCACTATTATTCAACCTCTACTGGAATCTCAACTTCTTCTGTAAAACAATTCTTCTCTGTATAAACAAGATGTGTTGCCTCATCACCGTTAGCATCTGTGTATACAAGAGTAACCATAAATGTTACATCTGTAACGCCAGTCTCTTCTACAGTAATTGTATTCTTAGACTGCTTGTAGCCTGGCTCATAGTTTGTAGCAATTACACCTGGTAAATCTTCATTTCTATATGTTGTCTGCTTACCATGATTTACAATCAATGAAATCTCTAGCTTACCTTCTTTTACTTTCTCAGAAGTTGTTTCGCCTTCGGCTCCACCTTCAACTGGCTTATTGATAACTGGCAAATCAAACTGTGAATCATTAAATGCCTTTATGAAAATCTCAGTTTTCTTAACCATCTCAGTAGTTGGTTCAGTCTTAGTTGTCTGCTCTTCAGTCTGAGGCTCAGTAGGCTTTTCTGTTGGCTTTGCACCAAGGCTTACTACCAAGTTAATTGTTGTACCCTTAGGTAATGACTTACCAGCCTCATATTCTGAACTGATAATCTTTCCTACAGTTACTGTATCGCTATATTCACTCTTTTCCACAACCACAAGTCCCAATGACTCTAACTGTGCCTTCATAGATTCGAAGCTCTTATCTTCAAGCTCAGGAACCTCTACCAATGCATCATCTGCACCAGAGCTTACATATAAATCAACATGAGCACCATATGTAAGCTGTGTTGGTGATGTAGGATTTGTCTTAATACATTCCTCAGCCTCGATTTCTTCGTTTACTTCATAGATAACGTTTACATCAAGTCCGTATTCTTCACTTGTAAGTAACTCTAAAGCTTGTTCTCTTGTCATTCCCTTTACCGAAGGAATCTCAAACTTTTTAGCACCATTACTGATAACTACGATAACCTTTGTATGCTTATCTACGATATCGCCTTCCTTATGGCTCTGACGGATAACATGACCCTCTGGCACGTGATTATCATACTCATACTCACGACCAATTCCAAGCTCTGCATCGTTTAACATCTTCTGTGCTTCGCTATCTGTCATATTTGTAACATTTGGAACAACTGTCTGTTTTGAATTTGGGCCTGTCTGTGTCTGTGTTGTAGTCTGAGTATATGGATCCTTTTCTTCACTTCCACAGCCATTCATTATCTTTACGATAGCAAGTATAAATGCAATAATAACTACAACGCTTGCAACAATAGCTGCAATTGTAACTATCTTATCATGCTTTGAATTAACACTATCTATATCATCATCTATGTCATCTAGCTCATCATCATCTATATCATCAACCTCATCCATATCTCTCAATGAATTGGATTTGTTTATAGTTGCTGCATTGATACCACGACGAATATTGTTAACCTCTTCATCTGTCATCATAATAGTAGCGCCATTTGGTGCTGCAGATGCTAAAACCACGAAATCCTCATCTGGTGTAATAAGTGACTTCTTTAAGTCTGCAATAAGTGCTGCAACCTTAAGATATCTAAGCTCTGACTTCTTCTGAGTACACTTTGCGATAATCTTCTCCACACTTATAGGTAAATCTGGCACCTCAAGCTTTGGTGAAGGACACTCTTCATTAATATGCTGTAATGCTATATTAACTGTCGACTCGCCCTGGAAAGGAACTTTTCCTGTAAGCATTTCATATAATGAGATACCTAATGAGTAAATATCACTCTTTTCATCTATATATCCGCCTCTTGCCTGCTCTGGTGAAATATAATGAACAGAGCCCATAGCATTAGAGTTAATAGTATTAGCAGATGCTGCTCTGGCAATACCAAAATCTGTAACCTTAACCTTACCTTCTCTAGAGATGATAACGTTCTGTGGCTTAATATCTCTATGGATAATGTGATTGTTATGAGCTGCCTCTATACCCTGAGCAATCTGAATTGCAATACTTACAGCTTCCTTAACTGGTAACTTACCCTTTTTTTCAATATATTTCTTAAGTGTAATACCTTCAACAAGCTCCATTACGATAAAATATATTCCATTCTCATCACCTACATCAAATACATTTACAATATTTGGATGAGCAAGACCAGCAGCTGACTGAGCTTCTACCTTAAACTTAGACACAAAGCTCTTATCCTCACTAAACTCGTCTTTAAGTACCTTAACAGCTACATATCTGTTAAGCTTATGATCTAAAGCCTTATATACATCTGACATTCCGCCAGACCCCACTTTATCTATTATCTCGTATCTATCTGCGATAAACATATTTTTTCTTATCATCATAATAACTTACTCTTCCTTTCGATAATTCTATGCTTCAGCAAGGACTACAGCGATATTATCAAGTCCGCCATTTTCATTTGCAATATCTATCAACCTATGGACAGTATCTTCAAGAGTCTTTCCAGCATACTCTTTTACAATGTCGTTAATTTGGCTATCTTCAACCATATTGCTAAGACCATCTGAACAAAGAAGAATCTTAGTTTTCTCAGTTATATCAGCTTCAAAGAAGTCTGCAATAATCTTCTCATTTACTCCGATAGCTCTTGTAATAACATTCTTTCTAGCATGTGTTCTGGCGCTTTCCTTATCAAGCTCGCCTAGACTCACCATCTCTTGAACCAGAGAATGGTCTCTTGTTATCTGTCTTATATCATCATTATCTATAAGATAGAGTCTTGAATCTCCTACATTTGCTACATATAAAACATTGTTTTCCAATGTAGCCACAACCAATGTAGTACCCATTCCTTTAAATTTTTCATCACTTGTAGCCATATTAAGTACCTTTTCATTAGCCTTTGATATAGCTTCTTCGATGATTGTTATTTTATCTTTGGATTCATTCTGCTTTATGGATTCTAACACAGCATTTACTGCCTGCTCGGAAGCAACCTCGCCAGCCTTATGCCCTCCCATTCCATCTGCAACGATTAAAATATTCGGGAGATTTCCTACATTCTGTTCAGAAACATATGCATAATCCTGATTTGTGTTTCTTCTTACACCCATGTTAGTTAACGCAAACGCTTTCATGATTCCCCCTCCTTTGTCTTTTTTGTTTCATTATAGCTTTTTCTAAGCTGTCCGCATGCGCCGTTAATATCACGACCCATTTCCCTTCTAATAGTAACATTTATTCCATATTTTTCAAGTTTATTTTTGAACTTTTCTATGGCTTCTTTCTCTGATTGCTTAAAATCTCGCTCTTTTATAGGATTAACAGGAATAAGATTCACATGACAATTTATTCCTTTAAGCAATTCTCCTAGGTTTGTCGCCCCTTCTATGGTATCGTTTATTCCAGATACTAATGAATACTCAAAGGTAAGCCGCCTTCCTGTTTTATCAAAATAATATTTACATGCCTTAAGTATCTGTTCAATCTTGTACGCCTTGGCCACTGGCATAAGCTCTTTTCTTGTCTCATCATTTGAAGCATGTAACGATATGGCAAGTGTAATCTGTACCTGACTGTCTGCCAACTCATATATTTTAGGCACCAGTCCACAGGTTGATAATGTAATATTTCTCTGACTTATATTTAAACCATAATCATCTGAAATCAATTTTAAAAATTTCATCACATTATCATAATTATCGAGAGGTTCACCACTTCCCATAAGAACTATATTAGATACTCTCTCACCTATATCCCTTTGGATAGTATATATTTCATCGAGCATCTCTGACGGCAAAAGATTTCTTTCCAATCCATCTAAGGTAGATGCACAAAACTTACATCCCATTCGGCATCCCACCTGAGTAGATATACATACCGAATTGCCATGATGATATCTCATAAGAACGCTTTCGATTATATTGCCATCCTGCAGTTCAAATAAATACTTTTTCGTTCCATCTACCTTTGAAGTTAAAATCTCTACCGGTTTAAGTGCTGTGAGATAGCATTTCTCTTCAAGCTTATCTCTTAGCGCCTTAGATAGATTACTCATCTCCTCAAAGGAGCGAACCAGCTTAACATGAAGCCATTCATATATCTGTTTTGCTCTGAAGGATTTCTCGCCAAGCTCTAATACTAAGTTATTCAATTCTTCAAAATCTAATGACTTTATGTCAATCCTCATGTCCATATTAGTACCTCTCAAAACGACTTATAAAGAAGCCGTCTGTTCCGTTTATGCCAGGTAACATCTGAATATATCCATCCTTTCCTGTTCCATCGCAAAAGCCTTCAGGGACATAAGATGAAATATCCACTCTCTTCATAGGAAAATTATCTTCTATAAACTTTGCATTTTCTATATTTTCTTCTTTATTTAGTGTGCATGTGCTATATATAAGCGTTCCGCCTTTTTTTACATACTGCCATGCATTTGCAAGAATATCTCTTTGAAGCTTTACAAGCTCTTTCTGTGACTCTAAAGTGATATTATACTTTATATCACTTTTTTTACCTATAATACCAAGTCCTGAACAAGGTAAATCCGCTATAACTATGTCGGCCTTTTCAATCATTTCCTTATCAAGAATTGTGGCATCGTAAACTTCAGCTACCACGCCTAAAGCCTCTGTTCTATCTATATTTTCCTCAATAAGTCCCACCTTGTGCTCACTTATATCTCTGGCGATAACCTTGCCACTGCCATTCATCAATTCCCATAAATGAAGTGCTTTTCCGCCTGGTGCCGCACAAAGGTCCAAACACACATCATCCTTTTTAGGATTTGCTATAACAGCAACAAGCATAGAGCTTAAATCCTGTACACTTATAAGGCCTTCATTAAATGCCTGTATATTCTCAAGATAATCTACATTTTTAAGGTATAGACAATTCTCATATATATCAGACTTAATTACTTCTAACGCATCCTCTTCCAATAATTTTATTATATTAGAAAGGGAAGCCTTACTAGTATTTGCTCGCACACATATACTATCGTCATGATTTGACACAGACTTTATAATTCTTGATGCTTCTTCCATTCCATATTGTACTATTAACTGTTCTACTATCCATATAGGCATAGAATATACCACATTTAGATAATCAACAATATTTTCTGAAGCATTTGGAAGCTTTATATTATCCTTCTCTCTGATAACTGCTCTTAATACGCCATTTACAAAACCTCTAAGCTGTCCAAAGCTCCTCTTTATAGCAAGCTTCACTGCTTCATTGCATGTGGCAGATACTGGTACAGAGTCCATAAACATAATCTGATACACAGACATTCTTAAAAGATTCCTTATAAGAGGTTTCATTTTTTTAACCTTTACCTTAGAAAACTTATCTATAACATAATCTATAAGAATTCTATTCTCTATAGTTCCTTCTGTTATCCTTGTGATAAATGCTCTGTCCCTTTTATCAAGATACTGATATTTTCTCAAGGTCTGACGAAGAACTATATGACTATATTCACCTTTTTCACATATATCAAGAAGCATATCAAGTATTATCTCTCTTGAATTAACTGCTCCTGCACCGGCATTTGTATTAATCACGGTCTCTTCCTCCAAAGAGAATTATTAATCTTAGTAACTGTAATATAGCTGTAGCTGCACTTGCAACATATGTTAATGCAGCTGCACTTAAAACCTTTCTAGCGCCCTTTATCTCATCCCCATACAATATTCCATCATTTTCAAGAACCTTCACAGCTCTAGACGAAGCATTAAATTCTACAGGCAATGTAATAATATGAAATACTACAGTAGCAGCAAAGCATACTATACCAGCTGTAAGCCAAGCCTGGCTTGAAGAACCTGTAAATAACAATCCTATAGCAATAAGTATCCATGACGCATAAGAACCTATATTAGCCACAGGAACGAACATAGAACGAAGTCTTACTGGAATATATCCTCTAGCATGCTGTACTGCATGTCCACATTCATGAGCTGCAACTCCAATAGCTGCAACCGAGGTACTATTGTAGGTTGAATCAGATAAGCGCAATACTTTATTCCTTGGATCATAATGATCACTTAATTTTCCAGCAATATGCTCTATGCTTACATCATATATTCCGTGAGAACGAAGAATTCTCTCCGCAACCTCAGCACCAGTAATATTTCTTGAACTTCTAACCTTTGAATACTTCTTAAATCTTGAATTAACCATATATTGTGCCCATAAAGAAAGAACTAATCCTATGAGAACTAAAAGGTAAGTAGGATCAAAATAATATCCATAAGGACTATATACATATAATAACATAATAAACCTCCTATATTTTTAAATTATGCTCCTAACACCGCATTATCTTCAAAGCCTGCACCGCAAAGAAAAGCTTCTGTCGTCATTCTCTTTTTTCCCTCTAACTGCAATTCAGTTATAGCCAATGCACCTTTGCCTGTCTTTACTATTATGGCCTTCTTAGTTTTGTCTACTATCTGACCAAAAGCTCCATCATATTCCTTGTCAATAACCTCTGCCCTCCATATCTTCAAGGTTTTGCCCTTATATGAAGTATATGCACTTGGCCAAGGATTTAAGCCTCTTACTAATCTTTCAATAACTTCAGCTTCCTTAGAAAAATCTATATCACCAAGCTTTTTATCAAGCATCTTTGCATAAGTGCTTTTACTGTGGTCTTGAGGTACTCTTGTAACCGTTCCATTTTCAATCTTTTCTAAAGTAGTTAATATAACTTCACTTCCTGCCTTAGTTAATTTATCGAACAAGCTTCCACCAGTTTCATCGCAAGCTATAGGAACCTCTATAACATCTAGAATATCGCCTGTGTCAATTCCTTCTGCCATCATCTGTGTAGTTACACCTGTTATTTTTTCTCCATCTATAATACTCCACTGTATAGGTGCAGCACCTCTGTACTTTGGTAACAATGATGCATGTATATTTACACAGCCATACTTTGGCATATCAAGTAATTCCTTAGATAATATCTGACCATAGGCTGCCACTACAAATACATCTGCATTATATTCACGTAATTTTGAAACGGCATCTTCATTTTTTACTCTATGTGGCTGATATACATCTATATTATGTCTTATAGCTGCCTCTTTTACTGGTGTAAATTGAATTTCTTTTCCTCTCCCCTTAGGCTTATCTTCCTGTGTAACAACTAATACCACCTCATGACCTGCCTCTACGATTGCATCAAGCGCTCCCACTGCGAAGTCAGGTGTACCCATGAATATAACCTTCATACGCTACCTCCAATATTACTCTTCATCCTCGTCGTATGTAGCTTCCATAAGCTCGCCTTCAACCTTTTCTACATATAGATGACCATCAAGATGATCAAGCTCGTGGCAAATAGCCCTAGCTAAAAGCTCTGTTCCTTCAATTTCATATTCTTCCATATTTTCATTGAATGCTCTAGCCTTTACATAATTTGGTCTTGTTACTATTCCAGCCTTATTAGGCACCGATAAACAGCCTTCCTGACCAGTCTGTTCACCACTTGTCTCTAAGATAGTTGGATTTACCATTACAATTGGACCTTCACCTACATCGATAACTACGATTCTTTTTAATATGCCAACCTGTGGTGCAGCAAGTCCCACACCATTAGCTTCATACATTGTATCAATCATATCCTCTATAAGTGTTCTTGTTCTATCATTTATTTCCTTTACTTCTTTACATACCTTATTAAGGCATTCATCTCCCATAGTTCTAATATTTCTCAATGCCATATCGACACCTCCGTAAAATACAAAATAATCAATTAATTATATCAAATTTTTATAAATAATACAAGGTTAGAATCCTGACATAGGATTAAAATCAAATTGAATTGATGCTTTCTTATTTTCTTCCATTTTTTCAAAATAATTCTCTATATAGTCCTTTACCCATATAAGCTTTTTATACTCCTTGCACTTAATATAAATGACCTTTCTGTACACATCATTTATTCTTGATACATTAGCATTTGCTGGTCCAATAATCCTAAGCTCCTTTGTATCTACACCACTTTTACCTATCATCTGTTTAACCATAATTGAAAGCTTATCAAGGAATTTTTCATCCTTTGATGTCAATTGTATAGCCATAAGAGACACAACTGGCGGATACTCAGAAATTGTTCTATATAGGATTTCCTGATTATAAAATTCTGTATAATCCTGCTTTGATGCAGCTATAATACTTCCATTTTCTGGAGAATAAGTCTGTATAACTGCTTCACCTCTAAGCTTACCTCTTCCTGCTCGCCCTTCAGCCTGTGTCAATAACTGAAAGGTTTTCTCTGATGAGCGATAGTCAGACGCATACAGTGATAAATCAGCAGCGATTATTCCAACCAAAGTCACATTTGGGAAATCGTGTCCTTTAACTATCATCTGTGTTCCGATAAGTACATCTGCCTCCCCATTGGAAAACTGGGATAATATCTTCTCATAGCCATCTTTTTTGTTTGTTGTGTCCATATCCATTCTAAGGGTTCTAGCAGTTGGATACATTTTTTTAACGGCCTCTTCAACCTTCTGGGTTCCCGTTCCAAAAGCCGCTATATACTTCGAGTTACATTCAGGACAATTCTTAGGCATAGCCACCTCGTAACCGCAATAATGACATATAAGCTTATTATTGTTATGAAGTGTAAGTCCCACATCACAGTGAGGACATTTCATGGCTTTTCCACACTCTCTGCAAGAAACAAATCCTGCATATCCTCTTCTATTAATAAACAGCATAATCTGCTGTTTTTTCTCTAATCTATCCTTAATTAACTGGTCTAGCTTATCACTAAACATTGTTCTATTGCCTTTAGCAAGCTCCTGTCTCATATCTACCACATGAACATCTGCTGGAATAGATGTTTTTGCTCTATTCTTAAGCTCATATAAATTATATTCTCCAGTCAATGCTTTGTAATAAGAATCAACTGCTGGAGTTGCCGAACCTAAAATAACTGCAGCCCCTTCATTCTGTGCTCTAAATATGGCCGCTTCCCTTGCATGATATCTAGGCGCTGTCTCACTTTTATAGGTGCCTTCGTGCTCCTCGTCTATAATAATTAGTCCTAAATTTCTAAACGGCGTAAATATAGCAGAACGAGGACCTATCATAATCTTAATATCCCCATTTTTTGCTCGTTCAAACTGATCAAAGCGCTCCCCTGCTGACAATTTAGAATTAATAATAGATACCTTATCTCCGAATTTTCTATAAAATCTCATTACTGTCTGGTAAGTAAGAGCTATCTCTGGAATAAGAACTATTATCTCCTTGCCCTTCTTGATTACCTTGTCAATAATATCTATATATACCTCTGTCTTTCCACTACCTGTAATACCATGAATTAAATGAACTCCACCAAATCCCTGAGATTTATTTTCAATATAAGTAAATATGCTTTTGGATATCTTCTCCTGTTCCTTATTTAGCTTTATATCATAAGGCTTCAAATCTGTATATTTAATAGGATTTCTATATACAGCCTCTTCTTTTATCTCTACTAAGCCTTCATTTTCCAATGCCTTAGCTACACTTAAGGAAACGCCAAGCTTCCCTACAAGGCTCCAATCCATCTCTTTATTTTCCTTTAATGCATAAAGAAGCTTAAGTCTGGCGGTTGCGTGCTTTCTTTCATATTTTTCTATAGCATCATCAACAGATACTATATCATCTACCAGTATTACTCGTTTTGTGTAAACAGATTTCTTTGTTTCCTTTATAGGTATAACAGTTTTCAAGGCCTGATTCATAGCAGAACCATAATTCTCCTTAATAAACCAAGCCAACGAAATAAGACGGCCTTCTATAGGTATACTATTCTTGACAATACTATCAATCTCTTTGATTTTGTCAGCTTCATACCCCGCCGTCTCACTTAATGATGTAACGTATCCTTGTATTATCCTATTTCCCTTTCCAAAGGGAATATTAACCAGCACACCTGGATATATTTCATTCTCTAGGTGTGCTGGGATACGATAATCAAATCCTTTATCTAGTTTTTCGTGTGATATGTCTACAATCACCTTTGCATACATAAACTACTTCTCCAGACTATTACTTTTGTATTTTTGTAGCTGCCTCAAGACAATTATTCATAAGCATGGCAATAGTCATAGGTCCAACACCACCTGGAACAGGTGTTATAGCTGACACCTTATCAAAAACCTTATCGTAGTCTACATCACCGCAAATCTTATTATTTTCATCACGATTGATACCTACATCGATTACTACTGCGCCTTCCTTTACATATGTATCATCCACAAATTTAGGCTTACCTATAGCAACTACAAGGATATCTGCCTGCTTTGTTATTTCCTTCATATTCTGTGTCTTTGAATGAACAATTGTAACTGTTCCATTCTCTCTTAAAAGAAGCATAGACATAGGCTTTCCTACGATATTACTTCTACCGATTACCACACAATGCTTTCCAGCTATATCAATATTTGAGCGCTTAAGAAGCTGAATAATTCCATATGGTGTACAAGAAATAAATCCCTGCTGTCCTGTAGAAAGTGCTCCTACATTCATAAGATGGAAGCCATCTACATCCTTATATGGAGAAATGGCATCTATAACCTTATTTTCATCCATATGTGCTGGCAATGGAAGTTGCACAAGGATACCGTTTATAGAATCATCATTGTTAAGCTTATCAATTAAATCTAAAAGCTCTGCTTCTGTTGTCTCCTCTGGAAGTTCATGGGATACACTCTTAATACCTACATATTCACATGCCTTCTTCTTATTTCTTACATATACACAAGATGCTGGATTGTCGCCAACCTGTACTACAGCCAAAGAAATTTCCTTCCCCTGTGCCTTTAACTGTGCTACCTTCTCTTTTGTCTCATCTTTAATCTCTGTAGAAATCTTCTTTCCGTCAATAACAAATGCCATCTTTATCTCCTCGCTTTATATATTAATGTATTATGTCCTTAATAAAATTTCATATATTAGAATAGGCCTGTGATTACACCATCTTCATTTACGTCAATACCTACTGCCGCTGGCTTCTTAGGAAGTCCTGGCATAGTCATAATCGCTCCTGTGATAACAACCACAAAGCCTGCGCCTGCTGATACATAAACCTCTCTGATATTTATATCAAAGCCTGTTGGTCTGCCAAGCTTAGTCTGATCATCAGATAAAGAATACTGTGTCTTAGCCATACATACTGGGAAATGTCCATAACCCATTTCTTCTATCTTTGCAAGCATCTTAAGTGCTGCTGGATTATATGTTACGTTATCAGCGCCATAAATCTTTGTAGCCACAGCCTTAATCTTTTCTGTTAATGGTAAATTATCTTCATATAATGGTTTAAAGTTGCTCTCCTTATTCTCAAGAGTTGCAAGTACAGCTTTAGCAAGCTCTACGCCGCCTTCGCCACCTTTTTCCCATACCTTTGCAAGGGCGAATTCACAGCCTTTACTTTCGCAGAATTCCTTAACGAATGCCATCTCAGCCTCTGTGTCTGAAACAAATGCATTAAGTGTAACAACAACTGGAACACCATATATCTGTAAATTCTCAATGTGCTTCTCAAGATTTACAATACCAGCCTTTAATGCCTCTAAATTCTCGTTATTTAAGTCAGCCTTAGCTACACCACCATTGTATTTTAACGCTCTGATTGTAGCTACTAATACAACTGCATCAGGCTTAAGTCCTGCCATACGACACTTAATATCAAAGAATTTTTCCGCACCAAGGTCTGCACCAAAGCCTGCCTCTGTGATAACATAGTCTGCCATCTTAAGAGCTGTCTTTGTTGCTCTGACAGAGTTACAGCCATGTGCAATATTAGCAAATGGTCCACCGTGAACTAACGCTGGTGTATGCTCCAATGTCTGAATCATATTTGGCTTAATAGCATCCTTAAGTAATGCTGCCATAGCTCCAACTGCTTCTAAATCCTTAGCAGTCACTGGTTCTCCTGCATAATTATATGCAACAATTATTCTGCCAAGTCTATCCTTTAAATCATTCATATCCTTTGCAAGACAAAGAATAGCCATAATCTCAGATGCAACAGTTATTACAAAATGATCCTCTCTAACTACACCGTCAAGCTTTGAACCCAGACCAATTACTGTATTTCTAAGAGCTCTGTCATTCATATCAAGACATCTCTTCCAAACAACCTGTCTTGTATCGATTTCCAACTCATTGCCCTGCTGAATATGATTATCTAAAAGGGCTGCAAGTAAATTGTTTGCAGATGTTATAGCATGGAAATCGCCTGTAAAATGAAGATTTAAGTCCTCCATAGGTACAACCTGAGCATATCCGCCACCTGCTGCACCACCCTTTATACCAAAGCAAGGTCCTAAAGAAGGCTCTCTAAGTGCTATTACTGCTTTTTTATTTAATTTTCCAAATGCCTGACCTAAACCTACTGTCACTGTAGTCTTTCCTTCGCCAGCTGGTGTAGGATTAATAGCTGTCACAAGGATAAGCTTTCCATCCTTATTGTCCTTAATCTTGTCAAAATATTCATCCGACAATTTTGCCTTATACTTACCGTATAATTCAATATCATCTTCGGTTACACCAATACTTGCTGCGACATCTTTAATTGGTAGCATAGTAGCTTCCTGTGCAATCTGAATATCTGTCTTCATTTTTTCCTCCTTGCCTTGCGGCTAAAACTATTTTAAATTCTCTAATTCATCAAGGGTCATAAGAACCTTTCTAGGCTTTGTTCCCTCTTCTTCACCTACGACACCAGCCTCACACATCTGATCCATAATACGTGCTGCACGGTTAAATCCTATCTTAAACATTCTTTGAAGCATACTTGTCGATGCTTTCTGCTTTTGAATAACAAATCTTGCTGCATCAAAGAAATATTCATCTCTGCCATCACCTGGCTCCTCTGCTGCTGCGTTGCCCTGTGAGCTCTGAGCATTTTGATTTTCTACGTATCTTGCAATAGATTCATCATAATTTGCATCTCCTGCCTGATTCTTCCAGAATTCAACAACCTTAGATACTTCACCATCAGATACAAATGCGCCCTGTAATCTAACAGGTTTTACATATCCTGATGGATAGAATAACATATCACCATTACCAAGAAGCTTCTCAGCGCCATTTTGGTCAATTATTGTTCTTGAATCTACACCAGAAGATACCATAAGAGCAACTCTTGATGGTACATTTGCCTTTATAAGACCTGTAACTACATTTACAGATGGTCTCTGTGTAGCAATTATAAGATGAATTCCTGCTGCTCTGGCAAGCTGGGCGATTCTACATATAGATTCTTCAACTTCCTTAGCCGCAACCATCATAAGATCTGCAAGCTCGTCGATAACGATGACGATTTGAGGTAGTTTAGATGGCATATTGCCATTTTCATCAGGTCCTGCCTGAAGAAGCTTTTCATTATATCCCTTCAAATCTCTAACGTTAAGCTCTGCAAACTTTTTATATCTATCAGACATCTCCGCTACTGCCCACTTAAGTGTGTTTGATGCGAGCTTTGGATCTGTCACAACAGGCTGTAACAAATGAGGAATTCCGTTATAAACACCGAATTCTACAACCTTAGGGTCTACAATTATAAGTCTTACCTCATCTGGAGTAGCCCTAAACAAAATACTCATAATAATAGAGTTTGTAAATACTGACTTACCTGAGCCTGTAGTACCTGCAACAAGTAAATGTGGCATCTTTGCTATATCTCCGATAATTACTTCGCCGGCAATATCCTTACCAGCTGCAAATGCAAGCTTAGAACCATTATTCTTAAGAGCTGGCGACTCAATTAACTCTCTTATAAGAACTGAATCTCTTCCCTCATTAGGTACTTCTATACCGATTGTAGACTTACCTGGAATTGGCTCAATTCTAATATCTGTAGCCGCAAGATGAAGCTTAATATCATCTGTAAGCTTTGTAATATTTGCAAGTCTTGTACCTATCTCAGGCTGTATCTCATATCTAGTAACAGAAGGTCCTCTACTATAATCCACAACATCTGCTGTAATACCAAAATTAGCCAAAATATTCTCAAGCTTCTTAGCTGTATCTCTAAGTTCCATTGCATTAGAACCGCTAGTTCGACCATTACCCTTGTTAAGAAGATTTGTAGAAGGAAGAATATATTCCTTCTTTCTTCGGCTAGCCACTGCAGGTCTAGATGCACTTGAAGGAGTCTGACTTGGAACCGGTGCGCTAGAAGCAGGCTTACTAAGTAATCCCTCACCTGCTGTCTTTGTATCAGATACAGGTGCTCCAAATGGCTTTCTATTCATTACATTCTTCGCTTCTTCGCTTACAACAATTCTCTCCTTAGGCTTGAAGAAACCTTCCTCATCCACCTGTGGTGGCTCTTCCTTACGTGGTTCCTCATATCTTGGATGTTCATTCTTAGGTGGAGGTGTAGCCACATAATTATTATTAATCTCTTCATGCTTTGTCTGCTGTATATTTATCTTCTTATCAATATGTCTAACTGTATTATCTTCTGATACATACTTATCAACATCTACATGCCCACGATATAAATGTGCATTTTCCGGAAGCTTACCAGCGAATTCACCTGTAATTTCATGTACATCCTCTGTACTTCCCTCACCATCATCTATTTTTTGCATAGATACGCCCTTAACCTTATTGTTAATGCGTCTATTCTTTTCATATTGCTTATTTTCAACCTTTGTAACTACATTGTCTTTGATTTTTTTAGCATCATTCTTAGCGTGATTATATACCTTCTTGCTTCCGCTCTTAACACCGCCTACAAAAGAACGCTCTGTCATAATAACAAGCATTATAATAATAAATAACACCACTATTATATAAGCGCCAACCATACCTAAGGCTCCAACCAACCCATTTACTATAAATGCGCCAAATAAACCACCGCCACTTTTATCCTTTCCACAGATACTATAATAATCTGTAGCAGAAATATTAGGGCTATATTCCATAAATATCAGCTGAATAAGCGCACTTACAAATAAAACAAAAAGCACACCAGCTATAAATTTAACAACAGCCTTTCTGTTATGTATATTTGATAATAAAAATGCTATACCTAAAAACGCAGCTATAGGCAAAATATATGATATAAATCCAAATAATCCAAAAAGGAAATGACTTATATAATCTCCAACTGGCGATAGCAAGCCAAAATTACTTAAGAATACTAACACAGTAACGACTAAAGCAATGAGAAGCTTTATCTCATTGCGTAGCTTTATATCCTTTTCTGTTGGTACATAAGCTGGTCTTTCCTGCTTATGTACAGTCTTCTTAGCACTAGTTTTAGCCTTTGTACTAGTATTTCTATTTGTTCTTGTATTACCTTTTCCAGTGGTTTTTTTTGTAGTTTTTGTCTGTTTCGCCACTTTTTATTGCCTCCGGTTCAATTTTATAAATTAAATCAAGAAAAATCCTACTATTGATACAAGTCCCATTATTGCACAATATATTGAGAATACCTTAAATTTCTTCTTTCTTACAATTTGTAACATCGTCTTAATACAAACATATCCAACAACTGCAGCTACCAATGTTCCAGCCACATAATTTATCATATCGCTTGATGTTATACCTTCTTTAAATAAATCTGGAATATCAAGTACCGCTGCACCAAGAATAGCTGGAATAGAAACGATAAATGAAAACTTCACAGCAAATGCTCTATCCATTCCTACAAGAAGACATGCTGTCACAGTAGTTCCAGAACGTGAAATACCAGGCATTGTAGCAAAACCCTGACATATACCTACAAAACCAGCTTTCTTATAGCTGACATTTGACTCATCCTCATTGCCATCCTTAGCATTATCAGCAATAAGAAGAATAATACTTGTCATAAGCAAGCATATTCCTGGAACAATAAGAGTTGCTGAAACTGCCTCTATCATATCCTTTAATACAATACCCATAATTCCTGTAGGAATAGTCGCTATAATAATAAGCATTACATATCTTCTAAATGGTGTAGAAATAATCTCTATATATTCCTTCATCTTATATTCTTTATTATTCTTATTAAATAGATTTGAAAAATATCTACCGATGTTCTTACATACATCTATTACGATTCCAAATCCTCCTACGATTAATTCCCATATATCACTCCAGAAGCAAATAAACACAGCTACAAGTGTTCCCACATGCAACAAAATGTCAAATGCGATACCTGCTTCGCTTAATCCAAAAAAGTTTTTAAAAATCGCCAAATGTCCAGAACTACTTATTGGTAAAAATTCAGCAACACCCTGTATGAATCCTAAAATAATAGCTTCAAATAAACTCATTATAACGGCCTCCTATTGCCTATAATATTATTGATATCTTTCAAAAGACATATTCCTTTACATTTTACTATTAAAACGGGGGTAATTCAAGATTAATTTTCAAGAAATTTAGATGTTTTCATAGATTTGCATACCAAAGCAAAAAAGTCTTTTTCGTATGAGTGCTCATCCTAGCGGAGCCTTTCTTTTTATACAATTAAAAGTAGATTTACTTTCGTTTGTACAAAAAGAAAAGCCGTCGATCTTACGATTGACAGCTTATCAGGGGGATAAAAGGGGGTTTAAATTGTAACACACAATGCTCCACGGGCATGTAAGCACTGCTTGATGTGTCACATTTACATTCATTAGTATAACACATTAATTTTATTTTGCAAGTATTTTTTTTTATTTTTTTACTAATTATTTAAAACCTTTTCTGTCTTTCCCTTCAATCAGCGAATTCAGCTTACTCATAGCCTCTTTCAATCCACCTACTTCATTTATAATTCCTTCCTTTACAGCTTCTTCTCCTACCAGGATTGTACCTAAATCCTTCGTAAACAATCCTGTGCTCATCATCATCTCTTCCAAACGCTCCTTTGAAACCTTAGAATGTTCTGTAACAAAACGAACAATCCTGTCCTGAATAAGCTTAAAATAATCAAAAGTCTGGGGTGCTCCTATAAATAGCCCATTCATTCTAACCGGATGAATAACCATTGTTCCTGTAGGAACTATAAATGAATAATTTGCTGAGGCAGCAATTGGCACACCTATGGAATGAGAGCCACCTAACACTAGTGAAACCGTAGGCTTTGACAAGGAGGCAATCATCTCTGCTATGGCCAAGCCACTTTCCACGTCTCCGCCACATGTTTGCAACAATACAAGCAAGCCATCCATTTCCTCATTATCTTCAAATTCAGCCAGCTTAGGAAGTATATGATCATATTTTGTAGTTTTTGAGTTGCTTATTATTTCATGGCCTTCTATTTCACCAATAATTGAAAGCAATTGAATCTTTTTCTTATTTTTATTTCCATCTAAAACTACTTCACCAAGGTCAACAATCTGTTCATTCTTATCCTTTTCCATTTCTACTTCTTCTTTTTTCGAAGTTTTACCCATAACATCCTCCTTATTCCAAAATTTATAAAGGATATTATGGGTAAATTAAATAAAAATATTCGTAACTAAGCTATAAGTTTAATAGCATTGATGCTATCTGGAAATATAAGAATAATGACAATGCGTCTACTACTGTTGTAATAAATGGACTTACCACTACTGCAGGGTCAAATCCCAAGCGTTTTACGAGAATTGGCAATGTACAACCGATAATCTTTGCCATTATAACCGTAACAAATAGCGTAAGTGCTACAACAATTCCTATTGTAAATGATACATTATCCACCACCATTATCTTAATAATACTAGCTACTCCCAATGTCAAACCACACACTATAGATATGCCCAGTTCTTTCCACATAATCCTAAAGGTATCTTTATAATCTATTTCATCTAAGGATAATCCTCTGATAATAGTTACTGATGCCTGACTACCAGCATTACCAGCTGTTCCCATAAGCATTGGCATAAATGCAGTCAGTGCTACACAGCCTGCAAGAGCATTTTCAAAGCTTTGTATAATCATACCTGTAAAGGTAGATGAAATCATAAGTAATAATAACCATGGAATTCTCTTTTTCCATGTTTCAAATATGCCCGTTTGCATATATGGCTTATCAGATGGAAGGATAGCAGCCATGGCCTCCATATCTTCTCCGTGCTCTTCAATGATTACTTCCATAGCATCATCGACTGTAATTATACCTACAACTCTGTTTTCTTTATCAACAACAGGCACTGCCATTAAGTCGTACTTATCAAACATATTGGCAACGATTTCCTGGTCCTTATGAGTATCTACAGCGATAACATTTGTCTCCATTATATCACCGATAACATCCTCATAAGATGCAAGAAGAAGTTCTTTAACTGTAACTATACCCATCAACTTACGGTTATCAGTTACATAACAGGTATAAATCGTTTCTTTATCTACAGCATGCTTTCTAATATAGGCAAAAGCCTGCTCTACTGTCATATTCTTCTTTAATGCAACATACTCTGTTGTCATGATGCTTCCTGCACTATCCTTTGGATAATGAAGTAAATCATTGATAGTCTTTCTTGTCTGACTATCCACGTTTTTTAATATTCTATTTACCACATATGCTGGCATTTCTTCAATAATATCTACAGTATCATCTAAGAACAATTCATTTACTATAGTTCTTAACTCCATATCTGTAAATGCTTCTATAAGCCCTCTTTGCATGTCCGTATCCATATATGCAAATGTTTCCGCTGCAAGCTCCTTTGGAAGCACTCTAAAAAGAAGGAGTGTGTACTTCTTGTCTACAGCATTAAAGATTTCAACCATATCTGCTGGATTGACAACTGCTAACATTTCCTTCAATCTTGTATATTTTCTCTCTGTTATTAAATTTTTGACTTCTTCAATATCAATTTGAAGCTCCAATTGATTTTGTAATAACTCTTCTGCCATTTTCAAATTCTCCTTCGCTTTTTTCAAATTTGAATAGGCACAAATCCACGAACTCTCTTTTATACAGAAAAGCATACTGCTAGCCAGTCATTTTGGCAGATAATATTCTTTTCTGTGCAAATCCCTCGGGGTTCTATGCCGCTTTGATTACCAGAACAACTGTCCATAGTATTTCTCCTTTCCTAAAATGTTATAGGAATTTCATAAAAATTCCGTAGAACAAAGCGGACAAGTCCGCATCATCTCCCTAAATCCCTCTGTCTAGAGGGACTTGCTCCGCTTTGCGAGCCGAGCACGGTCAGCGTTAGCTGACATATTCTTCTCGTGCGAGTGCTCATCCTCGCGGAGCGTTTTTT
>JAFQOW010000027.1 GCA_017412055.1 Lachnospiraceae bacterium | reverse complement strand
CTTTGCAATTGATACCTGTACTACCAAACAATCCGCTGTCCTCCTTCTGGTGAAGAACGATATCCACGCCGGTATTCATGATAGAGTTGCTGAATATGGTGTTTTCACTTTACCGAAACCCATTTCAAAAGTAACCATGACTCATGCTCTTAATTGGCTGGAGAGTGCACGAGAACGGCTAAGACAATTTGAGAAAAAAACAATATCCATTGAAGATAAAATGGCTGAAATTCGATTGGTTAATAAAGCCAAATGGCTGTTAATCAGTGAACTTAAAATGAGCGAACCAGATGCTCATCGCTATGTAGAAAAACAGGCAATGGACCGCTGTGTTTCCAGAAGATGCATCGCGGAAGAAATTATCAAGACTTACACTTAATCCCCTACACAAGCAGGGTAGTAATGTTTCCCCTCATTACTGCCCTGCTATTTTAGTTCTATATATCGTTTTTTCTCTGTCCTAATCCTCTGTCCTGAGTGCCTGTCTGAAATAAATTTAGTGTTTTTCACGGATTGGTACGCAGTACCAATCCGGTAACGGTAGCCTATATTTTTACGATACTAAAAAACAGGAGATACCTTTACTAATAGGTGTCTCCTGTAATGCTGTGTTACATTTTTATAACAAAAAAGATAATGCCTTTAATACAATGTCCTGGCCTCCTTTCGCAGACGCCTTATCTCCCGAATAACCATTTTCAATTGCTTCCTCTATTAGCTTGAAGGGTTGTAGAATTACTAATATTCTTCTTTATTTCTTTTAGCTTTCCTAAGTTTATCATTAAACCTTTCCTCCTAAAAATATAACTTCAATTTTTTTAAGTAGTTTTATATCTCTATCATTTGCTACATCAAACTATAAATTTCAATTGTTGTTCTATCTTTTCTCGACAATAGACATACCGTCTCCACATGCGCTGTATGCGGAAACATATCCACTGGCACTGCCACCTCCACTTTATATCCATGCTTTGCAAAATATTTTAAATCTCTTGCCAATGTCTCTGGATTACAAGACACATATACTACCTTCTTAGGCGCAAGCTTAATCACAGAGCTCATAAAATTCTCATCACTTCCAGCTCTTGGCGGGTCCATAAATACCACATCTATACCCGCAGATTTATCTTCCAACATTTTAGCTGAGGTTTTTAACATAAACTTTCCCGCATCCTCTGCAAAAAATCTTATATTATTTATTCCATTTATCTTCGCATTTGTGATAGCGTCTCTCACTGCTGCCTTATTAAGCTCCACTCCTATTACTTCCTTGGCTTTTTTTGATGCAATTATGCCGATAGTACCGATTCCGCAGTAGGCATCAAGCACACGTTCCTTTCCTGTAAGAGAAGCTAGCTCTATGGCTTTATTGTATAATACCTCTGTCTGAACAGGATTTACTTGATAAAAGGACTTAGAAGAAATCTTAAACTTGCATCCGCAAAGTTCATCACTTATATATCCCTTTCCATATATAACCGATTCCTTATCCCCAAGGACCATACTTGTCCTCTTATCATTTACATTTATAATCACTGTAGAAATCTCAGGATGTTTTTTTCTCAATGCTTTTACAAAATTATTCTTTGATGGCATAATAGGTGAACCTAGTACCAAAACCACCATGATTTCACCACTTTTAAAGCCACGTCTTACCATCACATGACGAAGAAGTCCGTAGCCTGTGTCTTCATCATATGTCTTTATCTTAAAGGAACGAAGCATTCCCTTTATATCCTGTATTATCTCATCAGCCTTCTTATCCTCTATCTGGCATATTTCCACAGGTATAATATCGTGAGTTCCCTCTCTATACACCCCTGATATAATCTCGCCTCTTCTAGTTATTCCAAATGCTGCGTGAACCTTATTTCTATAATGATATGGATTACTCATACCCACAATAGGATTCACTTTACAAAAGCCACCGATAAGCTTTTCTACCAATTCCTGTTTTTCCTTTAATTGTGTTTCATATGCAACTCCCTGATATGTACATCCACCGCATTTTTTACTGTAGGGACATTTTTCTTTTTTTTCCATTATATTCTACTTCCTACTTTATAATCTCTAAATCTATCTTTAACTGTAAAATTCTAAGCACTGATTCATCTATTCTCTCTTCTTTTATTACACCATTTTTCACAGCTGTAATAACTGAATTTATCTGCGTCTGAAAATCTGTAGTACATAGCAAATCATTTCCTGCATTTATAGCCAAAACAGCTATATCTTCATTTTCTGCAAATGCTTTAGCACCCTCCATGCTCAAATCGTCTGTAATAATAACTCCATCAAATCCTAATTCTTCTCTAAGAATCTTATGAACATTCTTTGATAAGGATGCCGGATATGTTTCATCCATACAATAAACCACATTATGAGCTACAAGCACCATACTTACACTCTTGTTTATACCTGCCTTAAATGGTATAAAATCTGATTGTACAAAACTTTCGTAGCTTCTATCATCATAGGCTATGCCTGTATGTGTATCCTCATTGTTACCGTAGCCTGGAAAATGCTTAATCACACTTCCCATTTTCTCATTTTTCATAGTTTCTACTACAGTTTCAACATACTGTGCTGTAGCAGCAGCATCTAATCCAAAGGTTCTATCATATATAAAATCCGTCGCAGATGTAGACAAGTCAGCCACTGGTGCAAAATTAAGATTAATTCCTAAGGATTTTAACAAAGTACACTTCTCTATTGTGTCAGTTATGATAAGCGGCATACCGCCCTCTTTATAAAGAGCCTGCGGAGACCAAAATGGTACTGCTCTAAAGGCTTTATATCTACTTACACGATTTACAGTTCCACCCTCCTCATCAACACCTATAAACATAGGTATTTTAGAGTTGTCCTGATATGAATTTATATTATTTATAACTTCACTTTTAGTCTTATCTTTAAAATCTCTGGCAAATAAAATATATCCACCTATTTGATATTCTTTAGCTAGCTTTGCACCATTCTCTTCTGGACATCTGCCTATAAACATCTGTGCAACCTTTTCCTCCAGAGTCATATTCTTTAATATATCTTCTGCTCTAGATTTACTCGTCACAGGCTTTTTTGTAGTTTCTTCTTCTGTTACATTCTCTTCCTTTGCTTTTGTGGTGTTTTCCTTTGATATATCTTCTTTAGTACTTTCATATGTATGTTCTGGAGTTTCTATGGAAGTATCATCTTCTATCTTAGTAACATTAAAACTGCATCCTACTATAAATATACTTATCAATACAATTACGCTTAACAATACTTTTCTCATAGGCTAATCTCCTTAAACTTAGTTTTTAAACCACTAGTCCTTCTTGTACATTTTCGCTATTCCCTTAAGGAATTTTCTATAATCATCTGCCACATCCTGTGGTTCCACAATCTTTACCTTTGTACCCAATGTACATAACCAGCCATAGAATGGATTTGACACATTCACAGTAACTCTTACTCTGCACTTGTCCTTATCAAGTCTAATGGATGTATCTGGGCCGAATCTATCTATGATTACGCCTATAATATCCTGCTCACATTCTAAAACCAACGTTCTCTCCACACCTGAGAACATTCCAAAGGTCTGCTTTGAAAATTTAGCCATATCAAAATTTTCGAAATTCTCTTTACCATCTCTCTCTTCACTTGTTATAGATGGCTTATGCATTTTATCTACTCTGTAATGCTTAACCTTACCATTCTTGCTGTCATAGCCTATCATATAATAATTGTCTTCACTCCATGTAAGTGCCCATGGGCTGACAAGATATTCTTCCCCATCTCTCTTGTATTTTGTCTGCTTGGCCGCAGTCCACTCAACATATTTAAATTTCATCTTAACATTGCTGGAAATAGCCTGATGAATGGCATCTACATTGTAATATATAGATTCGTTCATACTCTTTATTCTATCAGTAACTATAACCTGACGTTGCAAAAGACTTCCATCATATTTACTTGCCATTCCTTCAAGCTTTTTTATAAGCGACCTTGTCTTTTTCTCTGTTATAAATCTAGATGTCTGTACTGCATCAACCAAAAACTTAAGCTCTGGCAACTCAAAATCACGACTTGCAAGATAATATCCTGTAGGTCGCTCCTTTCTCAATACAATATCCATACCATATCGAGTAAGCATATCTATATCTGAATATATACTCTTTCGCTCTGCCTTAATATCATACTTTGCCAATTCATCAATAATCTGCTGTGTGGAAATCACATGATTCTCATCTGTCTTTTCCTCAAGCATTTGCTTAATATAAAGTAACTTTAGTTTCTGATTATCAGATTTTGCCATAGGTACACCTCTCCCTTTAACTAAATGTAAATTGACTATTTACCACAAAGCGCTTTGAAACTTCTTGCAATCAAATTCCAAAGTGCCGTTGCATTTCCCACAAATACCTTCATGCTCATAGGTGCAAAATATGACTTATTCTTAGGATTATAAGTCATTTTTTTTCTAATATCACCTTTAAAATATATATTATCCTTAAAATATACCAGCAAATCATCTGGTGTATATTTACAAGCTGGCTTATCATCTAAGTAACCAATATGTTGCATTAAATATGCAACAAACTCTATACAGGTATACATATCCTTTACAGAATACCCCTTTACAAATGGATGTGTAAGCACGGAAAAAAGATTATACATATAATGCTTATCGTTAAGTCTCAGTGCAATCTCTCCCTTTATCCAATTGTACTGTTCCTCAGTTACTGGTATCTTAAATACAACAATCTCAACAGGCTCATCCTTACCTAAGGTATATCTTTCCAAGCTTTCTCTCACAAGCTTTCCCATAAGTACTGCATTATGCTGAGGTCTTGCAAATCCAAATGTTCTTCTTAAATCTGCATCCAAAGCTATAGAGCTATGATTATACTGCTGCTTTCCTACCTTTCGTATAGACTTGGCAAACTTAGTACCCGTCTGTGAAATCATCAAATATACTGCCTTTGTTTTGTTCATTTTCATTCTTCCCTTTATTTTTTCTAAACTGTCTTATCATACACGGTATATAACTTCTGTACACCATTCTCCAACAGATAATAGTGACTTATATATGGAATAAGTAACAGAAGAAATAATCCACCAAGTAATAATAAAGACATATTTTCTGTTATAAAAAACAACCCCGCTGTCATCATAAATAGTATGGCAAAGGTTACAGTAACTATAAGATGCACCAATCTTTCATGTTGAAAAAACTGAATTTGTATCAACAGTTGTTCTCTAAATGCAGCTTTATCTATATCTGACCGTTCCACTTCACTGATTGCATATTCTATGTAGCTTAACAATCTTTTTTTCATAAGCACACCCTTCCTTAATACTGTTACCAATTGCTTTTTTATTAAATACATTACCATTATAACCGAAAATATAAAAAAGCTCTATTACTTTTTTATATTTTCGGTTATACTGTTAAAATGTGAGTTTATTTTGGGAGGGCAATATGAAACTAATTTATGGCTTTACAGCAATATTAATACTTATCACTTTAATCGGTATGGGCACTTATTTTTATATATTGATTCGAAAGACAGCAAAGCTTATCACAAAAAATACTGATAGACGCCTTATACGCAATGGTGCTACACTTGCCATCGCAGCCCTTATATTTTTATGCATATTTATAAATAAATCATCAGTTATTTTCATTATTTACTTTTTTATGTTCTCTTTGATTATAGACGCTATTCATTTGATTGCTAAAAAATTTTACAAAAAAGAGACTACTTTTTCTAAAATATGGTCACGCGTACACAACATATATATAATTCCAGCTATATTGACCATAATTATGATGATTTATGGGCACTACAATATAATGCATGTTGACAAAACCGCTTACACTGTCACGACAGATAAAAATATACGAGAAGAAGGGTATCGAATAGGTATGATTGCTGACCTACATTTTGGCTCAACCATTGATTTAAAGGAGCTTGAAAATATATGTCAGAAAATAAACTCACAAGACATTGATATTATGGTTCTTTGCGGTGATATTGTGGATGAAAATACAAGTGCTGAAATATTATCACCTTTATTTGAAATTCTAGGTAATATTAAAGCTACACTTGGAACTTATTTTGTGTATGGCAATCATGACTGTCAGCCATATTCTTCAAACCCAGCCTATACAAAGGAAGACTTAGCTAAAGCTATTACAGACAATAACATAACTATTCTTGAGGATAAGGTTATCACCTTAACTGATGATTTTGTAATCGCTGGCAGAAATGACTACTCTCATGCAAATAGCTCAAGTCGTATTTCGCTTGACGAATTGCTAAAAGATGTAGGCCTCGATGATTATATATTAATATTAGATCATCAGCCTCAGGAATATAAAGAAAATGGTGAATTTGGTACCGACCTATTATTATCTGGTCATACACACGCTGGTCAGTTTTGGCCTCTTAATTATTTGCTTGAACTAGTTCCATACAACGATGGCACATACGGACTTACTAAAATAAAAAATACTACAGCTATCATTACTTCTGGAATATCCGGCTGGGGTTTCCCTTATAAAACAAGCGCTGATTCAGAATACGTAATCATTGATATCAAACCAGAATAATTAAATTGAATTTGCAACTGCAGCTGCTACAGCTTTTGCAACTCTTTTATCAAAAGCTTCAGGGATAATGTAATCCTCCCTAAGTTCACTATCTGTAACAAGATTTGCTATGGCCTCTGCAGCTGCTATTTTCATTTTATCATTTATAACTTTAGCCCCCACATCAAATACTCCCCTAAATATTCCCGGAAATGCTAAAACATTATTAATCTGATTTGGAAAATCACTTCTGCCTGTGGCAACAATTCTTGCACCAGCTCTTTTTGCCTCCTCAGGATATATCTCAGGGGTAGGATTAGCACAGGCAAACACTATGCTATCCCTATTCATAGATTTAACCATCTCTTTGTCTAATGCACCGCCCACACTTACACCCACAAAAATATCAGCTCCTGCTATAACCTCTCTAAGACCGCCCTGTACTTTCTTAAGATTTGTAATTTTAGCCATTTCTTCCTTTATTTCATTCATACCCTCTATTCTACCTTCATAGATAGCACCTGCTCTATCGCACATTGTTATATTTTTCATACCATACATCAATAATAATTTAGCAATGGCAATAGCTGCTGCTCCAGCACCATTAATAACTATTTTCACTTCATCCTTCTTCTTTTTTACAAGCTTTAATCCATTGATAATACCCGCAAGTGTAACTATAGCTGTTCCGTGCTGGTCATCATGAAATACTGGTATATCACATACCTCTTTAAGTCTTCTTTCTATCTCAAAGCATCTAGGTGCTGATATATCCTCTAAATTTATTCCCCCGAAGCTTCCAGCAATTAGGCTTACAGTTTTCACAATTTCATCTACATCCTTACTTCTTATGCACAGCGGAACTGCGTCCACATCTCCAAATGCTTTAAAAAGGACACACTTCCCCTCCATAACTGGCATAGCAGCCTCAGGTCCTATATCTCCCAATCCAAGTACAGCTGTTCCATCTGTAACTACAAGACACATATTCCATCGTCTAGTCAGTGCAAATGATTTTTCTATATCTTTTTCTATTTCTAAACATGCCTTTGCAACACCAGGTGTATAGGCCAATGATAAATCATCCTTTGTCTCTGTATTCACAGTGGGAACAATAGCTATTTTCCCCCTCTTCTCATAATGAAGTTCAAGGCTTCTTTCATCATAATTATTCTTGTCCATATAATTCATAACATATATTCCCTTCTTTGCTTTATACCTAAATTGACTACATATCAGTTTTCATCATAATACTAATATATTCTTTTACCTTAATTATTATTCTTTTTTCGTAAACATACAGAAGCTTGTTGCAAGAATTACTTCTATGCATTAAAATAAAACTATAAATTTTGTTTGTGAAAACATAGTACAGAGGTGATTATTTTGAGTTCATTTATATTTTTACTGCTAGCAATATTTGCAACCATTACATTTATGGAAGCACTTGAGGCCTTATCACACAAGGGCGCTTCTAAAAAAATATCTATTATATTTGCTCTACTTGCAATCAACAGTTCTATGTGGAGCGTTTTTTTCGGAGCTATTCCTGTTCAGACTGATCCTGAATATGCCTACCTTCTTCGTTGTCTGGGTATGATAGGAACATTTGGAACACTTATTTTTGCAGCTGTCTTAATATGCGAGTGGGTTGATGTATGCAAGCCTACAAAATACACAGTAATAGGCTTCTCACTATTGGGAATAATCATTTTCCCATTCAACATAAGAAGAGAATATATCGAATTTATTGACACAAAGATAGGTATGTCTTATCGTTTCAAACCTAACGTTTGGACTAATATTTATCTTGTTTACTCTGTAGTAATAGCTATTCTTATGTTTGCAATGGTTATCCATCTTATTAGACATACAGATAAGAAGAGAAAAAAGATAGTAGGCATACGCCTAATGTGGGCTCTTATAGTTATTTGTGTGGGTATGCTTTTTGACACCATATTACCAGCCTTTGGTATCACTGCCATTCCTAGTAGCACAATCGGTCAAGCTCTTGCTATATTTATTATTTACAGCGGATTAGATTTTAATAAACAGAATCATATTGATGTGGATAATATAACCGCCTATATTGATACATTAACTGAGGTTTATCTTATAGCTTTTAACGAAAACCTTAATTTAACTTTTGCCAGCACATCAGCAAAAAAATTCTTCAAAATAGATTGTATAGATAACTACACCTTTGAAGATTTATTCGACTATGACAAAGCAAAAATTTTATCCATTAAAAAAGCTGACAAACTGGATGCTTTATGTAAAACAAACAACATCTTCTGCAACCTTGGTATTGAGAAAATAAAAGACGACTTTGGTGATATTATCGGCTATATTATAGCTGCTACTGATTTGACCAACAGAATGAAATATATAAACGAACTTAATGAGGCGAAGAAAAATGCTGACAAAGCCAATGCTACTAAGAGTGCTTTCCTTGCAAATATGAGCCATGAGATAAGAACCCCTCTAAATGCAGTACTCGGTATGGATGAAATGATTATGCGAGAAGACAATATTCACGAAATCCATAGTCATGCAGCAAGCATAATGGATGCCGGAAAGTCACTTTTATCCATTATAGATGACATACTTGATTTTACAAAAATAGAATCTGGTATGATGCATATTATAAAAAATGATTATTACGTAAGTGAAGAAATTCGTGAGCTTTATAATATTGTATCCTTCAGGGCCAAAAGAAAAGGACTAGATCTTTACTTTGACATAGATGCCAATATTCCTAAGATACTTTATGGTGATGAAATACGTATCCGCCAAATACTTATTAACATAATAAATAATGCCATTAAATATACGAAAACAGGATGGGTCAAGGTATCTCTTAAAGCAGAATTTACAGACAACTCCAACATAGTTTTAATCGGTACTGTGGAAGACACTGGTATCGGAATAAAAAAAGAAGATATTGTAAAACTTTTCGACAAATTCCTGCGTCTTGATGAAAGCATCAACCATAAAGTTGAAGGTACTGGCTTAGGATTAAGTATAGTATATAACCTCTTGCAAATGATGGATGGCACTATCGAAGTACAAAGCGTATATCAGCGCGGTTCCATTTTTACAGTTAGAATTCCTCAAGTCATAGTTAACAAAGCTCCTGTTGGAACCGTAGACCTAACCTACTCATCTGTCACAAGCAACTATAAGGAATCCTTCACTGCACCAAATGCTAAAATCCTTGTTGTAGATGATAATCAGATTAACCTAACCATTGTCAAAGGCTTACTTAAGAAAACCCTTATAAATATAGATTTAGCATCTAGTGGCAGAGAATGCTTAGATATGGTTACAAAAAAATCTTATGATATAATTTTACTAGACCATATGATGCCTGAAATGGATGGTTTAGAAGTATTAACCAAGCTCAGAGCTATGGACAGCAATCTTTCAAGAAACTGCCCAGTTATCGCTCTAACTGCTAATGCTATTGTAGGAGCCAGAGAACAATATCTATCAGCCGGTTTTAATGATTATCTCTCAAAGCCAATAGACTACAAAGAATTAGAAGCTGTTATAAAGAAACATCTTCCTTCAAAATAAATATCTCAGAACAAAAAGTGCGATATTCCTCAAACAGAATATCGCACTTTTTTTATACACTTTCAAATTCTTCTACAATTTCTTTTTCAGGTGCTGGTGTAGCTAAGCTTACTATCACAATTGTCAATGCTGATAATATAAATGCTGGAAGAAGCTCATATATCGCCCACGCTCCTCCAATTGGAGCAACCAAATATTTCCAAACAAATACCATAACTCCGCCAACTACCATTCCTGATACTATACCGTATTTATTTGAACGCTTCCAGAATAAAGCAGCTAACATAGCTGGACCAAAAACTGCTCCAAATCCAGCCCATGCAAAGGAAACAATCTTAAATACTGAATTATTAGGATTCCATGCAATAATCACACCTATAATTGCTATCACAAATACTGTAGCACGAGCTGCAAGCATTGATGCTTTCTCAGAAAGCTTAAGTCCTGCACAATCTACCAATAAATTCTTCGATACACTAGATGACGCTGCTAATAACTGTGAATCTGCTGTTGACATTGTACTTGCAAGTATTCCTGATAATATCAAGCCAGCCATTATTATAGCCAATACTCCATTTTCACTTAAAAGCATTGCTATTCTAACTATTAATGTCTCCGATGTAGAAGCATCAGTAAATACCTCCAATGCTCCTGCCTTAGAAACTGAATATCCTACGATACCGATTAAAATAGCAACAAACATCGAGATAATAACCCATACAGTTGCAATTCTTCTAGATATTTTAAGCTTATTCTCATCTTCAATTCCCATAAATCTAAGTAAAATATGTGGCATACCAAAATATCCTAATCCCCAAGCTAATGCTGAAGCAATATTGAGTCCTGCATATGCTGTTCCTTCACCAGTTACCGAATTATGTGTTTCAAAAAATGATAAATATCCACTTAATGATTTAGCATTATCAACTACTGCATCAAAGCCACCAGCTACATTTACTCCAAACAGCACTACAATCACTAATGCAAAACTCATCACAATACTTTGGATTAAGTCAGTCGTACTTGCCGCAAGATATCCACCAAGGGCAGTATATGCCACTATGATAATTGCACTGACAACCATAGCTGGTACATATGGTATATCAAATAAAGTTGCAAATAGCTTTCCACATGCTGCAAATCCTGATGCTGTATATGGTACAAAGAATACTACAATAAATATGGCTGAAATTGCTAATATTAATTTCTTATTCTCTCTAAATCGGTTAGAAAAAAATTCTGGCAAGGTAATGGAATTATTTGCCTTCACTGTATATCTACGTAATCTTTTTGCCACAATCAGCCAATTAAGATACGTTCCTATAGCCAAGCCTACAGCTGTCCATCCTGCCTCTGCTACTCCAGAAAGGTAAGCTACTCCAGGCAATCCCATCAATAGCCAGCTACTCATATCTGATGCCTCAGCACTCATAGCTGTTACAATCGGTCCAAGCTTTCTTCCTCCTAGATAAAAGTCGCCTACATTCTTATTTTTCTTAGAATAACAAACACCTATTCCTATCATCAATGTCATATAAGCTGCAATGACAATTAAAAGTCCTATAACTGTTCCACTCATATTACTTTCTCCTTAGTTTTTTTATACCGAATAAATATATCATAAGTCAGGAAAATGCGCTACATTAAAATGCAAGAACTTTTCTATATGATAAAAACGAGTTGACAGTTATATGCTGCCAACTCGCTTTTGATAGATTGCTTATTACAACTTATTCTACTGTGTCTTTGTAACATAAATATCATATATCATATATTTTGATACTCTAATTGCGTAATAGCCATACGTAAATCCACCATTATATCCACTTACTCTTACACCATCAACTATTGCATCTTGCCATTTTTTATCATCGATTTTTTGACTTTCTGCTACAGTTATCGCAATGCTGTAATTATACTGTGATTTGGATGTGTAATTTTTATTCATTATATAAAAACTATCAACATCACATACCGTACATCCAGAATATTTCATTTGTGCATCCATAGTCAATGTACGCGCCAAACCTGTAAACAACGTAGATGTACATTCTTGTTTATTCTTAGAATACTCATTATCAACTATGTGATCTGTATACATTTCATTATCTGTTAGTAGGAAATACATATAAATTATATTAGTTCCATCAGTAACAACCTCACCACCAATTATTGGATCATCCCATGTGCAGTCAACTTGATACCATTCTCCATTTACTTTTACAACATTCCAAGCATGAGACTCCTTTGTACCATCTTCATTTATTCCTTCTCCATACATCATATATGCATATATTCCAGCCTCAGCGCACATAAGCTCAAATGCCTTTGCATATCCATCGCAGACAGCAAGATTATTACATAACGCGCCCTCTGCTGTATGAGACGGATGATTATTTTCATCAATACTACCATTCTCAATACTCTTTACGTCATAATTAACATTCTTAATCAAATAATCATGTATAGCTTTAACACATTCATAATCACTCATGCTCGATTTAACAATCTGTCCCACTATAGCTTTTGCTTTCGCCTTCGCTGTATCACTTTCAGTAAATTCTGTAACTGTTATAGCTCCACCTCTAGTATTTCCTGTGGTTGCTGAATTACCTGAAAAGATAGCTTCTGTTGTGGCTTCTTCTTTATTTGCTTCCTGCTTCTTTGTAGTTGTCTGTTGCTGCTGCTTTGTAGTTGTCTGCTGCTGTTTTTTTGTAGTTGTCTGCTGTTGCTGTTTTTTTGTGGTTGTTTGCTGCTGCTTCTTTGTAGTTGTCTGCTGCTGTTTTTTTGTAGTTGTCTCTTTATTAGTTGTCGAATCTTCCTTCTTAGATGTAGTTACTTCTTCCTTAGACGCACTAGTCTCTTGATTTTTTGTATCTACAACAGTTGTAATTTCTTCCTTTGACTGGCTCTCTTTTTCTGATTCCTTGTCACCACTTGTAGTTTCACTCTCAGTCGCTTCTACATCTGTATGAGATGTAACTAACTCCTCAATGGATGTTTTTCCCTCTTTTTCCTCTACATTACCCTTACAAGCAAAAATCATACTTGCATATGCAACTATAATAAATAATAATAAAACTCTCCTAATCTTTTTCATAACAATCCTCCTTGGTATTAAATTGTTCAACCACGATTTATTTCTGTTATTATATCATATTGTAAAGCTTTTTGGCAATAAATATTAGGTTTTACACTTTTTTATTTTCCATCGAATTCTATTTCAACAAAGCGATCCCCAAAATGGTACTTTAGTACTATTTTTATCTTTCATATTTAGTTTCAATATGTTATTATGTAAAATATAGACTACAAACAGCGTGCATATCAAAAGGAGTTTTTTAATGCTTACTTATGAATTAATTGATAACAAAAAAGAAGATTGGGTAGTTTTTGTTCACGGTATAGGTGGAAGTACAAGAACATGGGGTAAGCAAATTGATGCTTTTTCAGAGCACTATAATTTGCTCTTACTAGATTTACCTGGCCATGGATTAAATGCAGACAATATTATAAAAAAAGTGGATTCCGAGAAATTACACACTGGCATAAAAGATACGATGGATTTTCTCAACATTGAGTGTGCTCATTTTGTCGGCTTATCTCTTGGAACTATCGTTATCGCTAATTTTGCTGTTCACCATCCTGAATACGTGAAATCTATTATTCTTGGAGGTGCTTCACTTAAGGTTAGCGGATTATATAAAGGAGCAGTTATACTTGCCGATAAAATCAAGCACTTTGTTCCATACAAATTTTTATATAAATTTTTTGCATGGTTCTTAATGCCTAGAAAAAACCATAAAAAATCACGTAAAATCTTTTTAAGAGAAGTTGTTAAATTAAATAAAAAAACAATGTTTGCATGGATTGAATATCTACAGTTCACTTTAAGTCCTGAAAATATATTAGCCAAGCTAGATGAAGTAAAGAAAAATATACTTATTATATCTGGCGATGAGGACCACTGTTTTCTTAAAGACGCAAAAGCATTAGTAGATAAAATGAAATCTGTAGAAATAAATATTATCGAAAAATGTGGTCATGTCTGCTCCATAGAAAAATCCAGCATCTTCAACCATATGGCATTAGATTTTTTAAAGGTTTAGATTTAAAAAGGAATTGGCAAATGATGTCCCAACAATATTATACATCTGTTCCAACAATATTTCTTTAAAGAACAAAGCGGACAAGTCCGCATCATCTCCCTAAATCCCTCTGTCTAGAGGGACTTGCTCCGCCATCATTCTGACTGCCTATCCGCTAATGAGATATTTGGTTTAGGGCATTACCCTTGCCTCTCTACGTACATTACACACAAGAATGACTATATCTGTTTGTCCGGAGCTAATAGTAGTTTATCTATTACTGGATGAATCATACTTGTTTCTAATATCATATTTATGGCGCAAAGTTTCTTTCCTGCGTCTTTGCTTGAAGCACCACAATGATATGCTTGTTCTGTAGGCTCACCATAATCCAGAACTATCAATCTGTCATGACAATCTGCATTCGGTTTAATTCTGAGCGGAGGATATTCTTGTATAAAATCATTTACTACCGCCGTTGTCAAAAAACCTCTTTTCCCGTGACCGTTTTCCGTAAATAAAACCACTTCTACACCAGCTTGCTTCTGCGATAATAGTTGTAAAGTCTTTGTATTCACATAATTATCTACTACATAAATGCTCTTTTTTGCCTGCTGATATATATCTATGTACGCTGCATCTGATTCAAACTTCTGACCTTTGTAGATAACAAAATTTTTGAAATCCTTATCTGAGACAAAATTCTCGTTAAGTGTATCTATGCTCTTTTGAATAACCTGCATATCTTGCTCTGTTTTCTTTTGCCTATCAGCCAGATTGGACATTTGCACAGAAATTTCTGATACTCTCGCGCTTACAAGTCGCATCTCCGACTGTGTAACAAACTGCTGATTCTGTTTTATATAATGACGCATCTCTCGAAATGCACGCATAATGAATATACTTTGCTGCTCTGCAAGCTCACCTCTGAGAACTGTAGCAAGCATATAAATGCCTTGTTCCGTAAACGCATACGGAGCTTTTCTTCTTCCACCATCTTGACCTTCATACATACTATAATTTCGTGAAGTCGCAATTTGCGACTTCACGAAATCTATCTCATCTTTTGTTAACTGAAACATAAAATCTTCTGGAAATCTTGCAATATTACGCTTAACCTGTTCATTTAAACGTTTTACTTCATATCCATAAATTTCAGCCAAATCATAATCAAGCATAACCTGTTGCCCTCTTATGATATATACTCGATTGCATATATTATCTACCGTCATCAACTCTGTAGTTTCTGCCATAGTATCCCTCATAAAAATTGTGCTACAGCTGTGGCACAATTATCTATACATTATTCTGTAGTTGCCTTATCTTTCTGATTATTCTCTTTTTTCTCATTATCCAACTTCTCTATTTCAATCTTATATGCCATCAATCGCAAAAGGTACTGTGGAACTCTTCTTTTTCCCAGTTCCCAATCTGTTACCGTCATATATGGTATTTCAAAATACTCACAAAATTCTTTTCGATTCATACCGGTACTTTCTCTTAATTTTCTTAATTCGTCTTTTGCTTCCATAGTCCACCTCTTTATGCATTGCATAAATTTATTATATATCCATTCATTCACACGGTCAATAACTTGTCACAAAATTAAATATCCACATACCTACACATACCCTCCCGCGCACTTCCTCCAATAAAAAATACCTTTCAACGAACAGTCCGGAGGACTCGCCAAAAGGTATTTATTTTTAACACCCTATTCTATTTTCTACTTACATGCACATATTTTTAAGCCATTTTTTACGATATGTTTCCTCTAAAATCACCCTCAAACCCGCTTAAACTGAGCATTTCTTCGAGAGTAAACATACCGTCTCCACATGCACCGTATGCGGGAACATATCCACAGCACACACCTTTTCCACCCTATATCCCTTAGCCTGTAAAATTTCCAAATCCCTTGCAAGGCTTGTAGGCTTACAAGAAATATACACAAGCTTATCTACTCCATAAGCTATAATTTTATCAAGTGCCTTTGGATGTATACCATCTCTTGGTGGGTCAAGAACTATTAAATCTGGTTTTTCTTCAATATCATCTATAACCTTAAGTACATCTCCTGCTATAAACTCACAGTTATCAAGGCCATTTAAACCAGCATTTACCTTTGCAGCCTCCACAGCCTCTTCTATAATCTCTACGCCGATTACCTTCTTTGCCACCTTGGCAAGCATCTGGGCAATTGTTCCAGTTCCGCTATATAAATCAAATACCACTTTATCTTTAGTAGTTCCTACATAGCTTCTAGCCTTCTCATAAAGCACCTCTGCACCCAATGAATTAGTCTGAAAGAATGAGAATACTGATATCTTGAATTCAAGTCCAAGTATACTTTCTACTATATAATCTCTTCCGTAAAGTATATCTGTTCTATCAGACTGTACCACATCAGATAAAGAATCGTTTACTGTATGAAGAAATCCCACAAGAGTTCCATTAAGTGCAAGATTCATATAAACATCCTGCAAGCCTTTAAGCATATCATCTTCGCTTAAGTTAGATGCCTCGCCGCACTCACTATAAGCTGATGATGTCACAAGGTCTACTAATACCTCTCCTGTCTTTATGCTTCTTCTTATGAGCAAATGACGAAGATATCCCACATGGCGCATCTTGTGATAAAAAGGAATATCCTTATCCTCAAAATACTTAAGTGTCGCCTTAAGGATTGTATTATAATCCTCATTGACGATTCGACAATCATTTATTGACACAATATCATGAAAGCTTCCCTTTTTATGCATTCCCAGTGCCAATGGACCATCCTTATATTCATCACCAAAGGAGAATTCCATCTTATTTCTGTACGCCCATTCTGTAGGACTTCCAAGTATGCCTTCGAATTCATAATCATCGCATACGCCATCAATTATATCTTTAACCATAGATGATTTAAGGGCCAACTGATTATCATACTCAAGCTGCTGATAAGTACAACCACCACAGCTTTCAAAATGTGGGCACGGCGGAATTCTATTTTCTAAAGATGATTTTTCAAGCACCTCCATTATCCTGCCTTCGCATTTACCGCTTCTCTTTTTACTAAGCATAAATCTAACCTTCTGGCCAGCTATGCCACCTTTTACGACAACCTTTGTCACTTTTCCATCTTCTTCTGCGTAATTTATGAGACCCTTATTTGGAAAATCTACCTTCTCTATTGTCCCAATATATTCCTGTCCTTTTTTCATGGTAATCTCCTAGTTATTATCATTATCTTTTCCACGATTTGGATCATCCATAACAAGCTTCTTAAATGCCAATGCACCACCGATAAAGAATAATAAGATCTGCACAGTAGCATCTAACATATTTCCTCTATAATGTATTCTAAATAATGATACTACATATAAAATCATTCCAACTATTCCAAGCCAGAATAAAACCTTTGGCCAAATATTCTTTGGAAACAATACCCATAAGATAACGCCTAAAATCATTGGTATAAAAAATACGCCAACTCCACTAGACGGAAATCTGTTTCCTAAAAGTCCAAATCCTGCATACTGATCTATACGTAATTCAATACTCTTGAAAAACAAGAACAATCCACTTCCTAACATTCCTATTCCCAATAATGCTAATGCTAAATCTCTTCCTGGTTTATTATTCATCTCTTTTTTCCTTCCTTATATCCTTATATTTTTTATCAATCAATAGTTACCTCGACTTCATATATTACATAATCAAATGCCTGCTGATATGTATACTGAAATCGTATCGTACCTGTGATTCCTGCCGCAACTAATTCATCATATACCGCCTGCTGTATAACCTCTGTAGGCTTCGATATACTATTCAATACAGCCACCTTAAACACTCTGGCTCCCTGCTTTGTAAAATCCTTTGATATGTATTTTAGCTGTTCACTACTATTTACTGTGGCACTATATTGAAATTCACTAAGCATCCTATCCAGTGTCAAATACTTAGCATAGCCGTAGAACAATGTTGATTTACATACCTTTTCATACTTTGTATATTCTGCATCCAATTTGTGGTCATAATACATCTCTACATCAGTAAGTAAGAAATATGTATATGAAAGATTTCCATCTCCCGTAACTATAACACCATTAACCAACGGGTCATCCCACGTACAATCTATCTGATACCATTCACCATTGATACGAACCACATTCCATGCATGCGACTGCCAACCGTCTACATCATTGCCTGCCTCGCCATACATCATTTGCGCCTGAACGCCTGCTTTAGCGCATAATAGCTGAAATGCCTCTGCATAACCCTGACAAACTGCCAGCTTATATCTTAATGCTCCATCTGCATTATACGCAGTTTCTGCTACCGTATTGTTTTGCAAACCAGCATAATCATATTGAACATTTATAACTATCCAATCATGAATCGCCTTAACTCGCTCATACTCTGACATATCCTTGCTGATTATACTTGCTATAATCTTATCAGCCTCTTTGTCAGCATTCACAGACGGCTTTATCTCCACTGTCACATATCCACTAGGCTTGTTAGTCGGTGCTGCGTTTGTATTATTATCCAAGTTTTTTGTAGTTGTCTGTTGCTTTGTGGTTTCAGTTTTCTTTTTTGTGGTTGTCTCCGTTTTTTTCTTTGTAGTTGATTCTTGTTTTTTTGTAGTTTCCTGTTTTTTTGTGGTCTCTGGTGCAGTAGTTTCTTTCTTCTTTGTAGTAGTTTCAGTTTTTTTACTTGTACTTTCCGTTTCTACTGAACCAGCCTCAGCATCCTTACCTACAGTTGCAACCTCTGTTGTCTGAGATTCTGATGGTTTAGTATCCTCCGTAGGCGTTACTTTCCCATCACTCTTTCCACATCCAGCCGCACAAAAAATCGTCATTACAACCAAATATGTAATTATTTTTTTCTTCATAAATTTCTCCTACTAATCATAATTAAAGCAAATTATAATTAGAATAAATAAATTAACAGGCATTTACACTTATCAAACTTTTAAGCGTAAATGCCTGTATTCATCTCCTACGCTTCTGTATCCTCGAAGAAGTCGTCATCAAACTCATCATAATCAAAGTCATCATCAAACTCATCATAATATTTTGGTGTAAGATACTTATAAAGTGCATAAGCAATACCTGCAACTGCTGCCACTGCAAGAATTGTCACTAATATCCAACACACCTTGCTCTTTTTTTCTTCCTCTTTCTTAAGTAATGCCTTAAGCTTTGTAGTTGCCATTAAATCTTCCATTTTCTGCATAACATTAAACCTCCATTTATAATATCTACACTTTAAATCATTATATCAAATATATTTATATTTTACTATATTTTTTTTAATTTAGCGAAGGATGCAAACATCTTCTTAGGTCCTGCTGTATCAAAGTTAACAGTAACCTCATAATCTCTGCCTGAATCATTGATAGCCGTAACAGTACCAACACCGAATTTAATATGTTTTACTCTGTCTGATACGCCATAATCAAGACCATCTGCCTTGCTCATTTCACTGCCCTTACTTAAAGCAGCTGGCTTTGAAGTTAAGCTACTTCCAAATGCAGGCTTTGACATAATACTTGTCTTTGGCTTATCAAATGCATTTGTCCTAAATAAATCGGCTGCTGACATTCCCCTTCCAGATGAAATATAGCTACTTCCAGTTTTCACTCCTGAAGAAAAGCTGCTGCTAGAACCAAATCCGCCAAAGCTTCCTGCTCCCACTGATGTTTTGCCTGTAGTCGTACCCTTATCAAGCAAATATCCTGGAATCTCACCTACAAAACGAGACATTTTATTGTACTGAGTCTCGCCCCTTACCATTCGTGCTCTCGCACATGATATGATAAGTTTCTTCATAGCTCTTGTTATAGCTACGTAACATAAGCGTCTCTCTTCCTCTATATCTGTAGGATCATCAGAATTTAAGCACATATAGCTTGGAAATACTCCATCCTCCATACCACTTAAATATACTCTTGGAAACTCTAGTCCCTTGGCACTATGAATTGTCATAAGCACCACATAATCACTACTATTTTCAAGACTATCAATATCTGCTATAAGAGCCACTTCCTCTAAAAAACCTGCTAAAGTAGGTTCATCTGTAGACTCCTCATACGTTACAACCTTTGTCAATAATTCTTCTACGTTTTCAATTCGAGAAAGAGCTTCATCGGTATTTTCCGTCTTTAATTCATTTATATATCCAGTATCCTCCATGATACTTTCTAAAATCTCTTTTAAGCTATTATATCCAAGCTTACTTCTTTGTACTCTTATAAAATTCACAAATTCATTAATCTTAGATACAGCTTTTCCTAAACCTGGAATTCTTTCACAGTCCATAAGGGCTTCAAAAAAACTTAAATTATTACTTAATGCATAGTCTTCAACTCTACCCAATGTTGTAGCACCTATTCCTCTCTTAGGAATATTTATAATTCTTTTGACAGCCACATCATCTCTTCCATTATCAATGGTCTTAAGATATGCAAGCATATCCTTAACTTCCTTTCTCTGATAGAAGTTAACACCACCAATTAACTTGTACGGAATATTATTCTGAATAAGCTTTTCTTCAATAAGACGTGACTGAGCATTTGTTCTATAAAGACATGCACAATCATTATATGTCACGTCTCCAGCTTCCACACCATCTCTTATGTCCCTTGCGATGAATTCAGCTTCCATAAATCCATTGTCAAATGTTTTCAATGAAATAAGCTCTCCATCCTCTTTATCCGTCCAAAGCTTCTTATCCTTTCTTCCTTTATTATTCTTAATAACCTCATTGGCTGCATCAAGAATATTTCCCGTAGAACGATAATTCTGTTCAAGCTTTATAACGGCAGTATCAGGAAATACTCTCTCGAAATCAAGAATATTTCTAATATTTGCACCTCTAAACTTGTATATAGACTGGTCATCATCACCTACTACGCACAAATTCTTGTATTTATCTGCAAGTAAGCTGATAAGCTCAAACTGTACTGTATTTGTATCCTGATACTCATCAACCATTATATATTTAAATCTCTCCTGATAATAATCAAGTACATCTGGACAATTTCTAAAAAGCTCTACGGCAAGTACAAGCAAATCATCAAAATCAAGAGCATTATTCTTCTTTAAGGTCTCCTGATATTCCTTATAGGCTTGCGCTACCTTTGTCATATGATAATCACTCTGATTAATTTTCATATATCGCTCTGGGGATACCATCTCATTCTTTGCCGATGAAATATATCCCAATATAGTCTTTTCTTTAAGATTTTTTGTATCAATCTGTAAACGCTTGCAGATATCCTTCATCACAGATTTCTGGTCATCTGTATCGTAAATTGTAAAGCTATTATCATAGCCTATTCTATCTATGTAACGTCTAAGAATTTTTACACAAGTAGAGTGGAAGGTACTAACCCATATACTTTCTGAGCCAAATCCTACCATATCATCAACTCGTTCTCTCATCTCTCCGGCAGCTTTATTTGTAAATGTTATAGCCATAATATTCCATGGATTCACACCACACTCTTCTATCAAATATGCAATTCTGTTTGTGATAACACGTGTCTTACCAGAACCTGCACCTGCCAAAATAAGAACAGGACCCTCTGTTTTCAACACAGCTTTTCTTTGCATTTCATTTAACATATCAATATTTGCCATAGCTATACTTCTCCTACTTATCAATAAAATCTTTTGCCTAATCACACTGTCATTGGATAGAAAGTGACAGCAGGATTACCTGCTGCCACCATTTAATATCTCTAAATTTGCCATTATACAAGCTTATTTCCGCAATTACCACAGAAATTTGCTCCATTTGTTGGCTGACCACAATTTGGACAGAATCTTGGCGCCACACCATTCCCCTGTACCTGTGGACTAGAATACGTCTGCTGCTGATATGGTTGTTGAACCACCGGTAGGGATGTCTGTGGAGTAATGACTGATGCACCCTTCATCTGGTCAACCATCTGCTGCCCCATCATCATACCAACCTGCATGCCTGCCATCTGCGTGGCCATATTGCCTCCTGAATTTCCACCTGGCCTATTCATAGAATCTATCATAGATACCTGCTGATACCTATTCATATCACCAATCATCTGTTGTGAAGCTACCTTCCTTTGCATAGCCTCCACCTCTGACGGATATGAAAAGCTCTGAATATTAAAGCCTGTGATAGATATACCTATCTTGTATATCTCCATATCCAGCTCTTCTCTAATCCCTTTAGCTATATCATAAGCATTAGCCTGAAGGTTAAACATATCCTTACCTTCTCTAGAAATCCACTTCATAAGAAGCTGATCTAATATAGCCAACACTCTCTCTTTTACATCATCTACAGTATACATCTGCTTGATGCCCGCCACTTTATCGATAAGGGCATCTCTATCTGTCACTGCACATGTGAATGTACCGAAAGCTCTTATAGGCATACCACCTGGAAGATTTGGAGCAGGAATGCTTATAACATTCTTTGTTCCCCACTTTACGGTAATTTCCTTTGTGTTTATAAATAATACTTCTGTTCTAATACCAGAATTAAAACCAAACTTTATTCCTTTAAGACTTGATAAAAATGGAATAATCTCTGACTCAATATCAAAGCTACCCTCTGACTCAAATATTCCTTCCACCTTACCATTATACATAAATATGGCATCTTGTCCTGGTCTGATAACAAGACGACTTCCTTTTTTGATTTCGTCATTATTCCATTTCCAGAAGATTACATCATCACGAGTTTCCTGCCACTCAACAACATTAGCAAACTGTGAACTAAACAAACCCATATTTTACTCCTTATTTGCCAAGTGAAGCCTTTAATGCTGCAAGCTCATCCTCTACTGCAGTATCAACAGTTGTATCCTCATACTTAGCTGCAAGATTATTAATATTAGCTGCTTCAGTATCTGTGTTAAGCTCTGTCATAGCATTAGCCTCGTCAAGCATCTTATTAGCTTTCTCTTCCATTCTGCTAAATGCTGTTAAATTATTCTCTGCACCTACAACCGATGCACCGATTTCATTAAGTCTCTGCTGTGTCTTAGCAACAGCCATCTTAGCCTTAATAGCATCTCTTCTATCATTTAATGCTTCAATATCCTTTACAAGCTTATCATGCATCTGACGCATCTTTGTAGCATTAGCTAATGCAAGATCATATGTCTGCTGTAATGAAGCCTGCTTTGCAACCAACTGATTCTTCTTCTCAAGGAACTGACGAGCATCATCATCATTTCCTGCTTCAACAGCCTTAACTGCATAATTCTGGAACTTAGTAATCTCTGCATTACACTCATCAAGTTCTCTCTTAGCTCTCTTCTCATCTGCCATAACAGATGCTGTCTCAGCCTTAACCTTACCTAAATCACTTTCTAAGTTTCTAAGGTACTGGTCAATCATCTTCTCTGGATCCTCACACTTATCTAAAAGTGCGTTAATGTTTGCTGCCATAATGTCCTTAAATCTTGTGATAATACCCATAGTTTTATCCTCCATTCATTTCTTAATATGTATTAAGCTCGTCTTGCGAACTCAATAAACATTATACTATACTTTTTTAAAATTGTCACTATAATTTACATTTTCCTCTAAAATAAATAGAAAAATCGCTTGTAATATAGTTTTCAATACTATATAATAAGATTTGATATAATATGTACTTTAAAAAGGGGCAACAAATAATGGACGCTAATAAAATACTTGAAAAATTAATAGACAATATAAATTTGATTTCGCCTGCTGATATTCCAAATATCAGCCTCTATATGGATCAGGTTACAACCTTTATGGATAACCATCTTTATAGTACAAAGCGTTTCGGCGAAGACAAGGCGCTTACTAAAACTATGATAAATAATTATGCTAAGAATGAGCTTTTACCTTCTCCTGAAAAGAAGAAGTATACAAAGGATCACATCTTATTACTTACATTTATTTATTATTTTAAAAGTGTCCTATCTATCAGCGATATAAAAAAGCTACTTCAGCCTATTTCAGATAAATATTTCCAGGCCGAGAATGGTGCTAGCTTAGAAGATATCTATTCAGAATTAGAAGCATATATGTCTTCTATAAATGAAAATGTAAAAGCAGATGTGAGAGCAAAATCTCATGATGCAGATAATTCATTTACAGATGATATATTTAATAACCTATCTACTCAGGATGCAGATTACCTTAAGCTGTTTAAGCTTATATCTATGTTGTGCTTTGACATTTACTTAAAGAAACAGCTTATTGAATCTATTATAGACACACTGGACGAGCCTCTTTCTAAAGCTGAAAAAGAAAAGCTTGCCAAGAAAGAGATGGAAGCCAGAGAAAAACGTCTAAAAAAAGAACGTGAGGAAAGAGAAAAATTTAAATAACAAAAAACCAGCTTTCGCTGGTTTTTTTGATTTTCACTATCTTAGTCTTCTTCGCCATACAATCTCTTGAATACCATATCGTATCCGTCATTGCCATAATTCAATGAACGATTAACACGACTGATAGTAGCTGTAGAAGCACCTGTCTTCTCTGCAATCTCAAGATAAGTATTCTTTTTTCTAAGCATCTGTGCAACTTCATATCTCTGCGCTAATGATAATAGCTCATTTACAGTACACACATCTTCAAAAAACTGATAACATTCCTCTGTATTTTGAAGAGTAAGTATTGCCTCAAATAAATGATCAACTTCTGCTGTTCTAATCTTTTTTGTCATTTTGTTTCACCCTCTACTTTATGTTTTATCTACCTTTTTGTCTCTTTTCCCGTAGCTCTTTTTTAGTTTAACACACTAACGCAAAAATGTCTACCAATTTTTTGAAAGATACTCTTTTAATTTATCAGGATAGTAATTTAGTATAAGTTCCTCCGGAAAATCCACTTCTTTTACAAGCTCTAATGCATTGGAGTTCTCACCTACTTTACCTGCCGCATGGGCATCACTTCCAATTATAATAGGTACATTATGCTCTTTGCACAGCTTAAGCATCTTCTTATCATTTTCTCTGGCATTCATTCTAAATACTATAGAATTATTATTAAGCTCAAGCAATGTTCCCGTTTTCTTTGCAGCTAATACTACCTGCTCCATATCTATTTCATAGTTGCCATCATCAGGATGTCCTATAATATGTATATATGGATTTTCGCAACACTTGATGAGCGTATTTGTATTCTCCTCTTTCGTACCAGGCTTTAGACAAGGTGTGTGAAGGCTCGCTATAACTATATCCAATTCCTTTATATATTTCGTCGGTAAATCTACTTTTCCATTATAATCGATAATATTTAACTCCACTCCTAGCAGCAATTCCACTCCATAAGCTTCCCTATCCATAGCTTTTAGGTTCATAAAATAAAAATCTCCACTAGCACCTGGCATAGCTTTAGAATGGTCTGTTATTCCCAATATTTTTATCCCCTTATCATCAGCCGCTTTAGCCATTTCTAATATAGTATTATAAGCATGCCCACTTGCTAAAGTATGTGTGTGCGTATCCACGATATATTCCTTCATAATCTTATCTTCCAAGCCTTTCCAATAAATCTTCCAATTCATTTACACTATCTACTATATAATCAGCGCCCGCTGCCTGTAATTCTCCGTCTAACGCATATCCAAAATTTACACCTACTGACTCTATTCCACAATTCTTTGCACCTATAATGTCATGCTCTCTATCGCCTATCATAAGTACTTCATCTAGGTTGCATTCAGTAATATTCATTCTAGCGAAAGCTTCCCTTATTACGTCAGTTTTATTATTACGGCTTCCATCCATTGTACTACCTGTAATCTCATCAAAATACTTAGCCAATTCATATTTCTCAAGTATTCTTATAGCAAATTCCTCTGGCTTCGATGTAGCTAATCCTATAATATAACCCATATCCTTACACTTGCTTAACATATGTGATATTCCGACATATACTCCATTTTCAAAAATACCTATATCCCTAAATCTTTCTCTATACTTTTCCACTGCCACTAACGCGTCATCTTCACTCATTTTATAGAATTCCTTAAAGCTATCTACAAGGGGTGGCCCTATAAAACACATTAACTCCTCTGTTTCTGACTCTATTCCAAAATGCTTCAAGGCATACTGAACACATTTTGTTATCCCCTCTTTAGGATCTGTCAATGTGCCATCTAAATCAAACAATAATATTTTTTTCATATCTTTTCCTAAAATACCTTAACCTTGTTACTTCGAACTGTTAACAATTTCCTTAACTAATTCCTTATTTTCGCTTGTATAACCCACCAATGTATCAGGTTTATTCTCTCTGATGTAATCTAATACGCTATTAGCTTCCTCCAAGGTCTTTCTAGATATATGGAATCTAAAAAGCTTTGAACACTTAAGATGAAGTGTGTACCAAACCTTAAGATGCATTCCTAAAAATGATTTTAAGTTACTATGCTCGTAAGCAATAATAATTCTATCTATAGGTACTAAATCAAAATCTCTTTTATCAAGATTTATTATAAAATGCTTCGTTACAAACATAGTCCCTATATTAACAGGTGCATCCTCTGTTTCCATGGCAACTAATCTCACAAACTGTACAAGATTACAATGCTTTCCACTCTTAAACAACCACTTTGCAATAATGATTCTTGGACACAAAATAGGACAAGCAATAATAACTAAGCTATATAAAAGCAATCCTATACCATAAGCCATAGTAGCAATAACTAATATATACAATGATGTGTACACATTATAATGATACGATACTTCGCTCAATAAATAATCCTTCGTAACATCCTTTACGCCTTCCTCTGTCCAGCCTATTGAATGAGCAAACATATTTATCATATTGTTATAAATACCATTAGTTTCTTCTACCTTAACTCGCTTATTAACATTATAAATATATGTCTCTCTATTTACCTTTTTCTCAGGCTCCAATAAATAGAACAGACACTCCTTGCCCTCTTCTAAGTCATAGTAATATTGTCCATATACATCTTCATCCTGCATATAGTCATATCCACTATATATAAGTCGAGTCATATTAATCTCCAAATACTCATAGCCTGCTTTGACTGCTTCGATTGCTTCTTTCGTAGAATTAACCTGCTTTGGCTTTAATACCTTATCAAATGGCACAAAAACTAATATACCTAGCGGTATAACAATAGCAAATATAGGCCAAATTATATTTCTAAAATATATTGCTCTTATTTTATTGTATATCTCATTTACTTTCATTATATCTCCCTTAAATAACTTTATCTTATTAACGCATTTTTCTCTCTTCTATCATAGTATAATCTATGCTTTACTAATAATCAAGCTTGCTTTTAATATAAAAAACTGATAGTATTTGAACGTAGGTTTTATTTTTATAGAAAGGTCAAGGTATATTATGGATTCATATACAGGTTTTGCCGAATTCTACGACTTATTTATGGATAATATTCCATACGAAGAATGGAGCAACTATCTTATTTCTCTGTTAAAAGAATATAATGTTAACGATGGAATAGTTCTTGATATGGGATGCGGCACCGGCAATATTACAGAATTTCTTGCCCGCGCTGGTTACGATATGATAGGAATTGACAATTCCGAGGATATGCTTATGGAAGCTATGAATAAACGCTACGACTCTGGTCTTGATATTTTATATTTATGTCAGGATATGCGCGACTTTGAACTTTATGGAACTGTAGCTGCCGCTGTAAGTATCTGTGATTCTATGAATTACATAATTGATTATAACGACTTAGTCAAAGTATTTAGCCTTGTAAATAATTATTTAGATCCAAACGGTCTATTTATATTTGATTTGAACACAATACACAAATATGAGACTATGGGCGATTGTACTATCGCTGAAAATCGCGAAACAGGAAGCTTTATCTGGGAAAACTCATACTTCCCTGACAAAAAACTTAATCAATACGATTTGACTATTTTTGCAAAGGACGAAGATGAACGATATACAAAATTCGAGGAAACTCATATACAACGCGGTTATACATTAGATGAGATAAAATCAGCACTGACAGAAGCCGGCTTAATATTTATAGATAGCTATAGTGCCTTTAGCAAAAATCCAGTTTCTGAAAATGATGAAAGAATCTATATAATTGCTAGGGAATATGGTAAAGCAATTAACTAAAAAATATTTAATATCTTTACTATTGATAATAGACTCTTTTTTTAATATCAACAATAAATACACATATTCAAAGGAGACTTAAAATGAACGATTACATTGTAAGAGCAATGGCCGCAAATCAACAAATACGTGCATTTGCAGCTACCACAAGAGATTTAGTTGAGGAAGCTCGTAAAATACACGGTACAAGCCCTGTGGCAACTGCTGCCTTAGGTCGTATGCTCACAGCTGGCTCTATGATGGGCGCAGGATTAAAGAACACAAATGACTTAATAACTCTTCAAACTAAAACTGATGGACCTATATCAGGCATAACTGTAACAGTTGACTCATCAGCCAATGTAAAGGGATATATCGTAAATCCTACTTTTGTAAATGCACCTAATTACTTAGGCAAGCTAGACGTAGGTGCTGCAGTAGGATATGGAACATTAAGAGTTATCAAAGACCTTGGCCTAAAAGAGCCATATGTAGGCGAGACTGATATTATCACCGGTGAAATCGCAGAAGATTTAACCTACTATTTTGCAAAAAGTGAACAAATACCTACTGCTGTTGGTCTAGGAGTTCTTATGAACAAAGAAAACACCGTTAGACAGGCCGGTGGCTTCATTATTCAGCTTATGCCTTTTGCCGATGAAGAAGTAATCGATAAACTTGAAGAGCGTATAAACAGCATCCGCTCTGTAACAGATATGCTTGAGGATGGACTAACTCCTGAGGGAATATTAGAATACATCCTAGAGCCATTTGACGTAGAATTTACAGACAAAGTGCCTACTGCATATAAATGTAACTGTAGCAGAGAACGTGTATCCAAAGCGCTTATTTCTATCGGACGTAAAGAGCTAGAAAGTATTGTAAATGATGGTGAGCCTGTAACTTTAAATTGTCACTTCTGCAATACTGATTATACATTTACTATTGATGAAGTAAAAGAATTTTTAAAATAAAATTATTTAACACAATAAGTTGCTTTAGCAACATCTTCTTCTCCGCCGAGTGTAATCCTTAGCGGAGCGTTTTTTATGATATAGTAAGTTCAGAGACCTTTCCTATATCATAAAAAAAAGGATGTAACTGACTAGTTCAATTACATCCTCTTAGTATAATCGTAGTTGTTTCACAACTGCGATTTAGTCTAATCGTAGTTGTTTCACAACTATGATTTAGTTTAATCATCTTAAAACAAATAGCTAAATTCCTATAAAGCTCCTACTGCCATGCTGTCGAAAATTTATAAAGAAAAAAGGCACATTATTTTTCTAATAATTATAACTTTGTTACGTTTGTAGCCTGTGGACCCTTTGCTCCATCAGTTACCTCAAATTCTACCTGAGCACCCTCTTCAAGAGTCTTGAAACCTTCTGTTGCGATTCCAGAAAAATGTACGAATACATCATTGCCCTGCTCGTCAGAAATGAATCCGTAACCTTTTTGGTTGTTAAACCACTTAACTGTACCTTTCATTTTGTACCTCCATTCAAAATCGTAGCTATTATCTAGCTGCGACTATATATATATGATTGCATTTTGCAACCTTGTAGAGCATAACACACCTAATGATGTATGTCAAACAAATTAATACACTTCTATTTGCTATCTTATGACAATTTAAGACACATGCATTTTTCACATAAAACTTTCCTATATCAAAAAAAAGCAAACCGAAGTTTGCTTTAACAGGGATAGGAGCGCCCGCTAGAAGTCTAAGGAAATAAGGGCAAGCGCTCCAGTGAACCACCCGGGAATCGAACCCGGGACAACTTGATTAAAAGTCAAGTGCTCTACCGACTGAGCTAGTGATCCATATTATATTTATTCCCTTGTTCAAAAGGAAACAGGGCTAGTTGGATTCGAACCAACGAGATGCAGGAGTCAAAGTCCTGTGCCTTACCGCTTGGCGATAGCCCTATATCAAACCGCATTTGCGATTAAATAAAAAAAGGGTGGATACAGGGATTCGAACCCTGGGCCTCCAGAGCCACAATCTGGCGCGCTAACCAACTGCGCTATACCCACCATAGGCCATCGGGACTTGTCCCTAATGTGCTCGAAGGGATTCGAACCCCCGACCCACGGCTTAGAAGGCCGTTGCTCTATCCAGCTGAGCTACGAACACATATTACATTGACTTGGCAATGTAAAAGCGGGTGATGGGAATCGAACCCACGTATCTAGCTTGGAAGGCTAGTGTTCTACCATTGAACTACACCCGCATGTAATTTAAAAAGGTTTTAAGTCGGGGTGACAGGATTCGAACCTGCGACCTCCTGATCCCAAATCAGGCGCTCTAGCCAAGCTGAGCCACACCCCGGAAATCTTTTTAATGCAATCAATATTTGATTTTCTCTCGCGCCTCTCTCTGACGCAAGAGTTATTATATACGATGACTTCGATAATGTCAACAACTTTTTTAATTTTTTTTATTTTTTTCTTAAAGCCTTGATATTACTAATATTCTGGCTCATAATGATGCAGTGTATACACGAAATTATCATCCTTATCCACTTCCAATATCATATAGGTTGGTGTTCTCCCTATTTGTCTTGGATACGAAATACTACCTGGATTAATAACCGTCACATTCCCAACCATTTCCATTTTAGGCATATGAGTATGACCATATATAGCGATATCTATATCTCTAGCCATAGCTTCCTCTGCCAATCTCTCAATTCCCATAGACACATAATAATAATGCCCATGTGTCAATAATACCCTCTTTGAGCCTATATTAAACACAAGCTCATTGGAAAGGTCAGAAAAGAAATCATTATTACCTGCCACGATGTAAAGAGGACATCTTATCTTCTCTCTTATACTATCCTCTAATCCTTCTGAATCGCCACAATGTATTACCATATCAAGGCCCTTCTCTTTGTCCAGCACATCCATCAAATTTTCATTATGCTTATGTGTATCACTAACAATTAATATTTTCATATCCTAGTTTTTCCTTCATTAACTCCAATGCTTTTCCTCTATGACTAATTTTATTCTTCATAGCAGAATCCATCTGTCCCGTTGTCATATCATACTCTGGCACATAAAGAAGTGGATCATATCCAAATCCATTGGTTCCCTTCTCCTCATATCCTATATAACCTTCAATAGTCGCCTCTGTTGTCAATACTCTTCCATCTGGAAAGGCAGCTGCTATGGCACATACAAAACGTGCACTTCTCTCTTCACCCTTGGCGTCCTTAAGATTATCTATAATAGTCTGATTCTTAACGGAATATGGTGTATCTTCTCCTAAATATCTGGCAGAATACACCCCTGGTGCCTTATCCATATAATCAACCTCAAGACCTGAATCATCCGCTAATACCATCTCACCTGTTAGTTCACATATAGCCTTTGCTTTTATTATAGCATTCTCTTCAAATGTTTTACCATCTTCCTCAATATCAACATTGATATTCAAATCTTTTAAAGATAAAATCTCCATACCTAAATCAGCAAGAATCATTCTTATCTCTTTCATTTTCCCTTCATTTGTAGTTGCAAATATTATCTTATTACTCATTTCTATTCATCCTTTACTATATTCTCGAATTCGTAAACATCTGTATACGCTTTTAAACATACATTACAATTATACTTTTCTTCCACTCGTTCCCAGTTTTGTCCGTATAAGCTAATATATCCTTCACCATCAGATATATCAACTGTTTTTGTGGCGTAATCCTTCTGCATTTCCACAGCAATAGGGCGCTTACTATTAGGAGTATCTATACGTACAACCACTGCATACTTATCACTTGTAATAAGTACTGGTTCATCAAACCTAACTGTGTAATATCCAGCATTTTCGAACACACCACTAGTTACATATCGCATATTAGCAAAGCTTTCCTGGGACTCAAAATTTTCAACCACATATACTGTATATGCAGTTTCTACATCTGTAGCATAAAAACCAACTGCTCTAATTTTCTCAGGCGATTCACTTTCATACACATTTGCAAAATATCCATAGTTATTCTCATATCCTAATATTCCCTGCCAACCACATAAATCTGTCTGATATATACGATCATAATTATCTACTTTTTCTACACCTGTGTATACTATATTACGAATTCCTATATTTGCATCCATATATGAAACATAGAATACACCTTTTTCCCCAAAATCTTCTCCCCAGCTACTCTGGCATATAAATGCTCCATTACTCTCTATATTAGCATTAAAATTTTCTTTAGGATAATTATCATCCCAGCCTATAATTACTACATCATGATTAGGCTTCTCCTCACCTATATAACAATATGCTGCCTTCTCTTTATTGTAATACTTAGAGGTTCCAGCTGCATTAGTCATAGATGTATACAATGACGATTGAACACCTCCGTATTTATATACCATCTCTTTAATCTTGTCAAAATTCTTAGGTGCAATTATCTGAGCCTCTTGAACATGTACAACAGGAAGTAAGCTTGAATCTGATACTCTATCACCATATGGATCATCCTTCTCTAAAACAGGTCCCTGCCATGCAGTCAAATATGCTAATGCCATACTATATTCACCACCATCAAACTGACTGGCATTAAATGAATTATTTATGGACATATGGTCAACAGAAAATATATACTGCTCCTCAGGTAAGAGCGTTGTCTCCAATGCCGTCAACGCTGCAAAAGCCCAACATGTACTTCTCACACCCTGATTCTTCACAACACTATTTCTCTCTTTTCCTACATAACAATAAGAATATGGCAATATCTTAAACTCTGGATTATCATTGATCAATGTAGCTCTATTCTCCGCCATATCCCAGCTATAAGTATAGCCAAAGCCCCTTATAATTACCGTCAATGGTACATAAATAATTTCACCCTTTTTTACAGGTGCAACTGCAATTCTAAATTCAGCTCCATTAATAAATAAAATCTTCTCATCTATATTTATTTTAAGAGTTGTGTTTCCCTTCTCTATAACAAGCTGTTTTTCCTTATATACATTTACAGCACAATCAAAAGCCTCTGTCAAAAGGTCGCTTGGCACCATTAATGTCATAGTGTCATCCATATAAACCTTTCCTTTAGACGCCTTTGTATCTATACCGTCAATATACATACTAATTGGTACTTTATTAATACGCTCCGATATAGCCTTACTCCATATATCAATCATAGTACCAACATACTTTCCCTGATTAACATACTCCGTTTTAGCTAATGCCTCTGTAGCAAAAAATATGCATATTATTATAAAAAATACTGAAAAAAAGTAATATCCCTTCCTCTTCATTTTACCCTCGTTTTATTAATCTCTTAACTAATCTCTGCGAAACTTTGGTTTCTCTCCAACAAACTGATAAAAATATGTCTTTATCATACCATTATAAATTTTTCGATTTTTTGTGGCCTTTATGCCCATATCCTTTTCTGCCTGGTCATATGAGGTAATCAAATATGCAGACCACGCATCTAATTCCCTATATCTTTGCCCTATAATTTTATATAATTCAGGCAAATCTTTCTTTTCTTCCAATCTTTCACCATATGGTGGATTCGTAATGATAAATCCATATTTTTTTGGATGGCTAAGGTCTGCTACAGACCTTCTCTGGAAATGAATCATCTTCTCAACGCCTGCATCTTTAGCATTGATACGGGCAATCTTTATCATCTCATCATCAATATCATATCCCTGTATATCCACCTGAATATTCTTATCTATCAAATCATGGGCTTCATCCACTATATCATACCATTCCTTCTTAGGTATGAGATTTGTCCAGCTTTCGGCTGTAAAAGACCTATTCATTCCAGGTGCAATATTAGCTGCCATAAGAGCTGCTTCTATAGGAAATGTGCCACTTCCACAGAAAGGATCTACTAATATTCTATCCTTCTTCCATGGCGTAAGCATAATAAGTGCCGCCGCCAATGTCTCCGAAATCGGAGCCTTAGAAGCTAGCTTTCTATATCCTCTCTTATGTAACGAATCACCTGTAGTATCTAAACCAACTATAACTTCATCCTTCATTATAAAAACTCTTACAGGATACTGTGCACCATCTTCCTCAAACCATGAGACATTATATTCGCTCTTAAGCCTTTCAACCATAGCCTTTTTTACAATTCTCTGAATATCTGACGGACTAAATAATTTACTCTTTATAGATGATGCCTTAGTAACCCAGAATTTTCCGTCCTTAGGTATGAAATTCTCCCATTCTAAAGCTTTAATTCCCTCGAACAATTCATCATAGGTAAATGCTTTAAATCTTCCAATTTGAATAAGCACTCGTTCTGCTGTTCTTAAGAAAATATTTGCACGGCAGATAGCTTCAGCATCTCCTTCAAAGGTTACTCTTCCATCTTCAACCTGCAATATATCATATCCTAAATCTATAATTTCTTTTTTTAAAACAGCCTCCAAGCCAAAATGACATGGTGCCATAAGTTTATATCTATTCATATTTATCCTCATTGTTTTAATTAGAATACTTCTATATTAAGTCCCTTTCAAAGTAAAGTCAATGTATTATTTAATAATATTTTTTCCATTATATTCTTTTAAACCACCAACCACATTTATTACACTGTACCCCTTATATAAAAGCATTTTAGCAACTCTTATACTTCTTCCCCCCCTTGAACAATAAACCAGTATTCTTCTATTACTTTCTAAATTAATATCCTTCTTAAAAAATAATTCATAAGGAATATTTATAGCATTTTTTATATGAACTTCCTTATATTCCATTTCACTTCTAACATCTATAATCAATAGCCTGTCTTTATATTGACTTAAATAACTATCTAAATTATATGCTGCTATATTCTCTAATTTACCTCTCATTTTTTTCATCCTTTTATCTTTATTAATTATTATACTATTCTAGAAAATAATAGTTACAAAAAATGATGTGTAACAGAATTTATGTCCGTTACACATCATCTATTAAATAATTAAATTCTTACTATACTCTATTAGGCACTATCTACAACAGTTTGAGCTATTTTTAGTAGAATTATCAGCGGCATTAGTTGAATTCTTCATCTGAGCTTTATTTGCAGTATTCTTTGTAGATGATTTTGCTTCATTCTTACTTGAAGCATTCTTTCCTGTGCTATTTGTTGACATATTATAACTATTATTTGTCTTATTATTAGACATAATCCACCTCTTTCACTGATGTAGAAAAGCATAATTACCACAATTTTCAATACTTTTCTACAACATAATTTGTTATTTACTAGTTACAAGTATTATTATCTTCATTTTTTTTTAAATAATACTTGAAAAATTTGTAATAATATGCTAATATTTAACTGTAAAAGAAATGTAGATTTCTTTTATGTTATAACCCCTTATTAATTATTTATACTCCCCTCAAAAAGACACCAGCCCCCCTGGTGTCTTTTTACTTTGCATATTATTTTAAAATGTTTTCTTTAAATATATCGATATCACCTTTTCCCTGAAAAAATACTTCTAATTAAACTTACTATTAACACGACAAGTATAATAGGTAAAAGAATATTAAATGCTACCCATGCAATCAATCCCAAAGCTGCTATAATTAAACCTACAATTAAAATACCTATTATAAACATAACTATTTTTACAACAGTTCCATTAATAGGCTTTCCATTAATTGAAAAAGTTGGTCCACTTGAATATGATTTATATCTATCATCATTATATGAATTATTATGATAATTATTATCATAATTATCATATGAATAATGAGATTTTTCTGTTCTGTTACTTATATTGCTATCGTACTTATTTGCTCTATCTGTATTTGATGTTATACTTTTTGCTATTAATCGTGGTGACTGAAGTTTTTTTATCACTTCTTCTTCGCTTCTACCTTTAGCAACTTCATTATTTATATAATCATTATAATATCTAATATGCTCTGCAGCATCAGATATATCCATTTTTTCCAAAAGTGCTTCTTCTAATTTTTGTAAAAATTCTTTCTTATCCATATCTTCAATCCTTTCTATATATTTTTATACAGAGCGTTTTTTATCATATAGGAAGTTCTCATTGAGAACTTTCCTATATGATAAAAAAACACCTCAGATTTTATCTGAGATGTTATATTCGAAACGTGAGTGAGAAGATTCGAACTCCCGACACCTTGGTCCGTAGCCAAGTGCTCTATCCAGCTGAGCTACACTCACATAAAAATCAAAATTGTAGCTGAATACAACTACAATTAAGAACAATGCCGGCGACCGGAATCGAACCGGTACGGGAGATTAGTCCCGCAGGATTTTAAGTCCTGTGCGTCTGCCAGTTCCGCCACGCCGGCATTTCATCTTATGCCTAAACATAAGAAATGGGACCTACAGGGCTCGAACCTGTGACCCTCTGCTTGTAAGGCAGATGCTCTCCCAGCTGAGCTAAGATCCCTCATATATAATTCTTCTGGGATGATACCTACGACCTACTACTCTTCACTACATCTAATTTAACATAGTGAAATTGCTTTGCAATCTCAGTCTTCGTATCAAACGACCCGGATGGGGTTCGAACCCACGACCTCCGCCGTGACAGGGCGGCGCTCTAACCAGCTGAGCCACCAGGCCAATAAATCTTCAACAAATCTTCTTTCCATAAAAAAATGGACCCTCGGGGACTCGAACCCAGGACCGACCGGTTATGAGCCGGTTGCTCTAACCAACTGAGCTAAGGGTCCAAATCTGAAAAAGACTTTGTTTTCAGATAAAGCCGATGATCGGACTCGAACCGATAACCTGCTGATTACAAATCAGCTGCTCTGCCAATTGAGCCACATCGGCATATTAAATTTAAATGACTCCAACGGGAATCGAACCCGTGTTACCGCCGTGAAAGGGCGATGTCTTAACCGCTTGACCATGGAGCCTAATTTACTCTTTAGAATAATTTGACCAAAATTTCTACGAAATTTCGGTCAAGCTCCCCGAGTAGGACTCGAACCTACGACAACTCGGTTAACAGCCGAGCGCTCTACCGACTGAGCTATCGAGGAATAACTGAAAGTATTTTTTATACCTTCAAAACTTCACACAAAATTTATCTATTTATGACTTCCGATTAGTTTTCCTTTTGGAATAACTCTCGAACAAACCTACCAGCTTTGACTTTCGTCATTTGGTCAAGCCCTCGACCTATTAGTATTAGTCAGCTACACATGTTACCATGCTTCCACCTCTAACCTATCAACCTTGTCGTCTTCAAGGGGTCTTACTAGCTTATGCTATGGGAT
>JAFQOW010000026.1 GCA_017412055.1 Lachnospiraceae bacterium | reverse complement strand
TGAGAAAGAAGTATTCGATTAATGTTGTAGCCGTTATTCAGGACAAAAATATCTGTGTTAATATTGATCCGGAGAAGCCTTTGAAAAAGAATATGAAACTCATTGTGATTGCAAATACAACAAGACTGAGTAAATTAAAATAATAGAAAGGGACTAATATGCAAGAGAAAATGACAGTTAATCAAATTGAATATAATATTATTAAATTATTAGGTCGAGGTAAGGGTGGATATTCTTATTTGGCAGAAAAAGACGGTAAGCAATATGTGTTAAAACAGATACACCATGAACCTTGTGATTATTATACATTTGGTAATAAAATTGAATCAGAAAAAAATGATTATGCTAGATTAGTTGAAACTGGAATTCGAATTCCTAAAATGTTAGATATTGATATTCAAAATGAAAGAATACTTAAGGAGTACATTGATGGTCCAACTATATATGATTTAGTAAAAGATGATGGGGTGAAAGAGACATATTTGGCTCAGATGAAAGATATGGCAAAGCTGGTTTATTCTGCTGGATTGAATATTGATTATTTTCCAACTAATTTTGTTGTACAGGATGAGTTGATATATTACATAGATTATGAATGTAATAATTATATGGATGAATGGAATTTTGAGAATTGGGGAATTAAGTATTGGTCAAAGACACAGGAATTTCTTGATTATGCAAAGGAACACTGACTTCCAGACAAGCTTGTAGTGGCTATGAAGAATTTTAAGACTGTGTTTTCTGCTTGGGATGGAGAAAAGTTAGTTGGAATGGTATGTGCGATGGATGACGGAATAATGAATGCATATGTTCATTATCTTCTTGTTGATCCTGAGTATCATGGAAAAACAATTGGAAGAACTCTTGTAAATATGGTAAAAGACAAGTATAAAGATTATATGAGAGTCGTAGTTGTGGCTTATGATGATGAGTTACATTTCTATGAAGATTGTGGATTTAAGAAGAGTGATAAATGCTCGCCAATGTTTATAACATCTTTGTGGACATAAGCTAAGGATTATGAGGTGAATAATGCGAATAGAACATATTGCAATGTATGTAAAGGATTTAGAAGCTGCGAAAGAATTCTTTATCAAATATTTTAATGCAACATCTAATGAGGGATATCATAATAAGATAACAGATTTTCGTTCGTATTTTCTGAGCTTTGATGATGGTGCGAGATTAGAGATTATGAATAGACCTCAGATGGTTGATGATGAGAAAAACTTGAATCGTAGAGGATATATTCATATTGCATTTAGTCTTGGTAGTAAGGCAGCGGTTGATGCTCTTACAGAGAGAATAAAAAATGATGGATATGATGTTATAAGTGGCCCAAGAACAACAGGAGATGGTTACTATGAAAGTTGTATCGTTGGAATTGAAGGGAATCAGATTGAGATAACAGTGTAGGGAGTAAGCTAGTGGAGGACTCTTATGAAATTAGTTAGAGCAGATATAAATGATTGTGATAAAATATGGCATATGCAAAGGGAAGCATTTGCTGATTTATTAGAGAAGTATAAAGATTATGATACAAGCCCTGCAAATGAGCCTAGAGAGAGAATTGAAACTAAGCTGTCGGAGCCTTTTACATATTTTTATTACATACATTTTGAGAATGAGATAGTTGGTGCTGTTAGAGTAGTTGATAAAAAGGATGGAAGTAGAAAAAGAGTGTCTCCTATTTTTATCATGAAGGAATATCGCAATAAAGGTTTGGCGCAGAAAACATTTGATGAAATTGAAAAGATTCATGGAAATGATAATTGGGAGTTGGCGACTATATTACAGGAAAAAGGAAATTGTTATTTGTATGAAAAATTAGGATATAAGAGGTCTGGAACTATCAAAAAGATAAATGATAGGATGGATATTGTGGGGTATGAGAAGTAGGAAAGGATTTTGAGAGGGAATATCTTGATAAGATTAAGTATTATTGTTTGGTAATGAGTGAAGATTATATACGAAATTATTTTAATGATATAAAAAGTTATGCAAATGTAATTGAAAATCGTTTAGAGGATGATTGCGCAGTAGAGGGGGTAATAGAAGATAATAAACGGGTTTTGGAATTGGTGAAAAAACACAACGTAAATTATATATTTATTAATGATAGATATGAGATAGATATTGAATTATAGGAGGAATTTAACAAATGAAAACATATGAATTTATAACATTAAGAGAAAAAAGTGAATTAAAAAATACAGCTGCAGAATGGTTTAATAGTAAGTGGGGAGTGCCGACAGAAGCCTACCTAGAATGTATGGATGCATATTTAAATAATGAGACAGAGTATGGTTGGTATCTCTGTCTTGATGGCGATAAAATTATTGGTGGATTAGGTGTTATTGAAAATGATTTTCATGATAGAAAAGACCTTACTCCAAATGTATGCGCTGTGTATACAGATGAGGAATATAGAGGACAAGGTATTGCAGGAAAGCTACTGAATTTTGTTGTAGATGATATGAAATCTAAAGGTGTATCGCCAATTTATCTTGTGACAGACCATACTGGTTTTTATGAAAAATATGGTTGGGAGTTTTTTTGTATGGTTCAAGGTGATGGAGAACCAGATATGACGAGGATGTATATCCATAGATAAGGAAAGAGGAAAAGGAGTAAAGTTAATGAGAAGTGGTGTCCAGAGCTTGCGAATCCTTCAAGAGAAGTAAAGCATTTTGTGACAAAGGATGTAAACTTAACATAGGATCAAAGGTATAATGGGAGGTAAATATATTTGGAAGAGGGTGAAATGGAGGCTGTTCAGTTAACACAGCAGACATATCATGGATTATGTAATGATAATGGTCAGTTGAATAGGGTTACAAAATCATTCGGGCAAGATTGCCCCAAGGCAATAGAGTTGGCGTTAAAACTTTATGAAGAACAATATTTACATAAATGTTTAGAAAATAATATGCCTTATTCGGAAGTGTATGATAGGATTTGTGAAATGCTAGGGTATTAGTTAGGAGGAAGAATATGAAGACACCAATTATTGAAACAGAGAGAATGATTTTAAGACCATTAACAGTGGAAGATGCAAATGATATATTTAAGCGTTGGACTACAGATGAGCGTGTGGCAAAGTATGTTAGATGGTGTGTACATGATTCGGTGGACGTTACAAAGGCTTGGCTAAAATTTGTGGAAGAAAATGAGTCCAATGACAAGTATTATGACTGGGGATTTACTCTTAAAGAGAACGGATATCTATTTGGTAGTGGAGGAATTTTCTATAAAGAAGAGGAAGATGCGTGGGAGATAGGATATAACTTTATGTATGATTATTGGCATAAAGGATATGCAACAGAGGCTGCAAAGGCAATGCTTGAGTTTGGAATTAATGAGCTAAATATAAAAGAGTTTGTGGCATTTTATGCGAAAGAAAATTCAGCATCAGGAGGCGTTTTAGGAAAGTGTGGATTTAAGTATGAGAAAGATGAAGTCCATACTAAGTTTGATGGAGTTACAAAGCTAGATTCAAAGAAATTAAGATTAGTAGTAGAGTGATAAAAAATCTTGTTATCTGTCCACGGAAAATATGAAATAGTGTAAAAAGAAGTAAAAATTATATATATATATATATATCATATAAAATGGGAAGGTAAAACTATGGTTAATAATAAAGGAACAGAAGATAAATACAAAATAAATTCATACGAATCACTTACACAAGCTTTATCCGACGCCACATCAGGTGCCATACAATTCATAGCTAAGGAAAGAGGAGAACTAAAATTGCGCCTAAGCAAAGGCTTCAAGGTAATTGTCTGCGAGGACAATCATACTGTAAATGTGATAATAAAGTACGGGAATAAATCAGATTATAAGTTCTGTAGAGATTATATGGATGCCTATGAAACCATATTAGCAGTGGAAAATGGAACCTTAAAATATGAGCCATATGGCAAGATGGATGCAATTAAAAAAATAGTTGCGAGCATATTTGCGGTAATTATATTTATATTAGGTATAATGCTTTTATTAGTAGGTGGTATTCTTTTGATAGCGCCTATATACAGTGGGATTATGGACGGCTTTAGACCGTTTTATGTGTATGTTGCATTGTTCTTTTCCACGGCAGCAGTCTTATTAGGTGCTAATGCACTTATGTATTTTGGTAAAAAAATATATTTTAAGGTAAAAAATAGTGGGAGATAGGGCGATTCTGGTAATATAAAATTTTCTTTTTCTGACAATATTCATATAATCAGATGTGGTGTATAGTATTGAAAAAGATACAAAGGAGTCTGGATATATGAAGACGAAGAAACTTGTTATGGCAGCCCTTATGGCAGCTCTTGCATGTATAGCAACTATGATTATTAAGGTGCCTTCACCGCTTAAAGGATATGTAAATCTTGGAGATTGTATAATATTGTTTGCCGGTTGGATATTTTCACCTACATATGGTTTTATGGCAGCAGCGATTGGTTCGGCAATGGCAGATGTATTTTCAGGATATGTATTATATGCACCAGCAACTTTTATTATTAAGGGAATAATGGCTCTAATAGCATGCTATGGTTATAAGTTATGTAGCAAGAAGTGTGGCGATTTGCCATCTAGAATTATTAGTGGTATTTTGGCAGAAATTTTTATGGTTCTTGGCTACTATGTGTTCGAAGGATTTTTGTATGGATTTATTCCATCGTTAGTAAATATTCCGGTAAACGCTGTACAGGGTGTTGCAGGTTTAATCATAGGCGTAATACTTGTTAAGATTTTTAAAGGTAATAAGATGCTAAAAGTAGAATAATTTAAGCCACCAGTTCATGCTGGTGGCTTAAATTATTTATGACGGCTAATATAGAATAAAATTGACGAAAATAATGAAAAATTTTATGGTGTTGAATTACCTTGAATATTGTAAAAGTAAAATAGATATGATAGAATAAAGTATCGTTTTTTTGTGAAAAATTTTATATTGATAGGTTGGTGATTTACGATGAAGAAGTATAAATCATTGATGGTGGCTATGGCAACAATTGTTGTTGCTTTGTTTTCCATTTTTTTAATTAATGAGAGGGTACTGTATTCTGTAGATAAGATTTTTTCGGACCCGTTGTATTATGTTCAGACAACTACAGACACAAAAATCAAGATAATAGCCATTGATGAGAAGACACTTGAAGCGTTGGGACCTATGAACACATGGAATAGAGATGTGCCAGCGAGATTGGTTGAGGTTCTATGTGAAAATGAGGAGACTAAGCCGTCCATAATAGCATTTGATATTATGTATACGGGAAATGTAGATAAGGAGTCGGATAAAAGATTTGCAGAGGCTGCAAAAAAAGCAGGAAATGTAGTGGTAGCATCTAAAGCGATGTTGAAAGACAAGGGTACATTTGACATAGAAGGCGGTTCTGTAATTGATTATGAGGTTGACAGAGGACATGTTGAAGGTATCGAATTGCCATATGAGGAGTTAAATGCCAATGTTTTGCATGGATATGCCAATACGCATCAGGATGAAGATGGATACATAAGGTTTGGCCAGTATAAGGTTGAATATAACGGGATGACAGAAAAATCATTAGCGGCAAAGATATATGAAATATATTGTGAAAAAAATGGTATAGAGGAAAAAATGCCTAAAACATATACTGCTGAAGATTTTAAAAATATGTTTTATTTTTCATATTCTGGAAAAAGCGCAGATTATGAGGTGACATCTCTTGTAGATGTGATAAATGGAAAAACAAAGCCACAAGTATTTGATGATTGTATAGTGTTAGTGGGGGCATACACTTCAGGTATGATGGATGCATATAATGTACCTATTCAAAAGGGTGCACAGATGTATGGAGTAGAGATACATGCCAATATTTTAGAGGCGCTTATGGAAGGTAAGACAGCAGTTCCAGTATCCCCTGTAGTATATGTATTCATAATTACTATTATTGCCATAGCATTTTATTTGATTAATAGAAAGATGAAACCAGTATATGGTGTACTTATTATGGTTGGGCTTATAGTTCTAGAAGTAGTTGTAGCCAAATTACTTTATAATAATGGATATGTTATGGATATAATTTATCTGCCAGTTATATTAGTAGTGATTTATGTAGCTCAGCTTATTATTAGAATTATCACCTTCAATAGGATGTACACGGAAGCTCTTAAGGAACAGATGTATTCCTTTGCAGATGCTTTTGCTACAGCAGTTGATGAAAGAACGCCTTATAATGGTTCCCATACTAAGAAGGTTACAGAATATGTTTGTGCCTTTGCGAACTATTCAAATATGTTATATAAAAAGCGTCAGACAGACGAATATTTTGACAAAAATAGAATAGGACAGTTAAGACTGGCGGCTACACTTCATGACATTGGAAAGATGATTATTCCGAAGGCTGTTATGAATAAGGCCACACGTCTTGATAAAAATATTGAAAGATTGGATGATAGATATAAGCTTTTGAAGGTATATTATGAAACTGAAATTTTAAGTGGTAGGATGAGTGAGGAAGAGGGACGTGCTATGCGGCAATATCTTGATGAGGGTGTGGAGTTTATTCATGATATTGATGGCGCAGGATTCTTGCCACAGGAGAAGCTTGATAGAATCGTGGAGATAGGAGAGCATAAGTATATTACGCCAGATGGTGAGTGTATTCCATTCCTTACAGATTATGAAAAGAGCTGCTTGTTGATACAAAAGGGAACACTTACAAATGAAGAGAGAGAAATTATGGAAAGTCACGTTGTTATGACAAGTAAGATTCTTTCAAAGGTAAAGTTCCATTCTTTCCATAAGGATGTGGCATCTATTGCATCAAACCATCATGAGTTCATAAATGGAACAGGTTACCCTATGAAAAAGGGTGCAGAAGAATTATCTGTAGAGTGTAGAGTATTAACAATAGCAGATATATATGATGCCTTGACATGTACAGATAGACCATATAAAAAGCCTATGCCTAGAGCGAAAGCGTTCTCTATACTTGAAGCTATGGTAGAGGAAGGAAAACTTGATGGGCAGTTGGTAAAATGGTTTGAAGAAGCTATAGAATATTATTATAAAGAGGAAGAAACGACTAAAGATGAGCAGACGACAACACAACAGCAGTAAATTCAAATGTGACAGTTGAATGGGTAGAGGAGTAAGGTGAACTAAATGGATTTAAAGAAGAATAATAAAAAAATTCTTAAAATTATATGGATGATATATGCATTAGGTAGTATTGTTCTCGTGCTTTACTTGGCAAATAAACTGGTATGTAGCGATATTATGAAGGTCTCAAATAGAGTTATTTTAAATGATAACTGGGATGTGACTATCAATGATAAGGTTTATAAGGGCGTAAGCCTTGATAATTTCGCCTTTGATACACTTATGAAAAAGGATGAGGTTATCATGAAAACCATAGTTCCAGATGATTACGATTTTAAGGAAGCATCCATATGTATTCCAAATCGTCATACTACAGTTTCTATGTATGTAGATGGAAATTTAGAATATGAGTATGGAAAAGACAGATATGAAAATAACAAGGCAACAGGTAGTGGATATCTTCTTGTAAATTTCCTCGAAGAATATAAAGGGAAAAATCTTAGATTAGAATTTACAGTAACAGAGGATAATGCGTTTTCTAAGATAGATGAAATGTGGATAAGCGAATGGGAGAATTCTTATCGCTATATTATTACTAATAATCGATTGCCGTTATTAATGGGTTGCTTTTTAGTAGTATTGGGCGTAATGATGACATTTGTCCAGATATTTGCAGTTGTATTTTCATCAAAATATCGCAATGTATTATTTTTGTCAGTATTTTCCATTTGTATAGGTATATGGACCTTATGCTATTATGATATAATGATTATGTTTTCACTGCCGTTATATAAAGTTGCTCTTATGGAGTATATGACATTGTTCATAGCGCCATTGCCGATTATTGGTTATATGTATGGACATGTGAAGGAAGCTAATAGCAAGGTGATTACTTGTGTATATAATGTATTATTTTTAGTTCAGGCTATATTGACGGTTTTAGCTATAGCTCTTCATACTACAGATACGGTACATGGGGCTGGCATGCTTAAATATTTCTTGGTAATGTTTGTAGTGCTATTATCATTTTTTGCATATGTGTTATTTATACGAACAAAGAAAAATGTTATGCTGTCAAAGTTTACAAATGCAGGCTTGATTACAGTATTATTCTGCGTGTTTTATGAGGTTGCGTCATTTATTGTATCAAGACACACAAAGTTTAATGTTCCACAGATAAAAGGTATTTCTTCTGTAGGATTTGCCATATTTGTTGGAATTCTCGTAATAGATTTGTATCATAGGGCAACAATGAATATGATGGAGGAACATGAAAAGGCACTCCTTATTAAGCGTGCCTACACCGATGAACTGACGAAACTTCACAATAGAACCTATTGCTCAGAGTATATGAGAAATATTAGCCTTGATAAAAATAGTAAATATACAGTTATTATTTTTGATTTAAACGGATTAAAGAAAATAAATGATACATATGGTCATCTAAAGGGTGATGAATTAATATGTTATGCGGCTATTGTTCTTGAAAAAACATTTGCTTCCGAAGGCGTCGTAGGCAGAATGGGTGGCGATGAATTTATGGCAATTCTAGAAACAGATGATAAGAGTGCTATCGAAAAGCTGCTTGAGAATTTTAATGAGAATATCAAAGAAGTAAATGAAAAGAAACCAGAGCTTGGCTTGTCTATATCATATGGTTATGCTACAAACAGCGAGGTTAGGGAAGGTAGATCTGAAAAAATATATCAGTTAGCTGATGAGAGAATGTATGCATATAAGCAAGAGGTAAAGAAGGCAATGCAAGGATAATAGAGGAATATATAATAAAAATGTAAGTGAGTATTGCACTATTAGACAGTAGAAAAAATTATTAAAATATATTATAACTATAATTACAGATTTGAATATAATATAAATAGTACATAAGAAAGAGGTGTATATATGGAAACTTATATTGGAATATTAATTCCTTTTCTAGGAACTGCCCTTGGTTCAGCGTGTGTTTTATTTATGGGCAAAGGGATGAATTCAAAGGTGCAGAAATCCTTGGCAGGTTTTGCAGCGGGAGTTATGGTTGCGGCATCAGTATGGAGTCTTATCATTCCGTCGATTGATAAAGCGGAGCATATGGGAAAATGGTCTTTTGTACCAGCGCTTGTAGGTGTATGGCTGGGTGTGCTCTTTTTACTTTTGTTAGACCATGTAATTCCTCACTTGCATATTAATACAAATGAGCTGGAAGGACCTAAAACAAATCTAAAAAAAACAACCACCATGGTACTTGCTGTTGCACTTCATAATATTCCAGAAGGAATGGCAATCGGTGTAGTATATGCTGGTCTGGTAGCAGGTGATTCATCTATAACAGCTATGGGAGCGTTGGCATTATCTATAGGTATAGCGATTCAGAATTTTCCAGAGGGTGCGATTATCTCTCTTCCTCTTAGAGCAGAAGGAATGAGCAGGAAAAAAGCATGCCTTTATGGAGTGTTATCAGGAATAGTAGAGCCTATAGGAGCTCTTATTACAATTCAATTTACAGGATTGATTGTGCCGGCATTACCATATTTATTATGCTTTGCAGCAGGAGCAATGCTTTATGTGGTAGTTGAAGAACTTATACCAGAGGCAGTAGAGGGAGCTCACAGTCATATAGGTACGCTTATGTTTGCTGCGGGATTTTCGGTGATGATGGTGCTTGATGTGGCTCTTGGATAAAAGTGAATAAGTATAAAAATGATTATAAAAATGACACTGTGTAAGAGGAATCGTAATGCTTATGGATTTTCTTAACAGTGTCATTTTGTCTGCACCAGCTTTGATTGCCTCGGCAACTGGAGTTGGCATTTTATGAGAATTGATAATTCTCTCTTCAACCTCTTCCTTAGGCAACATAGGATAAGAATTATTAGCTACATAGTTTCTAGGCATTTCACACACGTAGACCGGTGCACATATTATAAACGGTTTATCAGAATGTAACGTACTGTAATCATACTTTTTGATTCGGTCTAGTAAATCTATACATTCGTCATCAAGGCGCCTTGCAAGTTCTTTTGCTATGTATTCTGTGTTACCAGTTGCTGAATAATAAAGTATCATATTGACCCTCCACGGTTGATAATATAAAGATTATATTGTTCTGTTAATAAATATGTCAATAATTTAAAAGATTTTATTAAAATAAAATTCTATATGAAAGTCTCTGAATTATTAATTAATTCTCAAAGCTCTTGTTTTATAAATATTTGTAGAATTATAGCTATGAAGAAAATATTATTTAATTTGAAGAAAATATATTTTATTTTTATAATATGTGTTATATTATGCTGAGGTAGCATAAAAATGTGGAAGAAAAAATATAAAAATCTATTCAAGGAGATAAAAGATGGAAAACATACAAAAAATTACAGATCAAGAGTTACAGAAAGCAAGAGATATTTTGGTTAAGATGAGAGATTACTATTATGGAAAGATGGTTGGGCAGTCGAGTCTTGGTACTGCGCTATTTGCTACGATTATGTGTAATGGGCATATTTTGTTAGAGTCAGTGCCAGGACTTGCGAAGACAACAGCTGCAAAGACAGTGACAGAGGCAGTAAATGGTACATTTTCAAGAATTCAGTGCACACCAGATTTGCTTCCAAGTGATATTGTGGGTACACAGGTTTTAAATTATGCAACAAATTCATTTGAGACAAAGCTTGGGCCAGTATGTGCAAACTTTGTTTTGCTTGATGAGATAAATCGTTCTAGTGCAAAAACTCAGAGTGCTATGTTAGAAGTAATGCAGGAGCATCAGGTTACAATAGGCGGAGAGGTGTATAAGATGCCGGAAATATTTACTGTTATAGCTACACAAAATCCAGTTGAACAGGAAGGTACATATTTGTTGGCAGAAGCTCAGCTTGATAGATTTTTAATGAAAGAAAAGCTTAATTATCCAAATATGGAAGAAGAGTTTGCGATTTTGAATAGAATAGAAAATAATGTTTTTGATAGTTCAAGGTCGGTAGTGCAATTATCAGATGTTGTATTTTTACAAAAATTAGTAAAAAGAGTATATATGGATGATTCTATTAAAAAATATATAATAAGTATAATTAATTCGACAAGATATCCTGGAAATTTTATTGCACCTGAACTTGCCCAATATGTAACGATGGGTGCTAGTACAAGGGGTGCCATAGCTCTTATGGAGGTATCTAAGGCGAGAGCTATAATGTGTGGAAGAAATTATGTTACACCAGATGATGTAAAAGCATTAATATATAGTGTCTTAAGACATAGAATAGCATTGAATTATGCAGCAGTAGCAGATGGTGTGTTGCCCGAGCATATCATTAATGCAATAGTAAATGCCATTTCCACACCATAAGGTTTATATATCTTGCTATAGGGAAAATAGATAGATGGCAGGATGAAGACATAGAAATATGAAATATTATTTTAATGATATAGGAAAGTTCTCTGAACTTCCATTATGTAGTAGGAGTATTATGTGCTATGAAGGATTACATAACAAAGATAAAGGCTAAGCTAAGCTTATATTCAACTAAAAGGACAAGCAATATATTTGATGGTTCATATAAGTCTGTATATCAAGGGAATGGGTTGGATTTTGAAAATTTGCGAGAATATATTCCAGGTGATAGTATACGTGATATAGATTGGAAGGCATCTTCTAGAAGCGGGAAAATTTTGATAAAAAGATATATTGCAGAGAAAAAGCATAATGTAATGCTTGTATTTGATACAGGTAAGAGTATGAGTGCTCACACAGATAGTATGGATGAGAAAAAAGAGATAGCCCTTTATGTGGGAGGGATTATTGGATATATAGCAGCGAAAAATGGAGATAATGTAGGTGCTATATATAATAGAAATTCGATGATACAGTATTTCCCATTTAGAAATGGTCTTAATAATATAGAAAAAATACTCACAGATTATGATAGAGAAAAATTTGACCATTATGAAACTGATATAGAGAAGACACTGAACTATATAGTTAGAAATATTAACAGAAGAATGATAATAGTAGTTATTTCTGACGCGATGGGAATACATAATATTAGTCATAATACATTGAAAAAGTTATCTTATCAGCATGACGTATTATTTGTAAGCATAAATGATGCAACAGTTTCAGGTGAACAAGCTTATGCTGTTGCGGATGATGTGTATATACCGGATTTTATTTCGGGCAATAAAGAGCTGCTTAAAATGCAGCAGGATATAAAAAAGGAATTAGATATATCTAATGAGAAGAAGCTTGCACAAAATAGAATAGCAAGTGTGTGCATAAATGAGCAGGCGGAAGTTGTAGAGAAGATTATAGAATTATTAGGAGGACAGGCTCATGCAAATAACCGTTAATTTGCAAGATATGAAATCTTATTCGCCAATAGTTTTATTGGTCGCAGGCATTGTATTTATTATGCTTATAGGGATGGCTGTAGTATTTTGTGTAATAAAATTAAATAAAAAAACAGTATATATTGATAGGGAGATATCAGTAGAAGATAGAGAGAAAATAAAGAAAAAATATATTGCGTATCTTAATGGCTTGGAGGAAAGAAGTAAGGCGGGGAAGGTATCAAACAGAAGGGCCTATCAGGAATTAAGTAAAATTATAAGAAATTATACATATGAAACAACAGGTGTTAAAGTACACAATTATACATTAGATGAAATAAAGAATACAAATATGTCAGGAGTGTATAATGTAGTAAGCGAGTGCTACGCACCGGAATTCTCCATAGATAAAAATGGTAATATATATGTTTCCATAGATAAAGCAAGAAAGGTAGTAGAGGGATGGAATTAATAAATCCGTGGTTGGCTGTTATAGGAATTATTGTAATGCTAGTATTACTTATAATCCCGTTAGGAAAGAAAAGTGCATATAAGGCAGGTAAAAAGGTTGCAAATATAGAAATCGTAGAGCAGACAGATTTATATAAAAAAATAAAAAGAAGATATAATATAGTAAATATTAGTGCTATGGGGTGCCTGCTTGTTGCTGTTATATTAGCATGTATTATTGCAGCAAGACCGGCTAAGGTTGAACAGATTAATACAGAATTGAGAAATAGGGATATTTTTATATGCTTGGATACATCAACTTCTGTTGATAAATTGAATTTAGATTTATGTGAAAAATTAAAAAAGGTTGTTAAGAAGTTAGACGGTGAAAGATTTGGGATAACAATATTTATCGGGCGCGCAGTTTTACTAGTGCCACTTACAACGGACTATGATTATGTAATAGAAAACTTGGATAGATTATCAAAATCTATAGAATTGAGTCTAAAAGAAGAGGAAGAGGGATACGAAATCAATATAAATAGTGAGGAATATGAGACTTATACTTTTAGGTATCAAGGAACTCTTATTGATGAGGGGAGCTCATTAATAGGCGATGGACTTGCTAGTTGTCTTTACAATTTCCCGGACTTAGAAAAAAATACTGAGAGATCCAGACTTATTATTTTGGCTTCGGATAATGATATTTATGGAACACAATATGTATCTCTTGAAGAGGCTACAGATTTATGTAAAAAGAACAATGTAAAAGTGTATGGAATAGCGCCGGAAGAGGTAGTGAAAGAAGGGGAATATATAAGATGTATGGAAAAAACAGGTGGTTCATATTATAAATATACATCGGACAAAGTACTTGATGATTTGGTGAAGGATATAGAGAAAACAGACACATCTGTTATGAATAAAGTGGATACAGTCATATATGATAAACCGGAAATGTTGTTTGGAATAATGATATTTTTTATAGGAGTATATTTTGTATTGAGTAAAATTGCGAAGAGATAAAAAGGTTAAGTTTAGGAGGAAGTTATGATAATAAATCCAATTATTCCCCTTTGGCTTATGGGAATAATATGTATTATATTATTGTTTTTTAAGCGAAAAGGTTTATTTAATTACATAAGGCAAATCTTAATTGTATTATTAATGTTTGTTATTAATATGCGAATAATGATATTAGCAGATGATGTGACAAATATGACAAGTAATGTGGATATTATGTTTGTAATAGATAACACAATCAGCATGCTTGCTGAGGATTATAATGGTGATGAAAAACGTTTAGATGCCGTCAAGGAGGATTGTAATTATATAATAGAAAAATTCCCGGGAGCTTCATATTCGCTGATAGTGTTTGATAATAATGTACAAAGAATGCTACCGTATACTATTGATACGGAAATGGTAATACATGCTATAGATTTGCTAGAGGGACAGAGTCAATTTTATGCAACCGGAACATCCTTGAATGATGTAATGGCAGAAATGGATAAAATATTAGATAATAATAGAGATACATACAAAATCTTATTTTTTATAAGTGATGGTGAGGTAATAAATAGTGATGAATTGAAGTCTTATGGAGAATTAGGGAAATATGTAGATAATGGTGCTGTGTTGGGATATGGTACTGATAAGGGGGGAGTTATGCGTCCTGTTGAATTTTCTGGAGATAGTGAAACGACAGGAGTTCTTTATTATTATGACGAGGACGATAATTGGGTGAAAGCGATATCTAAAATAGATGAGAAGAATTTAAAGCAGATTGCTAAGAATTTTGGTGTATCATATGTTCATGCTACTGATCACAAAGCTGTAAATAAACAAGTAGAAAAGATAATTGATAAACTTGGACAAAATGGCGAATTTAAGATGGGTGAGGGTACAGAGGGATATAAAGAAACGTATTATTATTTTGTATTCATATTAATGGGTATATTAATTTATGATTTTATTTATTATAGGAAGAAAGGATAGGAGCAGGAAGTGAAAAAGAAAATTATTGCATGTGTTTGTATTGTGATGTTTATGGTAGCTTTAAAACTAGCCTTTACGTATATGTATAATGAATATGTTGTAAATGAGTATGAGAATGAAAATTTTGATATTAATATGAAACCGAATTTTAGCTGTAATTATATTCAACCGCATATTGCACATTATAATGCGGGAAATATTCACTATCAAAATCAGGAATATGAGTTGGCAATTGAGGAATATAAGTTGGCTATGTCTAAGGACACTAAGAAAAATCATATGTGTGAAATAAGGATTAATATGGCTTTGGCTATTATAAAAACATTACCGGAGGATTATGCCAGCGAAGAAAATAAAGAGAATACAATTACAAAGTTAATTGAAGCAAGAAGTATATTGGTTGAGGATGAATGTGCGTTGGAGACAGAAGCGGGGCATGATGGAGAGGCTACAAGGCTTAAAGAAGAAATTGATAATATATTAAAATCATTGCAGAATAACAATGCACAATCAGGTGGAAATAACAACGAGCCACAAGGAAACCAAGGAAATCCAGAAACAAAAAGAGAGCAAGAGATAAAAAACAAACTTAAGCAGCAGCAAAATGACGGTTATGACGAGCGCTATTATGATAAAGAGTTTTATGAAGATTATTTTGGCGGTTCGTACAGTGTAGGTGATGGACCGGTATGGTAAAAAAACGGCGATAAGGTTGACTTATCGCCGTTTTAATTAAAGTGTAGCACCAAAATCAGATACAATAATCTGACCTGTGATAGCTCGTGACTCATCGCTTGCAAGGAAGAGTAAGATATTAGCAACATCTTCTGGCATACAGATAGGTACTGAAAGATTCATGTGCTTTCTCATCTGACCGAACATATCCTGATTAAGAGTTGCAGGATCTGTCTTCGCCATAGGTGTAGCGATAGAACTTGGGTTAACAGAGTTGCAGCGGATGCCTGTACCTGCAAAACGCATAGCAGTATGCTTTGTTAAACCTACTACAGCAGCTTTGCTTGTAACATAAGCAGCGCCACCAGTACCAAACTGACCGGCTACAGAATCAAGGTTGATGATAGAACCAGAATTGTTTTTCATCATTTCCTGTAATACGGCACGTGTGCAGTAGAGAGTACCCTTTGTGTTAATACCGAAAACCCACTCAAGGTCTTCGTCCTCGTAACAATCGATTGGCTTAAGTCCAGCCTCAAGAACACCTGCATTATTTACTAAAACATCGATTTTGCCGAAAACCTCAACAGTTCTAGCTACGAGATTTTCTACATCCTCTTTCTTAGACACATCTGTCTGAACTATAAGAACCTCACCGCCAGCAGCCTTGATTTCTTCTGCGACTTCCTCAAGCTGTGGAAGACGACGTGCACTTATAACGACCTTAGCACCTTCTTTTGCAAATAATTTTGCAGTAGCTGCACCTACACCTGAATTACTTCCTGTGACGATTGCAACCTTACCATCTAAACGACCCATAAAATAGTCTCCTTTCTTATTAAATTTAAAATCAATATAGTGATTTAATTATAAAATGAATAGTTTGAATGGTCAATGATAAAATAGTTGTTTTTGATGTGCGAGAATTAAAATTTAAAATTCCACTCCCCCATTTTTAAATAGGTGATGGAATTTAGTCTTGCATACGGAATTTACTTTTAAAATTCACCCAGAAGAAAAAACAGTCAAGTGCAGTACATCAGACCCTGATAGTGGCTGGTTCCACAAGGGAGAACATAAGCAGGTATTTGCTTATGCAGTAGAAACTGCTTGCGACAAGCATGGTTGGATACTAGGTTATACAGTAAGCC
>JAFQOW010000025.1 GCA_017412055.1 Lachnospiraceae bacterium | reverse complement strand
GGTTACTCCGGCAAGGGATTTCTTGAAGTAATTGAAAATAAAATCGTACCAGTGACCCTTGATAAGAGTCTTGTCTGTTACAAATTCACCATCCTTGTTGATGATGATAGAACCTGTAGGCACTTCATCCTTCATTACAACGGACTGGATGTTTTCTGTGTCCTCAACAGTAAACTGAATATCTGTTGCCCGAAGATATCCGTATGGTGCATATTCCTCACGAAGAGTATAAGTCTCACCTACTACCAGTTTCTTGATTACATGTTTCTCTCCGCTGACGGAAGTCCATGTCTCAATGACATTTCCATCCTTGTCAATAACACAAAGAGTTGCTCCTGAAAGCTCTGCACCGCTTGTAATATCCTCCTTGGAGAATTCAAAAGTAGTTGGAGTATTAAGGAATACACTGCTGTACTTGGCAACCTTGATATCCTGTCCCTGATACTGTGCATCAAAGGCGATTACTTCCTCGTTTGTCACATATCCGGCAGGTGTTTCCATTTCTTTTGCATAATACTTGGCAAATGGATAATCCTTTGTGAAGCTTACGATACCATTCTCATCTGAAACTGCTGTCTCAAGTAAAGTACCTGCTTCTATGATAACTTTTCCATCAACATTCCTGATATCTTCGTCTGCGTAAAGACCAAATACAGCACCGCCTATTGGTTCATCTGTCTCGGAATCTTTCTTTTCTACAGATAAAGATAACTTCTGTCTGTCATTGGTAAATGTTGCTGTTTCATAAATAACCGGTGTATGGTCATCCACATAAGCAAATGTTACATACTGTGCATCCTGATTCAGAACATATCCGTAAGGAGCTTCTACTTCCACAACCTTGTATTTTCCTAATGGAAGATTCTTAAGAACTGCTTTTCCATCATCTCCGGTATCAAGTGTTGCCACAAGCTCGCCCTCAGAATAATACTTTATTCTGTTGCCATCAGCGTCTTTCTGCATATCAGCTGTAAAGATATCCTCAGCTGCATAGACCTCATACTTGGCACCTGCAAGGCTTCCTTCTCGATACACAAATGATTTTTCATCGGAGTCTGCGAAAAGACCACCCTTATAAGAGTCAAGAACTTCTCCCTTCTTCTCTACGGTAAGTTCACCCACAACAGGTGCATCTTCGTAATCCACTGTAATGATTGCTTCATAAGTTTCAGGGTCAATTTCATAAGCTGTGTCAGTATCTACCGCCACTTTTACATAGGTCTCATTTACCACATAACCGTATGGAGCAGCAATCTCCTCAATTCTGTAATTACCAAGCTTTAATGCCTCCGGTAAAATCAAATCCCCGTCCTCATCCGTAAAGAATGAAGTGTGTGTCACCTTGGAAGGATAAGTTGTAATCATGGTTACATACTTTCCAGTATCAAGATTAAAGATCTTAAACTCTGTGTTTGGAATAAGAACTGTCTGCTTTGTATCAGCATCTTTCTTTACCACACGAAGTTTTGCTGTAAACTCACGGTCGATAAAAACTCTCCAAATCTGAGGCTCTGTTGGATTGTTCTCCACAATCTTTACCTCAAAAGGTTTGATTGTTTCCATGTTGTGAGGTGTTTCTGTTTCAAGTACCACATAAGTTCCATAAGGAATTGCAATGGATACTGCATGACCCTTTTCGTCTGTGTAAATGGACTTTGCTCCATTCTCACCGATAACAACAGGTGTTGCACTTTCATAATCGTAAGAGCCGTCTGCCTTAACCTTCAATGATGATTTCAGGTAAGCAGTAAAGCCTGCTCCTGCAAGAAGAGGAGCTTCTGTATCATCCCCATTGTCTGACACTTTGATCAGCTGGAATGGCTGCTTAATTACCTGTTCCTTGGAAGTTGTGCTTCTAAGAACCTGCGGAATCAAATCTCCTTCATAATCGCATACCACATCATGCTCTTCCTCATCCAGAAGATATCCTTCGGATGGTGTGATTTCCTTCACATAGTATTTTCCAAGATAAAGGTTATCAATGGAACAGGCACCCTTTGCATCTGTTGTAAGAGTAGCAACAAGGTCTCCAGCCTTAAAGATTACCCCTGTTTTCCCGTCTGGATGAACAATGTTCTCACGGGCATATAAACCATATACTGCTCCTTCAAGCTTTGCATCGCCCTGTGGAACTGCTTTTCCGGTTTCCTTATCCACCTTGAAAATCTGAATCTTTGCAGTAGTTCTGTCATTCTTGAATGTGTGTGCAAAGGTTGCTTTTGCCTTATCCTGAGACATTACACTGAAATTGAAACTGTAAACATCATCGCTGTTACGGACATAATTTACAGGTGCTTTAGTCTCTACGATATAGAAGCTATTGCTGATTGGAAGGTCTACGGTGTAAGTTGCCTTTCCATCAGCCCCGGTTGTTATTGTCTGAAGTGCAGCTCCCTTAGTAACAATCACCCTTCCATCATAGTTTTTGATGTCATTTCCTGCATAAAGAGTGTACTGACCGCCTGTTAATGGATTATCCGTATCGGAATCCTTTTTCACAACGGATACTTCCGCCTTTTGTCTGCTGTTTTTGATTGTCGTTGATTCTGCCTGAACCGTTACATTCTGATCCTTGTACTCAATTTTAACAGTCTGTGGAGTGGTGTTAATGGTATATCCGTCAATGCTCTTTGTCTCTGTAACCACATAAGTTCCAAGATGAAGGTCTGATAACACTGCCTGACCGTCACTTCCGGATACAAGATTCTCTGCAATGACATCTCCCTTGCTGTAAACCTTTGTTCCATCCGCCTTATAGATATCTGCTCCGGCAGTTACCTTAAATGTGGCTCCCGGAAGCTTTCTTGTCTCATAAGTGAAGTTGCTGCCATTCCATCCAACAAGGACTTCGCCCTCTTTGTAGATTGTGAGAGAACCGAGCTGCTCTTTATCAGTAGCCTTAATGCCTGTTGTCTGTCCGGCTTTGACTGTTAAGGTGTGAACCTTACCGGATAAAACATATCCCTTTGGTGCTGTGATTTCTTTCACATAATAAGTGCCTGCAACCAATGCCTTTGACTTCGCATATCCGTTACTGTCTGTTGTCATTTTGCCAACAAGATTTGTGCATCCGCTGTCGGAATAGATTCCATATACTGCTCCTGCAAGCTTCACACCACTGGACTCATCTGTTTTTGTGATTTCACCATATCCGATATTCTCTGTCTTAACTTTGATATATGCAGATATAGGGTCAGCAGATGGCTGCTCTGAAATAAATTCCTGATCTCCGGAGTTTCCTGTAAGCCAGAATACACAGCTTGAAGTAGTATCAACTGCTCCGATAGTTGACTTGAATGAGCCAAGTGTAGCTGTGGTATTTACTGACTTGGTGTAAACTGTCATGGAATTACCACTCTTTGATACGCTGAACCCGTCGATGGAAAAATCAAAGTTTCCAAGTACACCGTTTTTGTCAGTAAATGTGTACTCAAATCTCTGATTGCTTTCATTCCACTTAAGCTCATAAGTTGTAGCATCACTCTTTGTTTTTGATGCAAAACTTGGTCTTGTGGCATTGTATGAAGCATTGATCTTATCTCTCAATGTCTCATAATACGAATAAGATGATGATGAATCCGGTGCACAGGCACAAAGTTTGCTTGCTGCCGAATCCGCACTGCTCGTTCCAAATATGCCATTTACAATAATCCATACCATGGACTGTGTTGCAATATATTTATTGCACTGGTCATTTGTCGGTGCTTTTGCCTCTGTTGTGGAATAACCATAGTACATACAATAGGCAAGAAGCTTCTCCTGTGCTGCTGAAAGATTGGTATTCGGATTGCTGTCACTGTTCATAAGCTGTCCGCCCTTCGCTGACAATCCAAAGTTCATGCAGTATGCCGAATGACCATCAATCATTGCATACAGAATTCCACCTTTGTGATTACTGTTAAACTCACTGATTACTCCATGGTCTTTCGCTGATGCATACCAGAATGAGATATTAGCACTTGAACTGGCAGCAAAAGCTGTAGTGCCATTCGTAAACAGCGTAGTAAACATGGTTAATATGGCAAGAAAACCAGCCATAAATCGTCTTAATTTCTGTTTCATTCGATATTCCTCCTAAAAATTTATAATAGAAGTGCACCTAGATTTCTCTTTGCACTTCTCATTGACTACATGCAGAGACGAGATACGCTTTGCGAATCTCGCTCTGATTAGCGGTCGTCAAATGTCCACTCGTGCAAGCACGGTGTCCATTTACCTCGTCGCCATAACAAAAAAAGAGCAGGCATAAGTTTTTGGCTTATACCTGCTCTCATGATACAGTCTGTATTCTTTTATCTGTAGCAACGGAACTCATAGAAAGTTTCGCCTGATGTTTTGGTAGTTCCGGTATAGCGGATGTTAAATACAGAATCGGACTCCAGTAAAAGCATATCTGCAATATACTGTGCAATCTCCTCCTCACTTCCAAGTGTCCTTCCGGATGTTGTTGCAGCTTTGTTTAAGTCAACATTGACAAATACGCTGTAATAGCTGTCTTCCAATCCGTCCAGAGGATAATATTCATCATACTCTTCCTGCGTAATCTTTCCCGCATTCAGATTGTCCTTCAAATGCTGCTCTGTTGTCACCATTCCACCAGCCTGACACTTTAAAATTGCAAGGCTTACCACCTTTTCCGGGCTGTAAGATACTGCCTGTGGTTCTGGTTTTGGTTCCGGTTTTTCTTCCGGCTTTTCTTCCGGCTTTTCTTCCGGTTTTGAATTATCCTCCGGTTTCGGCTGCTGCTCAGAAGCTGGTTCGCTCTTTGTGTCTTTTGGCTGTTTCTCAGATTTCTGACTATCAGAGCTTTTATTTTCTTCCGACTGCTTATTATCAGCAGTTTTTTCCTCAGAAGATATATTATCTGATTGGTTATCCTTACCGGTATCCTTTGTATCAGCAGAAGAATCCACCTCTGTTACAGCCTCGGTGCTTTCCTGCTGTGCTGTCTCCGCATCCTCGGTTTCAACAGTTACAGCTTCAGTTGTCGGTTCAACTGTTTCATTAACAACCTCTATACTTTCTGCATCCGTTACTTCCGTACTCAAATCTTTCTTTGAACCACATCCGACACTTCCTATCAGTACTACGGATAATAAGAAAAATAATAGTTTCTTCATATGAATCACCTATTCCCTTTCCGTAAGAGGGATAGGCTTGTGTCCTCATGACAAACTGACCTGTCCACTCTTACTCTATGTGAACAATTTATTCGGTTGTCACGGGACATCTTCTATAGGACTGTCCCGTATTCTGTGCATTGTTAGTCTCCTTTCATTTTGCTTTTTTCTTTACGCAGTTACAAGCTTCTTCATAGCAAAGAAATACTTTACCAGTCTGCGATTCTTAAGATAATTCTCAAATCGAAACTTCATAAGCCACACCCCCTTTCATGGTGTTCCTGCACCTACAAAAGCCATAAACACTCTGAATACCAGATTAAGCAGAAGCAGAAAGATTTTTGCCACCTCCAATACCAGTCTGAGTATTCCTAATACTATTTTTAATATCCATTTCAATATGGTAAGTAACACATTTCCGATTCCGCTTATTACTGCCATAGGCTTTACTCCTTTCCAAATTCTCCTTGAGCAAACATCAGTGACATTTCCTGCAATGTTGCATCCTCTTCCTCTGTAACATCTTTTGTCTCGTTTTCTTTGGGTGCTTCCTGCTGAGTAGTTTGTGCCATCTGCATATAGGACTGCATCATCATAGGATTTATCATCATTCCCTGATTGCCTAACGCAGCTCTTCCCATCATTTCAGCAACTTCTTTCATAACTTTCGCAGTTATTCTCGTTTCCAGTTCAGCAATTTCTGACTGTGTAACATATCTGTCTGCCTCCTGCTTTTTCTTCGCCCCGGTAATGGTCAAATCTTCTTCTGAAATACCGTTAATATATCTTAGCAACGCTTCAATAATAAAGTTATTTCTCGACTTATGAATGTCGGTATTCAGGTCTTGGAAGGTTCGATATATCTTCAAATGATTCGGGTTATTCAGATTAAGCCGAAGATTGAATTGTTCGACATCCTTTCGTGCCATAGCCACTACCTCCCGCTGCTTAATGCAATCCTCGCCATTTTCTCAAATCCCTTGGCATTTGCCTTTACATCAAGTACATAATGAAAATTTGGCTGATGCTTTCCAAAGTTCTTCATAACAATTGCACCACCGCCTACAAAGTAGACCGGCATCATATCAAGGTTATAACCACACTCAATTTGATAACGATATACCTTATTTACAAATTCGTTAATCTCCTGGTCCATAAGTTCCTTATACTCAGCCGGCAGTGATGTTCTGCCTGTAATCATATATTCCTGAATATCTGCTTCATCTATCTTGTGATTCTTTACCTGTACTGCAAGTCGGTTTATGGACCTCATACAGCGGATTAATCCTTCATTCTGGGTATCGCATTTTGTACTGTCCGGTCTCTTGTCAAGAATCATCATACTGTCAATCGTCCATGAACCAATATCGACAACCAATGCTTTTTTACCAAAGGATGGTAACATACCGGCGATTGCTGCATAGCACTGTGGAAAGACTGACACATTCATAATGTGTGCTCGATATAGGTCATTTTCAAAGGTGAATGCTACAAATTCATTCTTTGACAGATATTCGATGAATGGTTTTCTTTCCGCTGAAAATCTTGTCAGTGGAAGTCCAACAGCAAGAGCAATATCTGCTTCCTTTATTCCTCTGCTTTTCATTTCCTTTGCCATTGCCACTAAAGTGAGCAAATAGAAGTTCTCATTTTCCACCTTACTGTCAAGCACTTCCAGTCGTTCATCTCCAACAGCAAAATGTCTATTGTCATATTGAAGAACATTATCTGTAAATGCCGGAACATTCGGCAACTCTTTAATTGATGTGTTAAAGCAATAGTTGCTTGTCTTCATCTGTGACCAGCCATGGTCAATTCCAATTATTTCAATACTATTGTTCATTCTGTACTTCCTCCGTTTCTTAAATTCTCGCCCTAACATACTCTAAATCTCCTGTATAGGGGGTATCCACCAGATACCAGTTACGGTCAATATCCATTTCCATCCGGGTTTTTACCCATTTGTCATCAACCTTGACTTCTAAGCATTCTCCACAATGGAATCCGGTATGTTCCCATAAATCTGATACCAGCAATCCATATCTGCCATTCTCACTGTTATAGCCCAGTCTGCCTTCAATCTTCTTTTCTTTATTTGCCATAGCCATCCCTCCCGATAGATTACTTTGATTTGTTTTCAACTGCTTTTCTTTATCAAATGTTTCTCTACTTCGTATCTCCGCTATTCTTTTATCTGCTATAGCCGATACTCTAACTGCTGAATACAGTATCAAATAACTGCCTGCAATAAGAATTATTACGAGGACTTCAATTAGCACTTTGCTCATACAATCTCTTCCTTTCAAAACAAAAAGTAGGACTATATCAGCCAAACGGAATTTCTCCGTGTTAAATGCTAATTTAGTCCTACCTAAATAAAACTATTAAATTGTCACCTCACTTGGGTGCACGAACCACACTCAGGTCATGACTCCTGAATTACTTGTGCTGTGTTTGAATTTCGGTTTAATTTGTCAGCGCTGCCTTATCTGCCGATTAAAATGGTATAAAAATAAGGACTAAATTAGGCACAACCCCTTGATTTTACTGGGTTTCATCTAACTTGGTCCTATTATAACTCAAACACCTGTTTCCCATCTTGATACAGACCTTCGAGATACATTAAACTGTTCTGCAAGTTGTTCCTGAGTAAGCCCTTTCTCTTTACGAAGTTCTCTCAAGAATTCTCCAATTTTTATATGATTCATATTTCTAACCTCCTTGAAAAACATCGTATCTATTACCCACTAAAAAGTACAGGACACAAAGCGAGCAATGTCCTATTTTATTTAATGGGACACTTAATGTCTCATAACATTATCAATTAAGAAAATTCATATTCATCTTTCATTAACATTTTACATATCTTTGATTCTTACTATTAGGCTTATCAGGTATCGTCATTCTTACAAGATTAAGTTCCAAAGCTGGATTCATATAATTTTTCCGAAATGTTTCTTTTGACCTTAATCCTAACATTCCCATAATAGCAGTTGCTGTATATGGCACATCGTATTCCATAACATCAAGCATTCTTTTCGTATACTCTGTCATCTGCTCACTACTTTCTGACATCTGTCCCGATACTTCATCTAAGATTTTATCTATCTGCATAAGCATAAACTCTATAAACGTAGTAGACTCTCCCTCTACATGACATCTCGCAATTGCATCATAATAATCATCTTGGAATTTTTCAATTTGACTTTCTATTGGAATAAATTCAAAGATTGGTTTCCATTGAGATAAAATCGCTGTGTGCCACAGCCTTGCCATTCTTCCATTACCGTCCGAGAAAGGATGAATAAACACAAATTCATAATGAAAAACACTACTTAAGATGAGCGGATGCACACTAACTCTTGCCCTTTTCATCCAAACAAAAAGTTCTTCCATCTGTCCCGGCACAAATCTTGCCGGAGGACACATAAAAATACATTCATCTCCTTTAAAAACACCTTCCTCCCCTTTTCTAAAATCTCCTGACTCCTCGACAACATACTTCGTCATAATACCGTGAAATTCTTTCAGCTGCTTTATACTGTACGGATTAATGTCGTTCATTTTTTCATAAGCAGCATAGGCATTTTTTACTTCTTGTATTTCCTTTTGAGCTCCAAGAACTAGTTTTCCATTTATTACATCTCTTACTTGACCAAGTGAAAGCGAATTTGCTTCAATTTTTAATGATGAATGTATAGATTTTATTCTATTATTTCTTCTAAGATGCGGTTTTGACTCCAGATTGCTTGTTGCAGATATCTTACCCATCTTTTCAGAAATAGAAGACACATATGTTAGTATCTCGTTTGTTATATTAAATGGTGGTTCATATCCGTTCATTTTTCGCCTCCAACTTACTTATTATCTTGCTTATTATCTTGTATTATTATATAAATAATATTAGCAAAAAGCAATTGATTTATAAATACATCTCATATAAAACTTCAAGTTTATATATCTCATTATAAAGTGCCATGCATACTTGTACAACACTTTTTTCGACGCACTAGCCAGCCCCTCCACAAAAAAATGCTCTATATCAGCCTCTTAAACTGATATAGAGTATCTCTTTTATAATTTCAATATAAGATTTTCAGTCTCACATCCAAACTCGGCCTATTTTCTAGTCCTCGCTTACCTGTGCAAGCTTAGCCGCCTGGTCTGCTGCTATAAGCGCATCGATAATCTCCTGAATGTCACCATTCATAATCTGATCAATCTTGTATAATGTAAGCTTAATTCTATGGTCTGTTACACGTCCCTGTGGAAAGTTGTATGTTCTAATCTTCTCTGAACGGTCACCAGTACCAATCTGGCTTCTTCTAGCCTCTGCCTCTGCGTCATGTGCCTTCTGAAGCTCTAAGTCATAAAGCTTTGCTCTAAGAAGTGCAAATGCTTTTTCTCTATTCTGAATCTGTGACTTCTCTGTCTGGCTATAGATTACGATACCTGTTGGATAATGTGTAAGTCTAACAGCTGAGTCTGTTGTATTGACACACTGTCCACCATTTCCTGAAGCACGCATAACGTCGATACGGATATCCTTTTCATCAATCTTGATATCTACTTCTTCTGCTTCTGGGATAACAGCTACTGTAGCTGTAGAAGTATGAATACGTCCACCTGACTCTGTCTCTGGCACACGCTGTACTCTATGAACACCACTCTCATACTTAAGCACTGAGTATGCTCCCTTACCCTTAACCATGAATTCTACTTCCTTCATACCACCGATACCTGTATCATCCATGTTAATAAGCTCTATTTTCCATCTATGCGCTTCTGCATAATGGCAGTACATACGATAAAGCTCAGCTGCAAAAAGTGCCGCTTCATCTCCGCCTGCACCTGCACGAATTTCTACTACGATATTCTTATCATCGTTAGGGTCCTTTGGAAGAAGAAGAATCTTCATCTCCTGCTCGAGCTCTTCTATACGAGCCTTCGCGTCATTTAACTCTTCCTTTGCAAGCTCTCTCATATCATCATCACTTTCATTTTCAAGAATAGCAAGTGAATCCTCTACATCCTGCTTTGCCTGCTTGTAAGCCTTGTATGCTTCTACGATAGGAGCAAGGTCATTTTGCTCCTTCATAAGCTTTCTAAACTTCTGCTGGTCATTTACTACCGCAGGATCATTTAATTCTTCTAATACTTCTTCAAATCTTACTAAAATATCATCCAACTTATCAAACATTTTATTATCCTTTCCTTCTGACATAATTCTTACGGCTTAACCTATAGGTATTAAGTACAAATTATCTAACTCTTAATTCCTATGCACACTCTATCAAGACCTGCCAAATCCTTAATTATCTCTATGTCTATAAATCCATTTTCCACCATAATATTTCTTAAATCTTCTCCCTGGTCACATCCTATCTCGTAAATAAGATAACCACCTGATTTTATGAAATCTAGCGAAGCTCTAGTAATGGCTCTATAAAACTTAAGTCCGTCTTCATCACCATCTAGTGCAAGACGTGGCTCATGTTCTTTTACCTCTACCATCAATTCTTCTATATCAAGACTTTTTATATATGGCGGATTCGAAACTATAATATCATACTTATTACAATTTTTACTAGTACTATCTTCATATATTTTCTCAAAAAGATTACTTTCTATGAAAGTAACATTTGATACACCAAGATTTTTTGCATTTTCCCTAGCTACTTCCAATGCCTTAGACGATATATCAACTGCTGTCACATCCACATTTTTAAGCTTTGCAATACTTATGGCAATGCATCCAGAACCGGTACACATATCAAGTACCTTATCGCAATCCTTCATAACCGACAATGCCTTTTCCACAAGCACCTCTGTATCCTGTCTAGGAATAAGAACATTCTCATTTACATTAAAGGTCATTCCCATAAAATCCTGTGTCTTAGTAATATGCTGCAAAGGAATATGATTCGCTCTTATTTCTATAGCATCCAAATAGTCTTTGTAAAGCTTTTCATCCACGCACTCATCATTTGAATTCATAAAATATTTATGACGTGGCATTTTAAAAATATGTTCAAACAAAAGCCAAGCATCATTTTTACTATCTAATATATTTTGTAATGCAAGCTTTTCCTCACCAGCCAGCAAAATTTCTCTATACTTCATATTTTACTCTCCAGCCAGGATATCATTTGCCATAGTACCATCTGTCTTACTATTATCTACTGAGTTCTCTCCAAAATTGTCTACAAGATACTTCTTCCAGTCAAATATAGCCTCCACTGAAGCGATACCAACCTCTATCATATCATCCTCAGGCTCAATAGTTGTAAGCTGCTGCAACCACATACCAGGCTTGCTTAAAAGTCCTATAATCTTGCCATCACTATTGCCCGCAAGACGCAATATTTCAAAGGAAATGCCTGCTATAATAGGAATAAGTGCAAGTCTAACTACAAGCTTAAGCCAACCTGTAGAAGCCTCTGGAATAATAGCCGATACTATAATAAAGCTTATAATACTTATAACTACTACAAATAGTAAAAAGCTTGTTCCACATCTTTTGTGAAGTCTTGAACTCTTCTTCACATTTTCAAGATTAAGCTCCATACCATGCTCAATACAATTTATACACTTATGCTCAGCTCCGTGATACATAAATGTACGCTGAATATCCTTCATCTTTGAAATAAGCACAAGATACAAAATAAATATAGAAATTCTTGCAATACCTTCAAAAATAGCAATTACCGTATTAGACTCTATACCTACAATTTTTCTAAAAAACTCTCCTATAAAAAATGGAAGCACAATAAACAATCCAATGGAAAATAAAACTGAAAAACATACTGTAAGCCCCATAAGAAAGCTTTCAAGCTTAGGATTAATTTCCTTCTTTTCACTCTTCTCATCAGAAGCATTTTCCTTTATCTTTTCTTCCTCTTCATCCTCAAAAAACTCCGCAGAATAAGTCAAAGTCTTTATACCAATAGATAAAGATTCCGCAAACTTAAAAACACCCCTTATAAAAGGTACATTCAAAAACTTATACTTCTCAGTAAGTCCCACATGTTCCTTCACATCTATAATAATCTCTTTATCTGGCTTTCTAACTGCTACAGCATATTTCCCGCCATTACGCATCATTATGCCTTCAAGCACAGCCTGTCCGCCAATTCCCGACGATTTCATACCACAAATCCTCTCTATAATATTTATATATTATTATTAATTACTCAATTATACCTTCGCAATATCATAAACCTTCATTCGTCATATTATACGATTTTATAATATGACACAGCAAACTTATCTATAAAGACCATATGATGATAAAAAGGTCGGGAATTGAATTCTCGACCTTATCAACATCATATTAGTTGTCAGACTTAACGCCATACTTACGATTGAACATTTCAATACGTCCTCTAGCCTGTGCAGCCTTCTGCTGACCTGTGTAGAATGAATGGCACTTAGAACAGATTTCTACGTGGATGCTTTCCTTTGTAGAACCTGTAACGAACTCGTTACCACAGTTACATACTACCTTAGCCTGATAATACTCTGGATGGATTCCTTCCTTCATAATTTCACCTCTTACTTCCTGCAAAATTGGACTTTACCAATTTCGTCTTTTTTATTTTATGTGTATAAACACACATAACGCAACTTAATAAGTTTACCATATACCCAAAATATATGCAAGACATTTTTAAACAAGTTTTGTCTTTTTAACCATATTACAAAATTCATCGTTGTTCTTTGTTTTAGCGAATAAATCAACAATTCTTTCAACTGCTTCATCGGCCTTCATAGAATTAATGGCCTTTCTCATGACATCAACTGCTTCCTGCTCAGTCTCATCAAGAAGTAAATCTTCACGACGTGTACCTGATTTAACAATATCAATAGCTGGGAATACTCTCTTTTCTGAAAGCTTTCTATCAAGGATAAGCTCCATATTACCTGTTCCCTTAAATTCTTCGTATACTACATCATCCATTCTACTGCCTGTATCTACAAGAGCTGTAGCAAGAATTGTAAGACTTCCACCCTCTCTCATATTTCTAGCAGCACCAAAGAATCTCTTTGGCATATGTAATGCAGCTGGGTCAAGACCGCCTGACAATGTTCTACCACTGGCTGGAACAACAAGGTTATAAGCTCTAGCCAAACGAGTGATACTGTCAAGAAGAATTATTACATCCTTACCGTGCTCTACAAGTCTCTTAGCTCTTTCAATAACCATCTCTGATACTCTCTTATGATGATCTGGAAGTTCATCAAATGTAGAATAGATAACCTCCACATTATTTCCCTCTATAGCTTCCTTAATATCTGTAACCTCTTCTGGACGCTCATCAATAAGAAGAATTATCATATGCATCTCTGGATTGTTCTGTGTAACACTCTTAGCTACTTCTTTAAGAAGTGTAGTCTTACCTGCCTTAGGAGGCGAAACTATCATACCTCTCTGTCCCTTACCAATCGGCGAAACTACATCTACTATACGCATGGCTGTATTGTGCTTTTCTGTTTCAAGTCTTATTCTTTCATTTGGGAATATCGGTGTTAAATCCTCAAATGCCTTTCTTAGCTTAGCCTGTCCCAATGAAAATCCATTAACCTGCTCAATATATAAAAGAGCAGCGAATTTCTCTGTAGTCATTCTTATCTTTACTCTACCAGTGATAATATCTCCTGTCTTTAAGTTATATCTTCTAATCTGAGCTGGTGCCACATAGATATCATTATCACCAGGCATATAATTCTCACATCTGATAAAGCCGAAGCCTTCTGGCATAATCTCAAGGATGCCTCGTGTCTTTTGTCCACTATCTAAAGTCTCATCATATATATCAGCCTGAAGTCTTCTTGTCTCTTCCTCAGGTGTCAATGAGCCATCAAGTGGTACATCTGGGCAAACAGGTGAAATATATATCTTTCCAGGAATTTCATTCCTTACCTGTGCTTTTCCCTGTGTTCTGTCAAACTCTTCCTTTTTCTGGTAAGCTACTACACCTTCATCTCTTCTTTGATATGGATTTGGTCTTTCTACTTCTTCCCTTCTCTGGTATGGATTTGGTCTTTCTGCCTCTTCTCTCCTCTGATATGGATTTGGTCTTTCTACCTCTTCTCTTCTCTGATATGGATTCGGTCTTTCTGCCTCTTCCCTTCTCTGGTATGGATTTGGTCTTTCCACTTCTTCTCTTTTTGTATATGTAGCAGGCTTCTCAGAAACAACTGGTGTCTCCTCAGAGGAATCTTTACTTCCACACTCTATAATCTTAGTTATAAGAGCTTCCTTTCTCATAGTTGTTACACTTTTAATACCATTGGCTTTAGCAATTTCGCGCAATTCCACCATTGGCAATGACTGCAATTTCTCTCTCACGGTCTGCACTTCCTTTCATATTTTACGGACTGTGTCCTATTATTATTTAATTAAAATAATTTCTGGGGGGTTATTTCGAAATTTTGATTGTCGAATACTTATAACAGTATACAATATATTTGTTAAAAATGATAGTACTATTTTTCCATTTTTTGTGATAAAATACATACGCTAAATCACAGCTACAAAGCCACTACTATTAAATCTGCAGGAGGTGTTTTTATGTATATAAATGATTTTAGCACATATTTGAAAAATCGTTTTGGAAAAAAAATATATAAAATATCTCTTGATGCTGGTATGACTTGTCCAAACAGAGATGGCCGTTTAGATACAAGAGGCTGTATCTTCTGCTCTGAGGGTGGTTCTGGTGATTTTGCATCATCATGTAAGCTTTCTATTACAGAACAGATAAGCCAAGGAAAAAATCGAGTAAGTAAAAAGATAGCCGATGATAAAGGATCAGGTCAGTATATAGCCTATTTTCAGGCATATACAAACACCTATGCTCCCACGGAAAAGCTTCGTAAAATATATATGGAAGCTGCTTTAAATGATGACATTGTAGCTATAAGCATCGCCACAAGACCTGATTGTATAGATGAAGAAATAATGTCACTTATATATGAAATCCATATGATAAAGCCTATATTTATAGAGCTTGGATTACAGACCTCAAAGGAGAGTTCATACAAATATATAAGGCGAGGCTATGACAATTTTATTTTTGAAAATGCTATAAAGCTTATTGATAAATTTAACGATAAAATAAGTACCAACGATAACCATATCCACATAATCGTTCACACTATCATAGGACTTCCTGGTGAAACCTATGAGGATATGGTTAACACAGTCCGTTACATTAACAAATTTCCAATTCACGGAATTAAATTGCAGCTTCTTCATATATTAAAGAATACTGACCTTGCTATAGAATATGAAAAAAATCCATTTAAGGTCTTGTCTTTAGAAGAATATACTGATATTCTTATTAAGCTGTTAAAAAATATAAGACCCGATATAGTTATTCATAGAATGACTGGAGACGGTCCTAAAAATATACTTATCGCTCCAGAATGGAGTAAAAACAAACGAAATGTCCTAAACCATATTAACAGACAGCTCTCTATCCAAGATGTAATTCAGGGAGCCGCTTACCTACAGGATAAAGGAGAATAATCATATGTCACTAGAACCCTTAACTCTATATAAGCTTATGACTTTGTATATGCTTAACAAGGTCAACTTTCCTTTAACTGATGCTCAGATTTCTGACTTCTTTTTAAACAAGGAATATACTACCTACTTTTCTTTTAGACAAGTAATTTCAGAGCTTATCGAGACAAATCTTATAAGCTGTGAAACAGTAAGAAACGCATCCTACTATAAAATCAGCGATGACGGAATAGAAACCATTGAACTTTTTACAAGCAAGATACCTGTTGCCATTATCGATGATATGGATATATTTATTTTAGAAAATAAATACGAGCTAAGAAATGAAGTAGGTACTCTTTGTGATTACTATAAATCAACAAATCAGGATTATGTAGTTAACTGTCAGATAAAAGAAGGCCCTAATACTCTCATTGACATAAATATTTCAGTTCCATCTGAGGATGTTGCCGAAACCATGTGCAACAACTGGAAGGGCGCCAGCCAGGAATTATATGGCACAATTATGAAAACCTTAATGAAAGAAAAACCTTAAATATCAAAAAGGATAGAATCTTAAATTTGATTCTATCCTTTGTTTTTTGCTATTCTTCTGTATATTCTACAAGCTCATCAATTAGCTGCCAGATTTCATCTCTTCCCTGCTTTGTCTGGGCAGAAAATGGAATCACTATAGTCCCTGGCTTAACCTGAAGCTTATTCTTTATTATCTTAATATGCTTTTGCACCTGACTTCTGTTTATCTTATCAAGCTTTGTGGCAATAATAATAGGCTCGTATCCATTATTAACTATCCAATCATACATATCCTTATCATTGTTACCTGGCTCATGACGAATATCTATCAATAAAAACACCGCCTTAAGCATCGGTGATGTCTTAAGATAACCCTCTATCATCTTACCCCACTTTGCCTGTACTTCCTTAGATACCTTTGCAAATCCATATCCTGGCAAATCCACAAGATACATAAAATTATTTATATTATAAAAATTAATTGTCTGTGTTTTTCCAGGCTCTGATGACGTTCTGGCAAATGATTTTCTATTTAAAAGTCCATTGATAAGAGATGATTTACCTACATTTGACTTTCCTGCAAATGCTATCTCTGGCTTATCATTCTCTGGCAATGTGCTTGTAATACCACATACTGTTTCTAATTCAAGGCTTCTTATCTTCATGTTTTTTCTCCTTATTTTTATGGTATCATACCATACTTTTATAAAAATTTCATCAACATTCCATATTTTCTCTTAGACCCAATAAAATTTTTTTCTCAAGCCTGCTTACCTGCACCTGACTAATCCCTAAATTTTCTGCAACCTGGGACTGAGTTTTATCTAGAAAATATCTCATCTCTATTATTAATTTTTCCTTATCTGACAGCTTCTTAAGGAGACTATTTAGCACAATTCTATTGACTAACTCTTCATTGTTACTTTTATCTGCCACCTGGTCACCTACACATACCTCATTTCCGTCATTTTCATATACAACTCTATTGATAGACTCCACATCTCTATTAGCCTCCAAAGTCAATACCACATCCTCCCTGGACATCTCCACGCGGGAGGCTATTTCTTCTATAGTAGGCTCTCTTCCAAGTGCGCCCATCAATTCAGCTTCCACATTCCTTATTCGCCATCCATTTTCCTTTACTAGACGGGAAACCTTAACCATCCCATCATCCCTGATAAACCGCTTTATCTCTCCCATAATCATAGGCACCGCATATGTTGAAAATTTCACATCATAAGTCATATCAAATTTATCGATAGCTTTAAGTATTCCTATACAACCTATCTGAAATAAATCCTCTGCCTCATGACCTCTACCAACAAATCTTTTTACTATACTCCATATAAGTCCTGTATTTTCAAAAACTAATTTATCTCTCGCTTCTTTATCTCCCATGTGCGCCAGCTTTATTAGTTCTAAATTATCCATAATACATTTCACTTATCCCCTCCCACAATTTTCTTAATCATTCGTATCTCTGTCCCTTTTCCTACTTTAGAATCAATATGTACCTCATCCATAAATATCTCCATAAATGTAAATCCCATTCCAGAACGTTCCTCCTCTGGCTTTGTAGTATAAAGGGGTTCTCTTGCCTGTTTTACATTGGATATTCCCACACCTTCGTCCTTAACAGATATCTCTATCTTGTTTTCTTCAATCATTGCTTTTAGATAAATTATCCCCTCTTTATCCTCATATCCGTGAACTATTGCGTTTGTTACCGCTTCTGAAACAGCAGTTTTTACATCATTTATCTCCTCTAATGTAGGATTTAATCTAACCATAAATGTGGCAATGGCAATTCTAGCTAATCCCTCATTTTCCGGCTTACAGCCCATCTCAATTTTTAATATATCTTCCATACTGACCTCCTTACATTTTATATAAGCTTATATAAGCCTGATACATTTATAATTCTCTCTACATTATCCTTCACTCCTGTAAGAATGATTTTTCCACCAAGAGGTTTTATCAATTTATGTCGTCCCATTATCATTCCTATACCTGAGCTATCCATAAATTTAGTATTAGTAAAATCAAACTCTACATTTTTCACTCTGCCGCTATAAATATGTTTATCTGCCTCTTTTCTTATCCCTACGGTATTACAGTGGTCCACTTCACTTGGTAATATCACTTTTAAGGTTTCATCTAAAATCTCATATTCCACTTGTTCCATATATTCATCTCCTTTTATATATATATGAATCTCGCCTGCGAGATTCTCCGCCTGCGGCGGATTGTTTTAGCAACATCTACACCTCCGCCGCAGTGGGATCCTTAGCGGAGCGTTTTTTGTCATATAAGAAGTTCTCACCAAGAACTTTCTTATATGAGAAAAGAGAACCTCTACTAGAGATTCTCTTCCTAAGTACTTTATCTATCTTTTCTGACCCTTGGCCCAGCCAGCATATTCACTATCTGGTGCAAGCTCGATAACCTTTTCAAAGCATGCTACAGATTTTTCATTGTTGACTCCGCCGTTTTGTGCTTTATAACATTTTCCCATATTGTACCAAAGACCTACATTTTCTGGTGCATATATAACCGCCTTCTCAAATGCTGGTACTGCTGTAGTATAATCACCACTATTAAACGCCTGATAAGCTACATTGTTATAATGGTCTCCAGCCTTTGCATAGGTTTCTGTCTTTAGTGCATTATATGTTGCTAGCATAGCTTCTGTTGTAAGCTTAGTAGTATCAATTGCGCTTAACATATCTGCACAACCTACTAAATCCTTGGCAGCATATTTATATGATGCTTCTATTATCACATCATATATCTTTGTGTCTACCTTCTGACTATTTGCCTCCTGCAATGCCGCCTCTAACTGTGTTTTTTCAGTAGTAAGATTTTGTATCTGACGCTCAAGCTCTGATACGCTTATATTGAGCATAGCCACCTTATCCTGATAGCTATTTATCTTATCCTTATAATCCTTATCCACATCGCTATTCTTAGCTGGTGTAACGATAAAAAATACAAGTGCTGCTCCGATAACTATTCCTACTACAATATTTATAAATGTAAGCAAACCATAATTGACATCTTTATATGCGTTCTTTGGTATGATTACATCATTGCCACTTAACTCTTCTCTATCATTATTCTGAACAACAGCTTTAGGCTGTTTTCTGGAAGGCTTTGACTTGGCCTTTGCCTTTGCTTTATCCTGCTTAATTTTGTTTATCTCATCAATATACTTTAATGTAAGTGTATTATTTACATCTATAAGAATTGATTTATTAAGTATCTTAAGCGCTTTGTCATACTCTTTATCCTGCATATAAAGTAACGCCAAAAGCTGCTGCGCCTTAAGGAAGTTAGAATTCATAGACAGTATCTTTTTCAACTGAATAACTGCCATATCTGTGCTTCCCTGTCTCGCTGCATCCAATGCTATGTTATATTTCTTTATAGACTGATTCATAAGATTAAGCTTGTTTGGATTGGACTGTACTGCCTTAAGATAAGTATCTGCCACATTCTTCTCCGGCTTAATATTCTTACTTATTACCCATTCAGCAAATGCAGCTACGCACTCACCCATTTCAAAATACACAAGTCCTAAAAGATTTCTCGCATTAATATTTCTTTTATCTATGCGAACGCTTCTTCTAAGTAAATCTGCAGCTCCCGATAAATCTCTGACACGTGCCTTAGCAAGTCCCATATTATAATATGTATTGGACATTTTCACTATTTTCTTGTATAAAGTTACATCAGTTCCACAGCTATTACAAAAGCTTGTCTCTGATAAAACACTATTACACTTGTAGCATCTCATTTATTTATTCTCCTTGGTTTCCTGCATCATTTCCAATAAAATATCTGTCAAATCAGTTGTATTACTGTTATATATTGCATCCTCTGCCTCATCCACCTCTAAGCTTGGATGAAACTTCTTGATTTCTTCTTCGAAATTAATCATACTTTACCTCCAAATGTGCTTTTATCTCGCCTACCATATACAAGGAACCTACACAAAACAGATAATCCTTATCCTTTATAAGCTTCTGTCCATAATCATATGCCTCCCCTAATGTGGCAAATGTGTATACTTCCTTACCAGACTTTCTTAAATATTGCGCCATATCCTCCACAGCTGCTGCCCTGGCATTCATAATCGGCGCAACTAAAAAGCCCTTGCAATTGTCTATTTCTTCTATAAGATTCATCATCTCATAGTACTCTTTTTCCTTCACAACACTAAACAATATATAAGCTTTTGCATTTTCCTTATGCATAAGCTCATTGACATATTCCTTAAACTGAAGAACTCCGTCATAATTATGAGCTCCATCAATATATGTTCTTTCAGATACAAGCTCCATACGTCCAGACCAGACTGTATTTTTAAGACCTTTTCCTATGGTCTCCTCATCCAAGTCCTTCAATATAAGCTTAGTCGCACATATTGCCAATGCTGCATTTCGTGTCTGATATTCCATCACAAATGGAACCTCAAAACATCCGTATTTATCATAACTGTTAGCAAAACAAAAATCAATAGCTTTATTGGTTTTTGAATTAATTTTAATATCACTATTTTTGATAGAAAAACCTATAGTTTTCTTTTTTTCTACTTCTTTCTTGATTATTCTATCTACTTTTTTATCTTCTCCATAATAAACCACAGGAACTTCCGCCTTTATGATACTGGCCTTTTCCATAGCAATCTTCTCTATTGTATCACCTAATATCTCCATATGGTCCATGCTAACGGATGTAATAATAGAAACTAATGGTTCTTCGAAAATGTTTGTAGCATCAAGCCTTCCACCTAAGCCCACCTCGAATATTCCATACTCTACCTTTGCTTCACTTAATGCTCTTATGCCAACTAGAAATATATATTCAAAGAATGTAGGATGTTCTCCACCTTCTTTTATTATCTTATCAACCATTTCCTTAACATCTAGAAAAGCCCTAAAAAATTTATCGTCAGAAATATCCTGGCCATTTATCTTTATTCTTTCATTGATTTTTACCAAATGTGGCGACGTAAACATTCCAACTGTCTTTCCTGCTGCCATAAGAATATTATTTACAAATGAGCAGGTTGACCCCTTTCCATTAGTTCCTGCCACGTGGATAATCTTCATATCTTTGTCTGGATTACCCATACACTCTAAAATTTTGCGTAAATTCGTATTATCTTTATTCTTTGTAAACTTCGGTATATCAAGTAGATATTCTACTGCTTTGCTATATGTAAAATTATTTTGTAAAGACATAATCCTAATTCTCACTTTCTAGCTTTGTAAAACAACAACCCCTAGGAGTATATCATCTTTTACTCCTAGGGGCTAGACTATTTGTTCATATTTAAGCTTTTAATCTTTCTGTAACTTCTTAGATAATATCTTATCTCCTTTTCGTAAGAATATTATCTCCGTATACTCTTCGTCTACATGTAAGGTGTGACCATCTATATTAATGATAACTCCCGGACATACCTTTTCTTCTGCGATAATTTCTGCATACTTTCCTATCTCTATGCGCTTCTGAAGTTCTTCACATATAGACCTATGCTTGTATAAATCTGCAGTAAGCTCTACCTTAGTTCTAATAAGCTGCATCAAAAGATTATCATCCTTCTTTGGCTTACTCTGCATCATCTCTATGGTTTTTTCGACCTTTTCTATTTCGTGGTTTAATTCTTCTAACTCCTTTGCCATCTTATGATATGTAGCTAACGCATCTGGCTCTATACCCACTGTAAGCTCCGTAGCCGCTCCAACCTCACCACCGATTTTTCTAGTCTTAATCTTTCTGTTTGCCTTAAGCTTTCCTCCTACGATAGTTGAAGTTTTACCAAATATATTAATATCACTAAATGCATTTACATTGCAATTTACTATAGCATCTGCCTGAACGCAATTGTTTGAATTAACGGTTGCATTCTCGATAAACAAGGCGTAAACATTACCGCCAGCTGATATAGTTGCCTTTCCGCCTCCAAGAATTCCACCGCGAACTAAGATATCCTTACCAGCTTCCACATTAGCTGCTTCTATAAGCTTATTTACAGTAATATTGCCTGTAGCTTTGACTGTAAAACCTTCTTTAATGCTTCCTAATATTTCCAAATCACCTTTAAAATCTATATTACCCACAGATAAATCTACATCGCCATTTATAGTATGGAACTGCAAAACATTAAGCTGACCCATAGATAATTCAACCTTACCATCTACGGCAGCATAATACTTCTTTCCGTCTGAAGAAATAGTAAACCCCTTTCCTCTTAAAGGTGGAATATCCTTACATCTCTTTGCCGGCAAAACCTTTCCCTTTACAGTATATCCATCTCTTCCCTCACACTTAGGAACATATGTGGCCAATAAATCACCAATCTCTACACTTTGTACTAAGCTAAGATTATGATAGTCTACTGTTCCATCTGGAAGAACCTTAGGCTTCTTACTTGGACTGGTATCAAACTGAAAATTATAAAATCCATCTCTTCCATCTACACCAGGGGCACCGGTAGCTACTGTAACCATCTTGCCATAAATTCTCTGATTTATCATCTCCATAATAACTGAAGGTTTCACGCCTGCAACTATATGCTCAACATCCTTTAAATATTCAATTATATCGTCAACATTATATGCATCCGGGTCTTCTACCATCCCTAAGAATAAGTCGGCAGTCATCTCATCTTCGCTTACAACCACGGCAATATGCTTTGTAATCTGCTCATCCATATGCCTCACCTCACGTTCATATAGCCTTCTACTAATATAGTACTATATATATCGACATATTTCCACTTTTTTCTTACATTTATTTGATTATTTTCGAATTGTATTTACTATATGTTTACTCCTCATCTGGCTGCTGTCCATTATGCGCTAACCATTCGCACTCTGTAACTTCCATATCTGTAAACGTAGCCTTAAATGAAGATTCCTCTGGACTACATGCATAAATACCAAATTGAATTGTTCCCCCACCGTTCCACATATGACATACTCTCATCTGCTTAAAAGTCACACCATCTTCTGAACATTCAATGCAGTAATCATCCTCTCTGCGACTAAATCTATACCACATAGACTTTATATCTGCATCAATTTTTGTAGTTGCCCAATCAGAATATCCATTATTAGTTACCACACTTCCCAAATGCTGAAAGCTTTCATTCTCATATTCAATAGATGCCTTCAACCAGTTATCACTATCCAGGTACATCACTATGCCACACTGGTCAAATCTATGCTTACTTTCAAACGTAGTTTTTACAACAAATGAAAAATATTTTTCGTCTGTTTCCATCTGTAATACAGGTGCATTATCATTTCTAAAATGATAATATGTTCGCTGCCATAAATCTGTGCGTGGCTCTGTTATAATTTCAATCATCGATTCTGAAATCACATAATTTTCTGGTTCTCTAATCCATTTAAGCTTGCTTTTATCAAAACTCATGTCAAAATCTCCTAAATAATATACCTTCTTAATATTCCATCAATGTTTTTATAAATTCGCTCCATCCATCTGGATAACAGAGAGCTCCATCTGCACTGTACTCTTTATAATTATCACTATCGCCAAATGTTATATCATACTCAAACAAAACAAACATCTCTGGATATTCATCTGTTTTAGGCCAATATTCATCCTCTTTTTCCTTAATCTTGTGGGAATAATCCACAATATATTCTTTTAATTCATCACACTGCTCATCAGTTAAAACTAACTCTTTTGGCATCGCATCTTCATAATTCATAAACTCTCTTCTAGTTCCTGTTTTGAGCATTTTCTCTACGAAATCTATTTCTACCATAATATTCTCTTCAGAATTATCTTTATTTCGAGATTCTAAAGATAACGTAAGTAAATTATCTTTTGTTAAACCCACTATCTTCTTTTTCCCTTTATTTCCATTACCACTAATTACAATAACAACTATTAAAACCACTGCAATAATTAAAGCTATACCTATTACTGATATAATAATATTCTTTTTCTTCATCTAATTTATCCTCCTTCATATCCTTAGCGGAGCGTTTTTTATCATATAAGAAGTTCTCGTTGAGAACTTTCCTATATGATAAAAAAGGTTACAAGAACATTATACTGCCTTGTAACCTATTTTTCAATCTGCTCTATTAGCTAAGCTGAAAAAGTCTTTCCTCAACCTGCGCCATCATCTGCTCATATTTTGCCTTCTTTTCCTTCTCTTCATTTAACTTAGCCTCTGGTGCCTTGTTTACGAAGTTTGGATTTGCAAGCATTCCGTTTACACGGGCAAGCTCCTTTGTAAGCTTTTCCTTTTCCTTTGTAAGACGCTCGATTTCCTTCTCGATATCTACAAGCTCTGCAAATGGCATGTAGATAACTGCCTGTGGAATAACTGCAGATACTGCATCATCTGCGATTCCATTCTTATCCTTTTGAACTACTACTTCACTTGCATAACCAAGTGTTCCGAAGAATACCTTACCATCTTCAAAAATATTTCTTACTGTCTCATCCTCTGAAACTGCATATACCTTAGCCTTCTTGCTAGGTGGTACGTTCATCTCAGCACGAACATTTCTAATATTTCTTACAGCTTCCTTTATAGTCTCAATAGCCTGTTCTTCCTTAGCAAAGTTATATTCCTCACTATATACTGGCCAATCTGATACCATTATAGAATCTTCCTCATTCTGAAGTGTACAGAAGATTTCCTCTGTTACAAATGGCATATATGGATGAAGAAGCTTTAATGATGTGATAAGTACCTTCTTAAGTGTCCATAAAGCTGCTGCCTTTGTAGTATTATCCTCACTGTAAAGTCTTGGCTTAACCATCTCGATATACCAGTCGCAGAACTCTTCCCAAATAAATGAGTTAAGCTTATCTGCTGCGATACCCATCTCATACTTATCAAGATTTTCTGTTACATCCTTTATAAGCTGATTGCACTTAGAAAGTATCCACTTATCTGCATCTGTAAGGTCAGATACTGGAACATCCTTAATTCCATCCTCCGGGAAGTTCATCATAATAAATCTTGAAGCATTCCATACCTTATTTGCAAAGTTTCTAGAAGCCTCTACTCTCTCCCAGTAGAATCTCATATCATTACCTGGTGCATTACCTGTAATAAGTGTAAATCTAAGAGCATCTGCACCATACTTTTCTATAACCTCAAGTGGGTCGATACCATTTCCAAGGGACTTACTCATCTTTCTACCCTGAGAATCTCTAACTAAGCCGTGGAAAAGAACCTTGTTAAATGGCTTCTTGCCCATATGCTCATAGCCTGAGAATGCCATACGGATTACCCAGAAGAAGATAATATCATATCCTGTTACAAGTACATCTGTAGGATAGAAGTAATCAAGCTCTTCAGTTTTTTCTGGCCAACCAAGTGTTGAGAATGGCCATAATGCTGATGAGAACCATGTATCTAATGTATCTGGGTCCTGCTCCATATGGTCGTGACCACACTTTGGACATGTAGCTGGTGCTTCGCTGCTTCTTGCAACTATCATCTCGCCACACTTTGCACAGTAATATGCAGGAATTCTATGTCCCCACCAAAGCTGTCTAGAAATACACCAATCTCTGATATTATCTGTCCAGTTAAAGTATGTCTTCTCCATACTCTTTGGCATAAGCTCGATATCACCATTCTTAACAGCCTCTGCTGCTGGCTTAATAAGCTCATCCATCTTTACAAACCACTGCTGCTTAATAAATGGCTCTACAGTAGTATGACATCTATCATGAGTTCCTACGTTATGGCTGTGGTCTTCTACCTTTACAAGAAGTCCTAAAGCTTCTAAGTCAGCAACCATTGCCTTTCTAGCCTCGTATCTGTCCATACCTTCATACTTGCCACCCATTGCATTGATAGTAGCATCATCATTCATTACATTTATCTCTGGAAGGTTATGTCTCTTTCCTACCTCAAAATCGTTAGGGTCATGAGCAGGTGTAATCTTAACTACACCTGTACCAAATTCCATATCTACATATGAATCTGCTACAACTGGAATTGTCTTATTAACAAGTGGAAGAATAACATTCTTTCCGATAAGGTCCTTGTATCTATTATCCTCAGGATTTACCGCTACTGCAGTATCACCAAGAAGTGTCTCTGGTCTTGTAGTAGCTATCTCTACAAATTTACCTGGAACTGCATTACCATTATCATCTGCAACAGGATAATTGATATGCCAAAAATGTCCTGCCTGCTCCTCATGCTCAACCTCTGCATCTGAAATCGATGTCTTACAAACTGGACACCAGTTTACGATTCTGGAACCCTTATAAATAAGTCCCTTCTCGTGCATCTTAACGAATACTTCCTCAACTGCCTTAGAACAGCCTTCGTCCATTGTAAATCTTTCTCTATCCCAATCAGCTGAAGAACCCAGCTTTCTAAGCTGCTTAACGATTCTACCACCGTACTCTTTCTTCCATTCCCAAGCCTTCTCAAGAAATCCTTCTCTACCAAGGTCTGCCTTGTCGATTCCCTGCTCCTTAAGGCTTTCAATAACCTTTACCTCTGTAGCGATACTTGCATGGTCTGTACCTGGCTGCCAGAGTGCGTTATATCCCTGCATTCTCTTATATCTAATAAGAATATCCTGCATAGTATTATCAAGAGCATGTCCCATATGAAGCTGACCTGTAATATTTGGTGGTGGCATAACAATTGTAAATGGCTTCTTACTTCTATCTACTTCTGCATGGAAATATTTCTTTTCCATCCACTTATCATATAATCTAGTCTCTATGTCGGCTGGATTATAATTCTTTTCTAATTCCTTCTGCATAACTTTTCTCTCCTTTAAATTAATTTTAAATTTCTACAAATCTCTATTAGATGATACTTGCGAAACAACTGGTTTACCCTCTCTGTCTAACAGTGGTGTTAATCCACCAGAATACCCATTTGTATGATGTAAATAATTAACACCCGTCATCATATCTACCCATATTTCAATTTTCGTCATAGTTCCCTGTGAATACACCTTTTCAAATCTCTTATCTGCCATAATATCCTCCTTCTTTCAAACAAAAATGCCCTTGATATACGAATCACTTCACATATCAAGGGCGTATCTTAGGTACGCGGTACCACCTTTATTTTATCTTATCATATCCTATAACGTGGACGACTCCGTCATAACCTACTAACAACAAATTTGCGTTGAGCTATGCTGTTCAGAAGCTACCTTCAAAATCCGTTTTCCTAAGTGGTCTTTCAGCCGATGAACCACTCTCTCTTAAGGTACTAAATTTCTACTCCTCTTCATCATTACATTTATGTATTTAATTTTATTTAACTATATTAAATAATTGCACAATATTTGTCAACCAATTTATTCATAAATTACCACTTATTAAATTATTTCATCATTAGTTTTTTATATTATCTATTATAGTTTTCTTATCCATATTTTTTAGTGGCCATATCAAACAACATACCGCTAATACTATGGTTAATCCCAATGTAATAATTACTGAAAGAACGCTAGTTGGTAATATCTCTACAATTCGTTTATTTGCATACATATTATACTCATTATTAATATATCTAACCACCCATATCAGTGCCATCAAAGCAAGTATTAGTGATACAAATATATTTTTAGCAGGACTAATCGCAAATATATACTTCAAATCCTTTTTGCATATTCCTTGAGATTTAAGTATACCTATTATTTTACTATTATCTTTTACACTATAGCTTATAAGACTTATCATAAGAAACATCGTTAAAACTATCATAATAACTATTACTCCCACTATATATTTCATCAACACAGGGCGCATATCAACTATTTTATAGACATCCTTGATATTTTCATCCTCTATTCTAAAATCTGTTTCATGAAGATGCTTTGTTAAATCTTTCCAACTTGTACTATAACATCCCATAGTTTCAAAACAATATATACTATAATAATCTTCGTTAAGTTTTTTATATACATCAGCGCATACTAAAACATCACCATCGAACTGCGCGACTCCTACTATAGTTACTCTCTCGCCCAAATAATCATATAGATTCATATTCTCCGTCAATGCGGTTTTGTACTTTTCATCATATAAATCTATCAAATCAAAGCTTTTTCCTATGAGTTCTTGTGGCTCTTTTACATCTGCAAGTTCACCTTTATTATCATAAAAGAACGTATTCGATATCACCACCTCATGTTTTTCGTTAGGCATGCGACCAATTAAATCTGTGTATTCCATTAACTCTGCATTATGTAATGCAATATAGTGATTACGATATTCATATAATGACTTATTACGAATAAAATTTCCGTTTACCGAAACGTTTCTTCCACTAGTTTCTTCATTTTCTTTTTTTATTCTTTCAACATATCTCTCTGAAACATATACCTTAGACTCATTACCTGGAACAATTTCTAGTAAAATATGTTTCTCATCATTTATATAATAAGTCTCACCTATATTTTTCTTAGATATACCTGTCTTTTTTGCCAAACCTTCTGAAATAATAAATTCATTAACCTTTAAATCATCTATATTGTATACTTGACTTAATACCTTATCTGTAAGCACTCTTAAACCAGTTGGTTCATAAAAGACATTCTCTTTTATTTCCTCACCCTCCATATATATCATATCATCATTACTAAACATACATCCTAAAAATTCATAATAAATATTATCTTTAACTATGTCTAATAAATCTTCCTTCATTTCTTTAGTTCTATATGCCACAGTACCCCTTTTATTGCTCTTATACATACTTTCAAGTTCTCGCGTTATTCTTACATCTGATATATCATATCTTTTCAAATACTCTGAGATAACTCTATGTTCATTATATAGCATAAAATTAGTTACCATATACATTAAAAATATAGTTATGGCAAATATACCGATAGACAAATATTGTCTAACCTTTCTTTTAGCAAGAATCCTCTTTGCAATCATAAATTTCGTATTTCTCTTTAATGTATTATGATTATATTCTTCCTTTTTTATAGGTTCAGTTTTTATATCTTCTATACTAATTTGCTTTTTATGTACCGTAATCTTATACTGATTATTCTGGACATCATTTTCTTTGATAAAATTAGTTAACTGTTCAAAATCCTTAATAATCTGCTTATTTCCTGTAGAACTTATCTCTATATCTAACATCTCTTCTTCTTTTACATCATCAGACACCACCTTCCCATCTGACAATGTAATCATTCTATCTGAATATTCAAATGCTAGATTTCTGCTATGTGTTACAACGACTACCAGTGTATCTTTCGATATTTCCTTTAACATTTCGAATATTTTAACACTGTTCTCAAAATCGAGATTTCCTGTGGGTTCATCCGCCAATATAACCTTTGGATTCTTTACATATGCCCTAGCAATAGCCACTCTTTGCTTTTGTCCACCTGACAGTTTTCCAACCAGTTTTGAACGAATCTCTTTTAATCCTACCTTTTCTAAGACATTATCTATCATTTGACTTTTTTTATTCGATTCAATATCCAGTACCTCTAATGCAAGATTTACATTTTCTTCTATAGTCAACTCGTCTATAACATTATAATCCTGAAACACAAAGCCTACATCTCTACTATGATGCTTATCCCATTCATTATCATTGAATTGGGACATCTTTCTTTCGCAAAAAATAATCTCTCCATTTGAAACCTTATCTAATCCAGATAACAAATTTAAAAGCGTTGTCTTTCCACTTCCACTTTCACCTACAATAGTAACAACACCATTATATCCAAAATTTAAATTCACACCAGAAAGAGCAGTCACTGACTGCTCTCCCTGAGAATATATTTTTTTAACATTCTCTAATTTAAACATAATACCTCTTAATTCTTATTCCTCACCACTAAATTCACCTGCTGGATTATAACCATTGGACTGTTTAGCATACATCCACATAATGTCTAAAAGTGTAGACTGAAGAAGTATCTCATTCATCTTTAAATACTCCTCACTTTCCTCATTCCATATACCATGAAGTGCATATAAATTACCAACTTCATTTTGTTGAACCTCTTGCCCTACATTTATGCTTCCCATATATCCCAATGACATAGCACCTGGTTTACATCCAACTGTAAATTTTAATCGAACAAAATCATCTAGATAATTCTCTCCAATGTATATCATATCATAACCTTTTTCTTCTACATACTTTTTTATAAGAAGTAACTCTTCATCAGTTATGTTCATTGTACCTTCATAATCAAACAGTATTATTGCTCGATATCCATGTGGTTCTTCAAAATTTAATATTTCTTCCGTAATTTTATCAATTTTTCGCCATTTAACGTCATCTATAAAACCTGGTTCTTCACCATACACCATTATATCAGCATTAAAATCTACGTCTAAAGATTCTGCTGCCTGCTCATAGCCGCTTTTGCCTTGCATTGCTAACTCTAGATCTGTTTTGTCATCATCTTTCACCAAAAACCAAATGATACCTATCGCAGAAAGTATTAGGCACAATAGTATTATTGACATAGCTATTATTTTCTTCTTGTTCATTTATTCTTCACCTAATCCCATGTTATTATCATACTTGTAGCATTAGTACCTATAGTATAAGAACCACTATTGCTACAATATCTTGATGTTCCTCCATAAACACCAGCCCCAAATGATGCCATAAGATAAACTCTGTTAGTAGCATAAAATCCGTTATTTTTATAAGGCATATGCCAACTAAACATTCCTCTTTGAACTGATGAACCAAATAAATATTTATTCTGCTCTGCATTTGTTCCAGATGATATATAATCATAATCCCATCGTGCAAAACCATTTGAATATTTATTTGTTGAAACTGATAATGAATTTACTCTATACGATACATTTGAAGTAACATCAAATGAATAATTTCCACCTTTACTAAATGAAAATCCTTCCTTATTTTTTCGCAACTCATAATTTCCAGTATATCCTTTAGATGTTGCGATAGTATATGATGTAGAATTAGTTTCTGTTTCAGGCTGTATTTCTGTATCTTTCATATTTTTCTCATTGTTTACTTTAATCACCAAATTCTGGGACATCCCCCTCAAACTACCACCAATAATCTGTGGCATCATATCGGCTTTTACAAGTATATGTTGATAATAATACCCATCTATCATTTGCTTAGTTGTAGCATATCCCGTTGCAACCTGTGCATATCCAAGACACATACCCTTTAATACCATATTTGAAGTACAGACAACCTTAATAAGTTCTGTTTCTTGCCAATTTACATTATAAACATTTTCGTCAATAGTAAATCCTTTATTTTGAGATGGTGTAGCCGCATGCACAATTCTCACTTCATCAAAAACACCTGTACCTACCAATACGACAATTGTCATAACCAATGCAATAATTTTTGTCTTCATCTTTTCTGTCTCCTTATGTAATAAAATTCTAGTCTGCAAATAAAACAAAAATACACTACGCACCCTTAATCATTTATCCTCACCACCTTTATCCGTGCACACTTTTAATGTATAAAAGTGAATTTGCATATATATATATCACTATTTACATTTTTTGTCAATTTTTTTACTGTACAAAAGCTCTCATTAATAACTTTACTACATAACAAAAAGGTCTGACGGTGTCAAACCTTTTATTAATCACAATTATATTATATGTTGCATATATATTCCCAAACAAAACTTATCATTTACTTAAAATATAAAACACTATTTTATCAATTTAATCATATCCTTTATATTTCCATTGAGCATCTTAAAGTCAGCTGGGCATTCACTCTCAATATACTCTGGCGATATCTCTGTATGAACATAATATGCTGTAAGCCCCGCATTCTTGGCACCCTGTATATCTGCATACTGGTCATTGCCAACCATTACCGTTTCTTCCTTCTTAAGTCCATATCTTTCAAGTACTACATTATAAAATTCTCTGGAAGGCTTTTTACAACACTCATTAGATGAAATAACTACTCCATCAAAATATGGTGTAAGGCCCAATGCATTTATCTCATAGCCTGTAAATATATACTGGGCATTTGATAGCAAATATATCTTTTTGCCCTTTTTCTTAAGTGTATCTAAAAGCTCAAACACGCCATCATATACTTTTTCAAATTTCAGAGAGATTACTCTAAACATCTGACCTGCATGTGTAGCCAATGCAATATCTGCATCTACTCCTTTTTCAGTAAATAATCTCTGAAATACTTTCTCTATCTGTGGTTCTGCATCATCCACGCAAGTAATTCCATTCTTCCCCTTCATCTTTTCATATGTGGCTTCCAATTCTTCATCACAGTATTTTTGATATGCCTTTTCCATCTCCCTTGGAGAATATTTGGCACCATAAAGTCCATAAAACTCCGTCATCTTCTTCCATAAATATGGCTTCCACTCATTAGTTCTTATATCAACTAATGTTCCGTATAAATCAAACACATAATTTTTAAGCATAAAAACCTCCATCTGTCACACTAATAATCTACAATTATTATGTAACAAATGAAGGTTTTTTTCAACAACTTTTTATATTAAGCTCTATTCTTGATTCTCTATTTTTTTATCTAATCTTCCATATAATAATTTTAAAATTATAGGAGTGACGATAGAGGATATAATTATAAGTAAAATAACTGCTGTAAAATATTCTGGTGAAATAAGGTTTGCACTAAGTCCCTTTTGAGCTACGATTAAGGCTACCTCACCTCTTGTCATCATACCTACACCGATTATCACCGCACTAGTTCCCTTAAAGCCAAGAACTCTGGACATAAGTCCACATCCTACTATCTTTGAAACCAAAGCTACGATTACAAATCCTATACAGAATACTATAAGCTCCTTAGAGAAACCAGAAATATCTGTCTTAAGACCGATACTTGCAAAGAATACAGGACCAAATAACATATATGAATTTATATCCATCTTCTCTGCTATGTAATCTGAATCCTTCAAGCTACAAAGAATAATACCTGCCACATATGCACCTGTAATATCTGCTATTCCAAAATAAACCTCAGCTACATATGCCATAACGAAGCAAAGGGCAAGACCCAAAATAGGAATTCTTCTTGTATGCGGATGACTTGAATCATATTTTTTAAATACTACATAAATAACCACACCTACCAATACTGCAAGTATAAAGAATAACACTGTATTCTTAACTACATTCATAGGGTTTGTAGATGAATCTGTCATTCCTATTACAAATGTAAGAACTACGATACCGATTACATCATCTATAATCGCCGCACTAAGGATTGTTGTTCCGATTTCACCCTTGAGCTTCCCCATATCTCTAAGAGTCTGAACAGTTATACTTACAGATGTAGCTGTCATAATTACGCCTATAAAAACTGCCTTATAAAAACCTAATGAACCAACAGGAGATGTTCCATACATTCCCATATATAAAAGTGTACCGCACACCAATGGAACAAATACACCTGCACATGCTATAGCTAATGCCTTTAAACCGGTCTTTAATAAATCTCTAAGATTTGTCTCAAGACCTGCTGAAAACATCAACAACAACACACCTATTTCTGCCATCTGAATTAAGAAGTCTGACTGGTCCACAAGTCCTAATACACTTGGTCCAATAAGCAAGCCTGCTATGATCTGTCCTACTACCTGCGGTGCCTTCAAATATCTTGCCACAATACCAAAGGCTTTTGCAAAAACAATTATAATAGCTAAATCAAGTAAAATTCTGTACTCCATAACTCTTCCTCTTTTCTTGATATATTATGTATTTATTTATCTTTTCTTTTGCCTAGTCTGTTTTACATCAATATTAACACAATGTCAAGATATTAACGCTTTTATATATTAAACAAAACTATCAAAAACTTGCTCATTTCCATTATTTTTATTTTTTTTTACAAATATACTTGAAAAACTTAACTTTTTGTCATATTATGTTTCTTGGAGTTATTAAAGTTTCACTATCAGGAGGTATAGGATGGCTACTACAAAGACAACAAAGAAGGCAGCAGTTGCACCAAAGACAGAGACAAAGGTTGAAACTAAGGTTGAAGCTACTGCTAAGACAGAAGATACAACAGCTAAAAAGGCTGCTGCTAAGACAGCTGCTAAGACAACAGAGAAGAAGGCTACTGCTAAGAAGACAACAACTAAGGCTGCTGCTACAAAGAAGAACGAGATGTTCATTCAGTTCTCTGGTTTCGAATTCTCATCTGAGGAATTACTTGAGAAGGTTAAGGCAGACTACACAGCACAGACAGGTAAGAAGACAATTACTTCTACAAAGCTCTATGTAAAGCCAGAAGACATGAAGGTTTACTATGTAGTAAACGACAAGTTCATGGGCGATGTATACTTAGGTTAATATACATCTATTATAAAAACGCAGTTGCTTGCAACTGCGTTTTTTATTTTGCATCTTCTTTTAATCTGACAGGTACTCCTGCATCTTCTTATAATAATCCACCTGAATTATCTTTCCAGCTGCATTCCATTGATTTCTAACCAAAGCATTAATCTGGTCAATATACTCCTGTGGCACCTCTACATCTGTAGTCTGTTTAACTTCTTCCAACTTTGAATTATAAATACAATAATCTGTCATAAAGCCCATATCATTAAACACTACAAGTCCTGGCGAGTCTGACAAAATATCCTTACCAGAATACAATCTTGAATCATATGGTATACCCAACAAATTCAAAAGTGTAGGAATGATATCCACGCTTGAGCACACCTTATCTACATACACATTTTCCTTCATAGATGCACTCCATATTACAAGATTGCTCTTCTGTAAACCGTACCATTTATTAGACTCCGCACCTATTTCTTCTACCAACTCATCCTTTAATCCATATGGATAATGATCTGCTGCAAATGCAATCACTGTCTTATCAGCAATTCCTTTTTCTTCTAATCTGTTAATAATGTATTCCAGTGCTCTATCTAATTCAATATTACAAGCTACATAAGCCTTCATCGCTTCTGACGCTTCCATATCAGCCACTAAATCTTTATTTTTGAAAGACATATAATTATCAATATATGTATAATTCTTGTGACCACTTACAGTCATATAATACGCATGAAAACGTTCTGCATCGATATATTCATCCATTGTAACCTTCATCATATCCAAATCTGATTCTGGCCAAAACTTTTCGATATCAACACCGCTTCCATTTCCTTTATAATCATATCCCATATTAGGATGTGTCTCGTCTCTGTTGTAATAAGTATATGTATGATTGTGATATGCGTATGTCACACAGCCCTGTCCTCGCATAATATTACCCATACACATTCCCATATATTTATCTATAGTATTTTCAAATGGCGAAGCCTTACCTCTACCATTTCCAAGAAGTCCTGTACAAAGAATATATTCACCCTGTGTAGTTGCTGTCCAGCCATGTAAATAAAAATTATTAAATACAAAACCTGAATTAACCATCTTATACAAAGTAGGCGTATACTTCTCGCTTACCGCCCATGGTGAAAATGATTCCGCTGTAAGAAGAATAAGATTGTATCCTTCAAACATACCTGTATACTCATTCTTCATAGTAGGTTCACAAGCTTCTATATAATCGTTTAACCATTTAATATTACTATCTGATGTATTCGCCGAAAAAGCATCCAAATCAATATTCAATACATTTGGCTCATACACAACTGGCTCTTTTTGTTCCTCTGTAGTGCTTTCGCCTTCTCCAGTTGTTTGATTTTCACCTGTTTCACTCTCATTCACTGAATTATCTTCTGTCGTAGGCTCCTCCACTTTATCTGTAGGCTTCTCTCCTAAATCTGGAATCTCCTGCTTATCTTCTATCTCCTCAAGATTTTCCTTGGCACCAAAAATAAAATTCTTAAAATCAAGCTTCATAGAAGTAATCACACCAAGCTTGTCAAAACCAATATCTATAACAAAATGATCATAATATAACACCTTCGCAGAATATCCTTCACTACCACTAAGATAAAGCGATAACAAGCCTGCCATATGAATCTCTGTAATAGCCACAAACATCCATATCTTACTCCACTTATACTGTTTTCCAAACTGATTAAGCTTTAAATCCGAAAATACAACTGCCACGATTGGTAGTATACACAAAATAATCCATAATGCATTATCACGAACCGCTGTAATAGTAAGGTCCTTAAATTCAGTTAAGGCTGCAACACCTTCTGCACCTCCAAATGCTATGGATATGGAAAATGGCGCAATAAATGTGTTCGTATAAACTATCTGAACGATAAACAAAACACAAACTCCAACAACCAATACATATCCTATAATTCTATTTATAATCTTCTTTGTCAGTGACGATAAAAAATTAACAATGACACCCAATGTAATCGCACTAATACACGGATATACAAAATTAAGTGAAAAGCTACTTTTTACACTTAACTTATATATAACCTCCAAATATATAAACAAAATTGGAAATACTAAAAATTTTAATGCTCCCCTAACATTTTTTTCCTTAAGCATCTTAATTTCCACCTATCTTTTGATTTTTTAAGCAAAATACGCAAGTCTAGTTTCTATCTTATCACATACAAAAGAACGTGACAACTCTTATTTGTTCTGATAAAATTTATAATTAATACTATATATTTCTATTTTATAGGAGACTTATTTATATGACTATTAAACAATTACTCGCCAATACAAAAGGCCATTTACATACGATAAATTCACATAAGCTTATGGTTATGAAGCATTGCTTTAGGGTAGGTTTATATAAGCAAGGACTTCTTCATGACCTGTCCAAATATATGCCCTCTGAATTAATACCTGGCATAATATATTATCAAGGCTTCCGAAGCCCAAACAATGCCCAACGTGAAGTAGAAGGCTGTTCAACTGCCTGGCTCCACCACAAGGGACGCAACAAGCATCACTATGAATACTGGATTGATTACCCTGCAGATAAAACTAAAGGTCTTGTAGGTATGAAAATGCCCGAAAAATATGTGGTAGAAATGTTCTGCGACAGAGTGGCCGCAAGCAAAATATATCACAAAGAAAGCTATACAGATTCAACAGCTCTAGAATACTACAAACTAGGACATCACCGCTACGTAATCCATCCTGAAAGCGATGCCCTCCTACGCAAGCTCCTAATCATGCTGGCACACAAAGGAGAACCATATACATTCCGCTATATCCGTCATAAAATACTTAATAATCAATAAGTCTTAAAATGGACCCGTAATATAATCACGTGGTCCATTTTTGCATTTATACCATTTCTATATTCACATAACGTATATAGCTTGCGAATTTAGTCAGATTTTCTTATTCATAGCGTACGATTATAGATTATCTTACTGATTTGCTGTATTCAAAGAATAAGCAATTTTCAAACACGAGGTTTGAAAAAGGCGCATTCCGACAGGAGGTCGGATAATGCGCCGATTGCGTATATATTCATAATTTATAGTGCAAATCTGTTAGATAATCATAATCGGGAGCTCCGAATAAGAAAATCTGACTAAATTCACAAGCTTATATATAAATTATACTATAACTGTGTTGATACGAAGATATCGTATATCGCCTTGATCGCCACTTCAAAGTCCTGATTGCGTACACCGATAATGATGTTAAGCTCACTTGAACCCTGGTCAATCATCTTTACGTTTACATTTGCATGTGCAAGTGCTGCAAAGATTCTAGCGGCAGTACCCTTTACAGCCTTCATACCACGGCCAACTACTGCGATAAGTGCAAGGTCTGATTCGATTTCAATGTGGTCTGGCTGTGTAAGTCTATGGATGTCAGCAAGTACCTGTTGCTCCTTACCTTCAAACTCTGGCTGATGAACAAATACTGTAAGAGTATCTATTCCAGAAGGCATATGCTCAAATGAGATATCATGCTTCTCAAAAGCTTCAAGTACCTTTCTACCAAAACCGATTTCTGAATTCATCATTTCCTTTTCAATGTTTAATGAAACGAAGCCCTTCTTACCTGCAATACCTGTAATTGTATATGCAGACTGCTTACATGTACTCTCTACGATTAATGTACCTGGGTCTTCCGGCTTATTTGTGTTCTTAATATTAATTGGAATACCAGCTTTTCTAACTGGGAAGATTGCATCCTCATGAAGAACAGATGCACCCATGTATGCAAGCTCTCTAAGCTCCTTATATGTGATAGTTGTAATAACTGCTGGGTCCTTAATGATTCTTGGATCAGCTACAAGGAAGCCTGATACATCTGTCCAGTTTTCGTAAAGGTCAGCATAAACAGCTCTTGCTACGATTGAACCAGTCACGTCAGAACCACCTCTTGAGAATGTCTTAACCACACCATCTGGTCTAGCACCGTAAAAGCCTGGGATAACTGCTCTCTCAACACTTGCAAGCTTCGCACTTAAAATCTCCTGTGTTGTATCAGCATCAAATTCTCCCTTATTGTTAAAGAAGATTACTGTGGCAGCATCGATGAACTCATAGCCAAGGTAATTAGCCATAATAATACCATTTAAATATTCACCTCTTGAAGCTGCATAATCAGAACCAGCCTTAGCCTTAAACTGATTTTCAATTGTTACAAATTCCTCCTCTAAAGATAAATCAAGCTTTAAGCCCTTGATAATCTCGTTATATCTATCCTTAATCTTGTTAAGTGTGTCTGTGAAATTCTTGCCTGACTCAGCCTCGCTGTAGCACTGGTAAAGCATATCTGTCACCTTTGTATCAGCCGAAAATCTCTTTCCTGGTGCTGAAGGTACCACATACTTTCTATCTTCGTCAGCCTTGATTATCTTGCCAACCTTCTTAAACTGCTCTGCACTAGCTAATGAACTTCCACCAAATTTAACAACCTTTTTCATAGTCTCACCTTTCATATTCCTTATTTTTTACATAATTAATATCGTAACTTGTACTTCAATATTTTAATAGGATAAAACCCTTTTATAAGAAAACCATATTTTTGTCTTTTTTTCAAGTATTTTTTATTATTTTGAAGTATTTTATATAATATTTTATATATTACTTTATCTATATTTACATTTTAAGATACAAACCTATCTTCTTAATCCCTTCGGATAATGATTTTTTAAAACGCCATTTGTGGCCTTACCCCAACCTATAGATACATTATCTGTAGTAACAAGTGTCCAACCATTGTCATATTCACATTCTATCACATCACCCTTAAGGTATTTTTCTATATCCGTAGCTTCTACCACTTGCTTAACCTCTGTTGGATTAAGTGCTAAAGCTAAAGCATGGTCTGGTTCAAAACGATTCTTTTTATTCATTCCAAGCTTTAAACCGGCTCTTTCCACCTTAAGACCTTTCAAGGATATCATCTCCTCTGGAACTAAATAAATACTTTCTCCAAACATTATAAAATTTCCTTTAAGTTCTGTATTCAGTGTCTTAACAGCAAATTCTTCATAGTATTTTAAATCTTGCTTTTTAGCTAGATTTTCCATAGGCTTTCTCTTATAATTCCTTGCTTCATCCGATACTTTCTTTTTAAAGCGTACTGCAAAATGTCCTTCACCTTTAAGCTTATGTGGCCATAACCTATACATTCCATCACGTTCTGTAAAGCCTGCCTCTAAAAGCTTTTCATGGATAGAAGGCTTTTCTATTTCAAAATCTTTGTTTCTTTCCAAAAATGCAGCTACCGTATCTTCATTTTCCTCATCTGAAAATGTGCATGTTGAATATACCATAGCACCACCTGGCTTTAATATCTTTGCTGCATTATCAAGTATCTCTGCCTGCCTCTTAGCGCACATTTCCACATTTGATAAGCTCCATTCCTCTATAGCTATGTCATCTTTTCTAAACATTCCCTCGCCAGAGCAAGGTGCATCCACCATCACCTTATCAAAAAATTCTGGAAAGGCATCTTTCATAGAATCAGTACTCTCATTTAATACAACAGCATTTCTAACTCCCATTCGCTCTATATTCTGTGACAATATTTTTGCCCTAGACGAATAAAACTCATTGCTAACTAACATTCCCTCATTCATAAGCTTTCCTGCAAGCTGTGTGCTTTTGCCACCTGGAGCTGCACATAGATCACACACCACTTCCCCAGGCACTACCTCCAGTAACTCCGCTGCCGACATTGCACTAGGCTCCTGTATATAATATGCTCCTGCCTCGTGAAGGGGTGCTTTTCCCGGTTGCAAAGAAGGATTATAATAATATCCTTCTTTAGCCCACTTAACCTTATCAGTAATAGCTAATACAACTTTTTCAAAGTTCTCTCTACTTATCTTTAAAGGATTATATCTAAGTCCATAAGCTCTTTCCTCTTCATATGAACGCTCAAAAGCCTCATATTCATCACCTAACTTGTCCTTCATTCTATTTATAAAATCTACAGGTAATCGCATAATTTCCTCCGTTAGTTTACTTCCTACCATTTTACTCCTTTTATTCTATAACTTCAATCTTGTTTTTAGCGCTATTAATTGTTATTATGATACCAGGGTCAAAAGTTTCATATGTACTCGTTGTGCTTGCACATACGAGTCTATATGAAACTTTATGACCCGCCAAAACATGAGAAAGTAGCCATTTTTCGTAGAAAAATGAGCGGATTTTTCATAACTTAAGAGGAAAATATATGTACGAGATAATTTTTAATCCAGGAAGCCGCAGTAATCACGGCGCATCAGTCTGGAATACAATTGAAAAATTATTAGATGAAAAGGATATAGAATATCTTTTATATAAAACCACTCATGCAGGTCATGCAGAAGAAATGGTTAGTGATATTACATCTGATGGAAAGCCACACACCTTTATAGTCATAGGTGGTGATGGCACCTTAAATGAAGTTGTAAACGGCTTACAATACCCAAATTTAGCCACTATAGGCCTTATTCCATCAGGCTCTGGCAATGATTTTGCCAAAGCCATGAATATTCCTACAGAGCCAGAAAATGCTCTTGATTTAATTATAGATTGCAGTAAAACAACACCTATCAATTTCGGTGAAACACATTTACAAAACAGCTACAGACGATTTATTATCAGCTGTGGTCTAGGCTTTGATAGCGATGTATGTGCAGAGGTTCAATCCTCACGCCTAAAACCTATGTTAAATAAAATCGGAATGGGAAAATTAGTTTATACTCTTATAGGAATAAAAAAGCTTATTACTAAATCTGTATTTTCAGGAAAAATAAAGCTAGATGACAATGAACCTTTTAATTTAGATAAAATATTCTTTCTCACTGCCATGAACACTATATATGAGGGCGGTGGATACAAGTTTTGTCCAGATGCTACACCTACAGATGATAAGCTTGATTTTCTTATGGTAAATAATTTATCTAGACCAGAAGTTCTCCCTCTTCTTCCAAAAGCAAAAAAAGGAACACATTTAGGAAAAGAAGGCATAAACATAGCTTTAGCTAACCGCATTTCCCTACGTCTATCAAAGGCTGTATATCTACATACTGACGGTGAAGTATATGGCAAATATGATAATGTACGTATAAACTGTGCAGCTGAACATATTAATTTTTATTTAAAGGAAAATGATAATGATAATTAACTATAAAATGATTCTTGAATATGATGGAACCAAATATAATGGTTGGCAAAAGCAAGGCAATACAGATAACACTATCCAGGGAAAGCTTGAAAACACTTTATCAAGATTTTTTGGACAACCTGTAGAAGTAAATGGCTCTGGAAGAACAGATGCCGGCGTACATGCAAGAGGTCAGGTAGCTAATTTTAAAGTAAATACCAAGCTTATATCATTAGATTCTAACCCTTCATTGCAAGCTGTTGAAGAATTAAAAAATATGAATATACTTACATTTACTTTAAATAATTTTTTCCCCGAAGATATTCGAATATTACAGCTATCAATCGCCGAGGAACGTTTTCATGCCAGACTAAATGCCAAAAGAAAAACTTATCGATATACATTATGTCTTTCCCAGAAAGAGCCAGTATTTTTTAGAAAATATTGTATGCCTATAAATAAAACACTTAATATAGATACTATGAAAAATGCATCTAAAAAACTTATAGGAACTCATAATCTATTAGGATTTTCTGATACCAAAACAAAGAAATCCACTATTAGAACAATTGAAAAAATAGAATTTACACAAGAATTAATTAACAACGATAAATTTATCCATATAGATTTTGTGGGGGATGGATTTTTATATCACACTATCCGACTAATAGTTGGAACTTTACTTTCTATTGGATTTGGTGAAAATAATGAATCTATCATAGACCAGATACTTACTACTCATAATAGAAAACAGGTGCCATTTCTGGCACCCGCTAAGGGACTTACTTTAATGAAAGTCGATTACTAATTTATCAAATCTAACGCTCAATATACTGAATCGCTATACAGCCCGGGCCTCCCTGTGTTACAAATACAGGGCTTAGCTGGCTAAGCTTTATCTCTACATTTGCAAATGCTTCCTTTATCTGTGCAACAACCTTTTTTGCGTCTTCTATAACATTGGCATGAGTTACATATACTATATGATTCTCATTCACACCGAATGCCTTCATACGCTCTATAACAGCACTAACAGAAGCTGACAAAGTTCTCTTTATAGCATACTTATCAAGTCTCTTGCAATCCTCTGTAAGTGTCATAATAGGTTTAAGCTTTAACACACCACCAAACGCTGCTGCCATAGGTGTTAATCTTCCACCTCTTCTTAAAAAGCTAAAATCCTGCGGTATAAGAAATGACTCTGTCTTCTCGATTATATGGTGCAACCAATCTAATATCTCCTTAGCAGACTTGCCAGCAAGCTTCATCTCCTGTGCCTTCTCTACCATATATCTATGCGGACCACAAAGTGTCTTAGAGTTTACAACTGTAACATTCTCACCATTTTCTACTATTTCCTTAGCACTGCATGCTGTCTGATATGTTCCAGACAAGCCATCAGCCATAGATATATTTATAATCTCGTCCTCTGAATACTTCTCATATACGTCTACCACGTCACCGATTGGTGGCTGTGAAGATCTAGGCACCTCTTTTTTATCTATTCTACTATAGAAATCATCCATATCAACCTGTAAATCTCTACCTTCCATATCACCTATACTAACACATAATGGAATCATATCTATTCCCATCTCCTTAGCTTCTTCTGCTGTAATTAATGTAGATGAATCTGTAACTATTCTAACCATAATACAAAACACCTCGCAATGTAGTTTTAAATTCTATATGTTATAGTTTGCACTATTTATGTGTAATAGTCAACTACTTTCTATGTTTTTTTATAATATGAACAAAGCGGACAAGTCCGCATCATCTCCCTAAATCCCACTGTCTAGAGGGACTTGCTCCGCTTTGCGAGCCGAGCACGGTCAGCGTTAGCTGACATATTACTTCTAACATTTGTGGTGTTTTAAACTAATTAATGTTTAACTCACTATACTACTAAGAAAAACTTCACTATAAACATCAATGAAAGTATATAAGTAAGTGCTGATACCTTCTTTGCCTTTCCTGTGAATAACATAATAAATGTGTATGATACAAGTGCCATTCCTATGCCATGACCGATTGAGCCTGTCACTGGCATCGCTATAAGCATAAGAGCTACTGGTACCATCTGTGTCATATCATCAAAATCAATATTCTTAAGACCTGATAACATTACAATTCCCACATAAACAAGTGCTGCTGATGTAGCTGGTGGCGGAATAATAGCTGCTATCGGTGCTATAAACATACAAGCAGCGAAAAGAAATGCTGTAGTTAATGATGTAAGACCTGTTCTACCGCCAGCTTCAACACCTGCTGCCGATTCAACAAATGTCGTAACTGTAGATGTACCTGTACAAGCGCCTACAGTTGTTCCAATTGCATCTGAAAGAAGAGCTTCCTTCATCTTTGGCATATTTCCGTCCTTATCAAGCATTCCTGCTCTAGAAGCCGTTCCAACTAATGTGCCAATAGTATCAAACATATCTATCATACAAAATGTAACAATTATCAATACTGCTGATAGCCATCCTATTTCAAATAAGCCTGCAAAATCAAGCTTAAATAATGTTATTTCTGACATATCCTTAAATGGTGGCATCCAAGATGCATTTTCTAATGATTTAAATGGATTTTCACCAAGTACGATAGCCTGTCCTGCAAAATATACACACGATGATGCCAACATACCAATCAATACTGCTCCATTAAACTTTTTATGTGCCAATGCTATGATAATAAATAGTCCTATAAATGTTGTGATAACATATAGCATCATTCTCTTATATTCATGTCCACCCATAGCATCCTGTGTAAGGGAAGGTGTTAAATTACCAAAGAATGTAGATAACATATACGCTGGACTTCCATCTTTACTAAAAAGTGTGGCATTGGAACCCAAACCAATATTAAGAAGCATAATACCTATGGCTGGTGCTATACCCATTCTAATACCCTGTGGAATAGCCACGACTATCTTCTCTCTTATCCTAAACACTGATAAAATAATAAACAGTATACCTTCTATAAATATTATAGATAGTGCCGCCTGAAATGACTCTATATACGTTGTTCCTGTGATAGCTGCAATGTTTGTTACTACTACTGCAAAAAAACTGTTAAGTCCCATTCCTGGTGCCATTGCAAATGGTTTATTTGCAAGCATTGCCATAAGAAACGTTCCTATAGCTGATGAAATTACTGTAGCTAAAAAAACAGCATTCCAAATTCCCTGTCCCTCTGCTCCAAAGTCCGTCAAAAGGTTAGGATTAAGTGCAACAATATAAGCCATAGTCATGAATGTTGATAAACCTGCAACTATTTCTGTTTTCACTGTTGTTCCATTTTCTTTTAGTTTAAAAAACTTGTCCATTTTCTCTTCTCCTTCTTATAAAAATCCAACCAAACACTACATATATTTATTATACCATCTACTTATTGCTTTTTGCAAAATATTCTTTAGTTTCTTTTGCAACAACTCCACTTAATGCAAGCAATGCTATAATATTCGGAATTGCCATCAAACCATTAAAGATATCTGCTATAGTCCAAACAGCCGAAACTGTCATGTATGGTCCTATAAATACCGCAAAGATATATAACCATTTATACACCTTTACCAGCTTTTTATTACCGTTTGATAAATACTCTAAGCATTTCTCGCCGTAATAATTCCATCCCAAAATAGTGGTAAACGCAAAAAATACAAGACATAACATAAGTATTGCCGCCGCTGCATTATTGCTTATAAAATATAATCCTTTTTGGAATGCATCTGTTGTAACCAAAACACCTTCAAGATTTTCATTTGCCCATGAGCCCATCATTATAATAGAAAAGCCTGTCATAGTACATACGATAATTGTATCGATAAATGTTCCTGTCATGGTTACAAGACCCTGACGTACAGTATCCTTTGTCTTAGCTGCTGCTGAAGCAATAGGGGCAGAACCAAGACCAGCTTCATTAGAAAAAATTCCTCTTGCTACACCTTTTTGCATTGCAATAGCAATAGATGCTAAAGTTCCTCCTGCTATTGGTCTTATACCAAACGCACCATATACAATTGACTTAAATGCACCTGGTAATAATTCTATATTTGCAATAATCAATACCACCGCTGATACTATGTATACTATTGCCATAAATGGAACTACAAATTCTGAAACCTTAGCGATTCTCTTAATTCCTCCTATAACAACAAGACCTACACATAATGTCAAAACAAATGCTGTAATAACTATTGCTATAGAATATTCACTTCCAAATATCATTACTGTATTTGAATTATTAGGATCAAAAAGAGACTGTACTGCTGTTGCAATTCCATTAACCTGTGTAAATGTTCCAATTCCAAACAATCCTACACACGCTCCAAAAAAAGCAAACATCTTAGCTAACCATTTCCATTTTACTCCCATACCATTTTCAATATAGTAAAATGGACCTCCTAATACATTGCCATTTTCATCTATTTTTCTATATTTGACCGCTAAAAAGCCTTCAGCATATTTTGTCGCCATTCCAAAAAATGCTGCAATCCACATCCAAAATAATGCTCCTGGACCTCCTGCCAAAATACCAATTGCAGTTGCTACACCAACGATATTTCCAGTTCCTATAGTAGCAGAAAGTGCTGTACACAATGCTCCAAAGCTAGTTACTTCACCTTCGCCGTCCTCTTCATTTTTTACCATATATTTAAGAGCTTTTCCAAGGTGTCTAACTTGTATACCTCTCAATCGTATAGTTAAAATTATACCTGTGGTTATTATTAAAATTATTAACGGTAATCCCCATACAAAACCATCTATTTTTTCCAATAGTGTTGTAAGCTTATCCATTTCGTACTCCTTTTCTTATGTTTCTTCATATAGCGGTGTTGATAAATATCTATCTCCAGAGTCTGGAAGTAGTACAACTATGTTTTTATCTCTATTCTCTGTTCTATCTGCTATGATACTGGCTGCCTTTAGCGCTGCTCCAGAGGAAATACCAAGTAAAATACCCTCTGTTTTTGCAAATCTTCTACCTTCCTCATAAGCTTCTTCGTCTGTTATAGTAATTACTTCATCATAAATATCTGTATTTAATATGCTAGGTACAAATCCGGCTCCAATTCCCTGTATTCCATGTTTTCCTGCAGTACCGCCTGATAATACAGGGCTTCCCTTAGGTTCTACAGCTACAATCTGTATATCAGGATTTTTTTCTTTTAAATATTCTCCTGTACCAGTTATGGTTCCTCCCGTTCCCACTGCTGCTACAAATATATCCACCTTTCCATCCATCTGTCTATAGATTTCTGGTCCTGTAGTAGTTTTATGTGCTAATGGATTTGCAGGATTATCAAACTGTCCCGCCACAAAGGCATTTGGAATTCCCTTTGCTAACTCATTAGCTTTTTCTATAGCTCCACTCATGCCTTTTACACCCTCAGTCAAAACTATTTCTGCTCCATATGCAGCAAGAAGTTTTCTTCTTTCAATACTCATTGTATCTGGAAGGGTCAATATAGCTTTATATCCCTTAGCAACTGCCACAAACGCCAATCCGATTCCTGTATTTCCCGAAGTTGGTTCTATAATTGTCGCTCCCGGCTTAAGTAATCCTTTCTTTTCAGCCTCCTCTATCATAGACAATGCTACCCTGTCTTTAGCTGAGCCCGCCGGATTAAGATATTCAAGCTTTGCATATATGTTTTTATCTGTATATTTATTTAACTTTAGTATAGGTGTATTTCCTATTAATTCAGTTACACTATTTACAACCATTATAACCTCCAACTTTTTATGTCTAATTCTATGGATTTAAAAGCTTGCTTAATATTTAATATTTAATATATTAACAACCCTAAATACTCATATAATAGTCTGCCCATTTATAACAAGTCTAAACTGTGCCGATAATTTATCTGCCGCTTTGCGACAAAGAATCATTCTGTTAAGGAATATTTCAAAATAATCCATTACTGCACATTCATTTGTATCTATTTTTATTTCCAGTGTAATATGTTCATCTTTTTTATAAGTTACATTGCTTTCTTTTACCGCATAATTTACTCTGTCATGTATATCAAAATTAGTCATATCTCGACTTCTTACTCTTGTATATCTAACATCTGTTTTATCAGCCAAAATAAGTGCTGCCGCTACCGCATTTACTGGAAATGCTGTTGATTCGTCATGATTTCCAATAGCAGTAACAATTGTTGCTATATCTTCTGGCTCTGCACCCATTTTATCTAAAATACGAAACGCCATAACTGCACCCGATTGAGCATGGTCTGTTCTATTGATAACATTACCTATATCATGAAGATAACCCGCAATCTTTGCCAGCTCCACTTCTCTTTCAGAATATCCAAACTCACTTAAAATACCGCTGGCCAAATGGGCTACTTTAGTAACATGAGCAAAGCTATGCTCTGTATATCCAAGTGCTATCAATGATTCATCTGCTTTTTTTATATAAGTGTTTACAGCTTCATTATTTTTTACATCTTCAAATGTTATTTGCATCTCTAACCCTCTCCTTTAATAATAGCAAAACTACTTAACCATTCTACCATATTTTTTTTATATTAGATACCGTTTTTTTATCTAATAACCTTGAAACTTTTTATAAATAAGGTATAATGTATATATATTTCTTGTTTTACATATGAAATAGGAGTGCGTAAAGTGATTAAGCGAAAACTAGTAAAAACCCGTACATTAACTCCGGGAATGAAAATTGATCAGGCTATTATTGATCGTTTGGGACGTGTTCTTGTAGCAAGAGGTGCCGAATTGGACGAATATGTAATTGATTCCTTACTTAAGTTAGGAATTATGAACATATATATTCAGGACGGCGAGGCAGACCCAGACGAAGATAAAATTGTAATCAGTAAAGCCGCTGAGAAAAAAATTGAAAAATTATACACTGAGGACCGTTCTAAGGTTACTCTTTCTAATAGTGTACGTAAGCGTGTAGCTGAAGGTATCCAATTTATTTATAGTGGTGATACTTCTTCGGCTGTTTCTGATGCAACCGCTAGTATAACAAACGATTTGCTTGATGCTATAGATTCAAATGATGCTATCGCTATTGATATCAGTACACTAAAAACTAGTGATGAATATACCTTTAAGCACAGTGTTGATGTAGCTACTATTGCTATGATTCTCGGAAAACAGCAGGGCTTATCTCGTAAGCAAATTTACGAAATAGGTGTATCCGGTTTACTTCATGATGTAGGAAAAACCAAGGTGCCATTAGAAATATTAAATAAACCTGCACGACTTGATGAAGAAGAATTTGCCATTATGAAACAACACTCTGTATTTAGTTTTAGAATGGTTCAGAACAATCCTGACTTCAATAATGAGATTGCATATGCAGTACTTCAGCACCATGAAAAAATAAATGGTTCAGGATATCCAATGGGCGTAAATGAAGCGCAGATTACTCCTTATGCCAAGATATTATCTGTTGCAGATATATATGACGCCCTAGTTACAGAGCGACCATATAAGCCTGCATTTACACAGCGTGATGCCGTAGAGATGATTATGTCTATGACAAATGAACTGGATATGACAGCTATGAAAAGCTTCTTGGAAAGCATGATTTTATACCCTGTAGGAAGCATTGTAGAATTAAGTAATGGTGAAAAAGCCAAGGTAGTACGTAACAGTCCCCATTACATTCTTCGTCCTATAGTAGTAGGTCTTACTTCTGGCAAAGTATATGACTTAGGTTCAGACTTAAAATGTGCCAATGTCATTATTTTATAATTTTACACATAATTAATAAATATATTACCTCCTTATAATAATAGTTGGCTATTATAAGTCTACACTGTTATATAAGGAGGTTTTTATGAATCTTATAATTATATTAAAGGCTCTATGGATAGGTTCAACTATGACCATTCCTGGCGTATCAGGTGGTACTATGGCCATAATTGTAGGAATATACGAACAACTCATATCATCTATAAATGGATTACTTAAAAATCCTCGAAAAAACCTTCCTTTTATCATTAAATTTCTTATAGGTGCAGGCACAGGTTTTATCTTATTTGCAAAGCTTGTCACATCCTTACTGGAAAACCCAACCACCGGACCTATTGTTAAAATATTTTTTATAATAATAATACTTGCAGGCATCCCATTTTTATATAAAAAAACAGGCATACAAAAATTATCACTTTCACATCTTTTGTATGTACTTGCTGGAGCATTAATTATTTATCTCATTTCTTTAATACCTGCAGGCACCTTCGCTCAAAGCTCAGGTTTACTTGGACTATTAATCCAATTCATCGGTGGCATAATCATCGCTATCGCTTTAGTCTTACCTGGTATAAGTGTCTCACATATGCTTCTTATCCTAGGCATCTATGAAAGCGTAATGAAAAGTGTTTACACCTTCCAATGGTTAAACCTTATCCCGATAATCCTCGGAGTCTTACTAGGCACCTTCACCACCACAGCCATATTGGAAAAGTTCCTCAACAAGCACCCCGACAAGGTCTACCTTATCATTATAGGCTTTGTAGCAGCCTCACTAGGTATGTTAATATAACTTCAATTCACAAACTCACATACCATAATTCCCATTATCCCAAGTTTGAGTATGTCTTATAAAACGATTTTCTGCCAACCACTAACATAGCTGCGTACGAAGTATCCATCTATTTTTCAACGCCTATCGAGGGTTCTGATAATTTGCTTATATGCCCCTCTTGATACTAAGGCTGTGTGTATTTTCACTAAAACACAACAAGCTAGTGATATTCACAGGACACGGACAACGATTCGATTTTCTATTTTCAGCATCCCGCGTCAAAGAATGCTTATTTTCCACCTGCCTACATAACTCCTCGGCTTGGCCGATTAACTCTCGCGCAGCGAGAGTAGCCAAGCCTCCTCAAACAGTATTTCGGCAGGTGGGCATTATCTTTAACGCGGGATACTGAAAACTTAACGAAAATCTCCATATGTTGTCCGTTGCCCTGTGAACATCATCTAGCTATGGTTGTGTTTTGTTGAAAATATCACACGGTAATAAACTTGTATCAAGAGGGCATTTAGCAAATTACAGGTTCCTCGTTCAGTGTTGAAAAGTAGATGGATATTCGTAGCAGCATGTCACTGTCTATATGCAGAAAATCGTTATAAAAAGCACTACAAACTTGGGATAATGGGAATTATGGATATATATTTGTGAATTGAAGTTATATTGAACATAGTTCGAGGCCAACCGTATCTTGATACGGTTGACCTCGTAGAAATGAAGGAAGACATTTTACAATTTCTTAAATACTTCTGTTTCTTGCTTAAGGGATGCTGCAATAGACTGATTATCATCCATTCTATTACTGATGTTTTCCATATCGCCTACAAGTACCTGTGTACTGTCTGCAACACTACTTACACCATATACACCTTCACCGATTGCTGTAGCAATAGTATTTATAGATTCTGCTATCTGTTGCATTGTTACCTGAAGATTATCTGTCTTCTCTGTGAATTCTTCCATAACGTTCTCAATATATGTAGCATTCTCTCTATATTCACTTCCTGACTCAACGAATGAGGCAAACTCAGGCAAGATAGAATCATTCATATACTCTACAAGTCCATTAGCATGCTCTGCAAGATTATTAACTGCCTGTGTTACAACGCTGTTAATCTCCTGAATACGGTTAGCAGCTTCCTGACTGGCTGTTGCAAGATGACTAATCTGTGTAGCGACAACTGCGAAGCCTCTACCTGCTTCACCTGCTCTGGCAGCCTCAATAGAAGCATTAAGAGCAAGAAGGTTTGTCTCACTTGCAATATTAAGAATATCATCTGTAAGAGAGTTAACCTGCTGAACGCTTTCACTATCTTCAATAGCCTTATTTAATACAGCAAGAATTTCGCTTACCTTAATGCTTGTAGTATCCATGTTAGAACGTGCTGTATTTTCCATACCATCTGCATGCTCTTTCATCTTCTTTGTATAATCATTTATTTCATTTGTTCTGTCAGCGATTAGGTTAACCTCTTCTCTTACTGACTCTGCATTAGAGTTAATTCTAGATGCATTTTCTGACATCTGTTCCATCGTAGCTGTAAGCTCTTCTGTAAGAGCTGAAAGGTCAGATACACTGTTATTAGATGTTTTTACATTCTGCTGAACTTCATTTACAACCTCTTCCATCTTCTGAGAATTTGAAACAATCATAGCAAAGATATTCTGTAATTTTTCCATAAATACATTGATACCATTGCCAAGTGCTGCGATTTCATCATTTGAAAGAATAGTAACTCTCTTAGTTAAATCGCCTTCTCTGTTATCAATATCCTTGATAATCTCAGTAATTTCTTTCTTTGTCTTAGAAAGTGGACGAATAACCTTATATAATACACTAAATAATGCCAATGCAATAGCTACTGCACTTAATACAACTGTAATAATGCTTACGAAAATAGCCTGCTCATACACCTTTGCCAACTGTTCTCTAGCAGCCTTTGCATCCTTATTTGCATTGTCCATCATATTATCAATGCTTGTCTGCATAGCTGTACCATTTGTCAATAAGTCTCCGTTGGCAAATCCGTATGCTTCAACAGTATTGCCACCACCACTGTTTGCCATTACATTACCTATAGCCAACTTAAATTTCTCATAGCTTTCAAGCAATGAGTCATATTCAGATTTATTATTATCTGTTACATATTTTTCATATGCCTCTAGCTCTTTATCCAAATCTGCCTGAGCACTTCTTATATCATCTACTAACTTAACCATTGAATTAAGGTCTGTTGCAATAATATGCGACAAGGCCATTCTATGTATTACCTGTGCTTTCTCTTGGATAGCTGAAAGCTCTGAAATAGTTGACATAGATTCATCTGCTATAGTTGAAGCATTGGCATTAACTCTACGTATATTTGATACTGCCAATATATTTGAAGCGATAGATATAATTCCTAACAAAAATACTGGAACTAAAATTACTATCTTGATACTTAATCCTGCTTTTTTCTTTTCCATACTTGCATCCTCCTATATTTATTGTCCAACGGATGCAGTAATGCCTTCAACCATTACATCCATAATCTCTTGTAAGTCTGTTCCCTTGGAATTGCCTGATGCCATAGCTTCACCAAACTCTGTAAGTGGTGCCCAATAGCTATTACCAACTCTTTGTAATGCGCCGAATTCAGACTGTGCAATAACTGCCTGAATAGCTGGTACCTTAGATACTGCATCTGATGCAGCTGCCTTTTTATTAGATGGTCCCTGACTTCTCTCTACAAATCTGAGTGTCTGATTCTCTTCATTTGTAAGCCAATCTGCAAGCTTTAAAGCCCACTCCTTATTCTCAGAATAATAATTAACACCCATCATCTTATATCCCTTGAAGGATGCCATCTGTATCTGCTGACCAGCTACAGTATATGTAGGAAGCTTAACAGCACCGTAATTTTCACCCCATGCCTTCTTTATCTCTACTTCATTCCATACACCACTTATACCTGCTATAACAGTTCCATCTGCTGCACCTTCAAGCAATGCTGCATCTCCTGCATTCATAAATGCTGAGCTTGATGAAATGTTAAGTAATGCCTGTGCAATATCTACTCCCTTAATATTTCCTTCTGTTGTATTCCAATTACAATGATTTGTAACACCGTCCTCATTTAAGCCAAAATCTAGACCTGTATTACCAAAAAATGAATATAAATACCAACCAGATGTCCAGTCCATTGTAACCTTCTTACCTGCTGCTTCTGCTGCTGCAAGGAGTCCATCAAAGGTCTTTACATCTTCCTCTGATAAAAATTCCTTGTTGTAATATAAGAAATATCCATTATCTGCAGTCATAGGATATGCATACATCACACCATTAACCATACATGAACTAACTGCATCTTCTAAGTTTGCTGCTTTTATCTCATCTGGATTAGGCACTGCTGCCAATGCTCCACCTGATACCATGGCATTTAACTGGTCATCTGCAAATGAAAATATGTCTGCTCCGCCATAAACATTTGTGAGCAAGTTATTCTTTGTCTCACCGTCGTTACCTTGCATAAGCTCAATTTCAAATGTGGCTTCATTTTTATACTTTGCCTTGAAGCTATCAATCATCTTATTGGTCACTTCCCAGTTAGCTTCCTCTGCCCATATCTTAAGCTTTACAACTCCACCTGTTTCAGATGTGTTCTCCTCCTTTTTTGTCTCATTTTCTTCTTTCTGTGTACTCTGACTGCTACAACCTACAACGGACATACACATCATAACAGTCATCATAAGCAATGCTATTATTCTTTTTTTCACGTAAATCTTCCTTTCTTTTGCTTATTGATTAGTATAGTAATATTGTATCTAAGGAACCAATACTTTCACACATCCACTAAATAGATTATTTAATTTCCGTCACCAATATACTTATGATTTATTGTATCATAAAATAAGAAAAAAAGGTAGATATTTTTTTCTATCTACCTACTTTTTCATAAAATGTTCACACTTAATATTATTATTCTTCGTCCTTATACTCAACTACCTGATTTCTGCCATTTTTCTTAGCTCTATACAGTGCCACATCTGCACATTCTATGACATCGTGATAACTTCCGCCTATATATTCAGCAACACCTATAGATGCTGTAACTGGACATATGGTGCTCTCGCCACTTTCTATATTAACTCGAATCTTTTCCGCTATCTCCAATGCTTTCTTCATATCGCATCCTGGCAGGATAACTATAAACTCTTCCCCGCCCCACCTTATAACATAATCTGAGCTTCTTACAGAGCTTTTTAATGTATTTGCTGCATATTTAAGAACAATATCTCCTGCCTCATGTCCAAACTTATCATTTATCTTCTTAAAATAATCTAAGTCAATCATAACTATGGAAATTGGCAATCCTTCACACATTGTAAATTCTTCTGATTCAGCGTCAGCAATTTTCTTAAATATATTACGATTAAACACACCTGTTAACTGGTCATGTATTACCAGGCTTTCTAACTTTTCATTTGTAAGATAATGGTCAAGATATCCATTCTCCATTGCGTAATGCATAGTCGATACTGCAATTACACATGGCGCATTAAACATTATCATCATCCCTACATTGTCATAATGAATAAATTGATTTGCTATCAAAATATCCACTATCAAACCAGTGTGAAAAAATATAGCATACTTATATGGTGCCACAAATCCTGCACACACAAATATAAGATTCATAATAAGCATACCTTCACCAGCAAAATCTCTATTTGGTAATATGTATGTAGCCCAATCTGTACACCATATTATAATATGTATCATAAGATATGAGGCAATCGTCATTATCTTGTAATTGCGCACTTTCTTATACATCACTAAGAATACCGCTAAAGGAACAACTATAATTGCTCTTGACAATAAAGTTTCCCTTGCAAATCTTCCATATAAAGCACAATCTGTAACAAAGAAAAATAAATATGCTATAGTCGCAACTATAAGTAATGTTCTATTTACTTTTTTATAATAATCATACTTTGACTGATAAAATAGTTTTCGCTTATCTAACGATAAGTGTTTTGCCTTAGTTATAGTCTTCTCCATCTAATCATTCACCTTTCAAGTTCTACATTCATCTTTTATCATTATAACATTTGTTTAGATTTGTTACAAGGAGATTTTGCATTAGTATTCACAATACATATCTTATAGTAATTGTCAGTGGATATCTTAGTGGGATAAGAGAACTACCGTCTCCACATGCCATGAGTGTGCATAAAGCTGCACATCCCTTGGCTTTTCGTTAAGCCTTGGATTCAAAAATAATGCAACAGTCCCCCTATCGGACCTGCGTGTGATTTGTGTTCTGTTCTTTCTCTATGTTCCACTTATCCCATTGATAACTTCTAGGATATTGTACCATAGATTGTTTGTTTCGGAAATTACTCTCCTCTAAAAATGGGCAGAAGAAAACCTCCAAATCTTTTGAGGACTTAGAGGCTTGATTCTGGCCATTTTATTCAATTTCAGAGATAAAATCTACAAGCATCAGCATATCTTTCTTTTATCCACTGACAATCATTTGTATTGGTACTTATCGGATTGCATATCCAACTCAGTCTTCTGATAAATTGCAGGTATTTCCCACCCTTCCATTCATACTTTGCGACACGGCATATAAAGTCGCCATAGAACTCTTGCCGTAAGATTTACCTGCGCCTGTTCTGTCATTTCACTCAAAATGCAATACTTTCTGTAATTGCTTCTACACACAGAGCTGCTACAACTGAACTATCTTTTCCTCCGGAAATTCCAACAACCGCATTGCAATCTTTTCCATTTTCCTCAAAAAATTTACTAATCCAAATAACGCACTGATTTGTTATTTTTCTTGCATCAAACATAATCCGTACCTCATCCTTTACTTCGAAAGCAATTCAACCAATCTCCTTGCAGCTTCTTTCGTATCTTCCGGTGAACCAAAAGTAGAAAACCGGAAATATCCTTCACCACAAGCTCCAAAACCTTCACCCGGTGTGCCGACTACCTGTATCTCATTCAGCAGGTAATCAAAGAATTCCCAGCTTCCCATATTATCAGGGCATCTCATCCAAATATATGGAGCATTTTTCCCTCCACAATACCAGATTCCAAGCGTATCTAATGCCTCCATCAGACATGTTGCATTCTGCTTATAAATCTTTATATTGTCATGGATTTGCTTCTGTCCCTCTTCTGTAAAAATTGCTGCCGCACCCTTTTGAATGATGTAAGATACGCCATTTGTTTTCGTTGTGCGATTACGTACCCACATCTTATTTAAGCTCATTCCATCACGTTCCAGTTCTTTCGGAATTACAGTGTATCCACATCTCGTACCTGTAAAACCTGCCGTTTTAGATAAGGAACATATTTCTATGGCACACTTTTTTGCTCCATTCACTTCATAAATACTATGCGGAATATCATCCTCTTCAATAAATGCTTCATACGCTGCATCAAATAGTATAATTGCATCCGTACTATCCGCATATTCCACCCAAGCCTGGAGTTTTTTATAGTCAAATACGGCACCTGTGGGATTATTCGGCGAACAAATATAAATAATGTCTGCCGTTATACTGGGATTAGGCATAGGCAAAAATCCATTTTCTTTTCCGGCGGGCATATGGATAATCTTATTTCCAGCAATAATATTAGCATCTACATAAGCCGGATATGCCGGCTCCATAATCAGAACTGTCTTATCTCTGCCAAACAAATCAAGAATATCTCCCAGTTCATCACTTGCTCCGCTTGAAACAAAGACTTCCTCATCCGAAAGTTCTACTCCTCTATTCATGTAATAATTGGCAATCGTACCCCTTAATGCAGGATCTCCACATTCCGGCATATAGCCATGAAAGGTATTCTTATCCGCCTGATCATCTACAGCCTCATGAAGTGCCTTTATTACAGCATCACAAAGAGGTAGCGAAACATCTCCGATACCCATTCGATAAAGATGACTATCCGGATGCTCTGCCAAATATGCTTTGGTTTTCTGTGCAATATTGTAAAATAAGTAAGAATCCTTCAAATTTATGTAATTCGTATTTGGTATCATATATTTACACCTCGCATTCACATACAGTATCAGCAGTCCCTGTCATAATAACTGTTCTGTCTGTATGAACTAATATTTGTAATTTCCC
>JAFQOW010000024.1 GCA_017412055.1 Lachnospiraceae bacterium | reverse complement strand
CCTTGTAATAGCAAGGTCAGTGCAGCTTTTTGCACAGGTAGTATCCTTAGGACAAAGCTGCTTTACAGGAGACACTTTAGTATCTACAAGGGAAGGACAAAAGCCAATCGAAGAAGTGGAAGTTGGTGATGAAGTCTGGTCGTATAATGTAGAGACAGGTGAGGCAAAGTTAAATAAGGTAGGCAAAGTTTATGTTCATCAATAAAAAATGGAGACTTGATTTCTCAAGCCTCCTAGTGTATAATTTACTTAGAAAGGTTATCGGACGCGAGTTCCGATTGCCCTCAGTTTTAGAATGTAATTAAAAGAATTAGCATCCTCAACTTTGGACGGTATGGGATGCTATTTCTTTTTATTGATTTCGTTGATAAACGATAAGCCTGCAAATATTACTAACAATAAAGTCAAGACTTCCATTGTGTTCATGGGCATCACCCTCCTTATGTACTAGAGGGCATCAACATCGGAACGAATTCTACTTACTTTTCAATTATACCTTGTGATTGTAGTATAATTGAAACTGGTATTCAAGATAAAAATTAGCAAAGGCGAGTAATAAAGTACGCATAAACGGTTGCATATTTTAGTGTTTTAATATTGTTCCGATTACATTTAATAATAATTAAAAATCTCATATAAAATTCAAAAGTCTGTTTTTTTATTAAAAATCTTTTAAAATTTTATATTTCATAAAACTTTTTTACACTTACTAGTGTTATTTATAGTAAGAAAATAAATATTGAAAGGTGGATTTATATGAGAAAGAATAAATTATTAATATGTGCTGTAAGCATTATAATGATTGCCACTTCTGGCTGTGGTTCAAGTAAGGATACAATAAATGTAGTTGATTTAACTGCCAAGAATGATTCTAATAAAGCAGAGCTTAATACTACAATATCCTTTGAAGAAAATCATAACGAAATAGAGCAGACTACCGTAGAAATAACTGAAACTAAAGAGCAGGATATGGTAGCTACAACTGTAACTATAGACCAGACTATTGTAGAAACGACGGAAAAGATAGTACAGATAGAACAGGCTACCATAGCTAACAAAAAGCAGCCTGTTAAACAAACGACTACTAAGAATAATAATCAGAATAATTTAGCAACTACAAGTGAAAAGAATCCAGTTAAGGAAGAGGAAACAACTGCAAATAAGGAACAGCAAGTAAATAATGAGACAAAAGAAAAAAAGGCTCTAGCTAAAACAAAGATTAAGAAATTGATGCCAAGTATTGTTAACGCTTCTATGACAGAGCTTCAAAAGGTCATAGCTATACATGACTGGATAGTTATCAATATGGATTATGCATATAATGATTATAAGAATGGCACTGTCAAAAAAGATGCACATACTGCTTATGGTGGTTTAGAGAGCGGATATGTAGTATGTAATGGATATGTAGAATTATTTAGTATGATGGCTGAGGAGGTTGGCATAGAAACTAAGAAGATAAGTGGATATGGCAATACAGGATTAGGTGACCAGCATCATAGCTGGAGCCAGGTTAAGATAGATGGAAAGTGGTATAATCTAGATTTGACTTGGGACGACCCTACATGGAATAATAAGGAACACGATGATAATTTGCATAATAGCTATAAATTCTTTCTATTGTCAGATGCAGAGTTTTACAAAACTCATAGACCATACAAGGAAGGCGAATATTACACAGAGAAGCCTAGCATATGCAAATCTTCCATAAGTATTCCAGATATTATTAATGCGTCTGTGACAAAAAGAGCGGCTTATTTTACAAACATTAATGATATGGCAAGATTTAAAAAAGATATTGAAAATATAGCTAAGACTGACGTCGATTTTTTTGCAGTATATTGTATGAATGGTGATGGTGAAAAGAATAAAAGAACTATTGATAGTATTGTTGTAAAAACCTTGAAGCCATATGAAAACAGTGGTTCAGAGCTTTCAAATGAAGGTTACGATATATGGTTTTATGAAAGAAAGGATAACATACTTACTGCAACTAATGAGGCTGAGTGTATTGCGATGATTAAAAAGGGTATTGAAGCCAAGAAGAAGGGGCAGGAAGTCGTAATGCGTTGTGTAAATGAGATATTTGCAGACGATAAGGAAAATTATAATGGTGATATATATTACAATAAGGAGAGTGATATCTGCGAAGCAAAAGTATATCGATGGACAGCTAAGGCGGGTATTCAAGAAGCAATTAGTTGCATTTCAGGAGATGGTTATACATACATAATGATTGGCGATTTTAATGATGGTAGAAAGCTAATCGTCGCAGATAGTCCAGAAAAGGCATTGGTTATGATAAAAGAGTATATAGATACTTTTGAGAACGAAATGGAGCCAGATATGCGAGTTATATGTTTAGGCGACAGTCTTGTACCTGACCATCGTAATGAGATATGGTTATCACATTATTTAGAGGAAAATGATTTTCTTATGGGGTATGACCTTGATATTACTAGCGAATATGACTTAGGACAGTCAGTGTATATGTGTGTAGGCGTAAAGGTGCAATATAGACCAAGAATTTATGACTTTGCTAGTTTAAAGAGTTATATGGAAAAGTGTGAAAAAGACGGTAATAATATACAAGCATATTTTTATGATAGCAAAATAACGAAGGATAATTATAGTGATTATATGAAGGGGCTGTATGTAAATATTGGAAGCGGAAATATTTATTATAGGTCATATTTTATAAGAGATGGATTGGTTTATATTGAGTAGTTTAAATATCCTACCTTTAGTTTTTTGTGAAGTACCAGTCGTTAGCAGCAAAAATCAAAGTAAATATTGAAAATACAAATGATAGAGTGTAGACTTTATATAAAGCGTAGTAAGTGTAGAAAGGAGGCAAGGTATGCCAGATATAATAAATAATATAGTTTGTAATTTTGCATTACAGATTAAAAGACTGCTTGGTACAGATTTATCTAAAGTAATCGTATATGGCTCCTATGCCAGAGGTGATTATCGAGAGAATTCAGATGTAGATGTAATGATACTTACAAAGCTGTCAGATGAAGAGATAAAGAAGATTGACACAAAGATATATGATATGGCTTATGATATAGAATTAGAAAAAGGTATTCATATATCTGTAATTATAAAGAATGAAGAACATTTTAAGTATTGGGAAAATACGTTGCCATTTTATAAAAATGTTAGAGAAGAAGGGATATTGATTAATGCAGAATAAATGTATAGATTTATGTGTTTATCGTATTAACTCAGCCATAGAAACTTTAGAGGCAGCAAGAGCTTGTATGGATATTTTTTACAAAACGGAGGCTTGATTTTTCAAGCCTCCTAGTGTCTAATCTGCTTAGAAGGATATCGGACGTATGTTCCGATCGCCCTCAGTTTATTTATTGTTGTTATTTATAAGTTCGATATAGACATTTAGATATTTTATTAATCGTGAGATTTCTTTATCATTTCCAGAGTATAAAATCTGTGTAATTTCTTTAGGTAATCTAGATAATGTTATGTCCTGTTTTCCTAATAATATATAATCAAGACTACAATTAAAAATATTACAAAACTCAATTAAGTTTTCTATAGAAAAACTTGATTTACCACATTCAGTGTGGGATATATGCTTAGGAGTAACGCCTAATCTATCTGCAAGTATTTCTTGTGTCATACCGTGAGAATGGCGAATTTCTCTTAGTCTATGTCCGATAGGTACTAAATAATTATTATCCATAGTTTTACTGAACCTCCTAAGTATAGTTTAAATGAAAGTATTATAAATATTAACTAACTGCAAGGTTATAAAAATGTACAAAAACAAACCTAGGAGGTTTACAAAACGTGAAAAAGTGGTATAATAATTAATAGATTCGTAAGTAGAAAATAATTAATAAAATTTCAAGGAGGTCATTAAGTATGATTAAAGTAGACGAGTTAAGAGAATTTAGACCACAGGTTAGATATCAAAATGGAGAGGGTATTACACTTGCAGTAGTATGTGAGGCAATTAAGGAATGTGCTCATAAATATGGTATTCCAGTTGAATTTAGATATGATGAAGTTAAATCAGGTGGGCTATTTACTTCATCTATAGAAGAATGTATGGTAATGTATCATCCTTTACATCAAAATGATTACTATAAATTTTGTATTAGAGTTAGTCATCAAGGAATGTATGCATTTGTGTCTATTAATGATTTCGGAAAAAGCGTACAGATGAATAAAGCTTATCGTGAAGAAATGTATAGAGCAGATAGAGCAGGAAAAGAAATGAGTTATAAAATCGGTTCGGTATTTGGTCAGATGGTATCTACAATTGGAAAAAGTAAGGCGAAATTAGAAGAAGAGGAAAGATATTATCAATGTGTAAGTGATATTTTTGACGAGATTGTTAGTTAACTAAAAAAGTGTTGAGGATTAGGTATGGATTATACTGGGAGGCAGAAGTGTTTCGTATAAGAGAAAATATAGTAGCTAGAAAAATTCATAATTCATATTTTTTGATAGATATTGAGCAAAACTATAGCAGTGATAAGTGTATTTTGTTTGAAATTAATGAAGTTGGGTATTGTATATGGAAATTAATGGAACGTTGCTTAGATATTGATGAAATTGTAAATGAATTGTATGAGAAAGTGGATAGAGAGGTTGATAAAAATATTCTTACTAAAGATGTTAAAGAATATATGTTAGGTTTAATGCAGGAGGGATTTGTAGAATAAAATGGAAGAAATAAATGAAAAAGTACATTTTGATATATTGAATTTTGACAAAACCAAAAGAGAAGAATGGGTAAGGCAAAGAAATCCCTTTTCAGTCTTATTTGAATTAACACCTGTATGTAACTTTAATTGTATTCATTGCTATATGCAAAATACGCATATTGATAATAAACTAAGTTATGAGGATATTATACATATCATTGATATTTTGTATGAAAAGGGAATTGTATTTTTAACTTTTACAGGTGGAGAAATTTTTACAAGAAACGATTTTATAGATATTTATGTATACACAAAAAAGAGAGGTTTCTTAGTTGAATTATTTACGAATGGTTCATTGATTACAGATGATATTATAGAAGTTTTTAGGAAATATCCACCTTTGTTAGTTGATATTTCTCTTTATGGAGATAATGAAGAAACATATTTTCAAATAACAAAAGTAAATGGTATGTATTCAAAAGTAGTAGATAATTGTAGAAAATTAACAGAAGCAGGTATTAGGGTAGCATTAAAAAGTCCTATTTTACAAATGACATTAAATGAAATAGGAGGTATGAAGAAGATTGCTGAAAAAATAGGTATTCCTTTTGTATATTCGTTTGATATAACACCTACTATTGATAAATGTTATGAGCCGCTTAATTATCAAGTTAATTTAGACGTTAGTTTAAAGCATGAGTTTAATAATTATTATGAACAAGTATATAAAGGTGAAAGAAAGCTTGGAGAAATTGATATAAAAGAGATTGATAAATTAATGCAATGTGAATATGTATATGCATGTAATGTTGCGAAGAATAGCTTTATTATTGATTATAAAGGAAATATGCTACCTTGTATGAAATTAAGACATAAGGGAAAAAGCTTGCTAAAAGAACCTTTTGATAGAATTTGGGATGAATTTAAAATATATGGGGAAATAAGAGCAAGCGAAAATTATAAATGCAAAAAATGTAAATCAAGATATTTTTGCGATATTTGTCCTGGTGAAATGGATTATATATATGGAGATGCAGAGAAACGCCCTAATGTAGTATGTTTGCCAGCAGAAATTCGTAGGAAATTTTATACCGGAGAAATAGCATTTGAGGAGGCTATAAAAGAAGCTTCTTTAAATAATTAATTAGTGGAGGAGGTGAAATTATGAAGTACGTAAAACCACAAGTAGTGAAATTTGAAGTGTCTATTAAAGTGAATAGCAATTCAAGTGATCGTTCATCATGCGATGGCGGACATTGCGTAAAGTCTAGATATGGACAGGATCATTAATATGAAGTATGGGTGTGTAAGATTAGCTTTTTCACACCCATGTATTTTATAAGCAGTATTATTAAAATTAGTTAATTAGTTTATATTTTGAGATTAGAAAGGTATGGTTTTATAAATGAGTAGTTACGGAGTTGGTGGTGTAGACATTGTTGATGGTTTGGCAGGTGGTGTAATCGGCATTGGAGCAGCACTTGCTGTTTTGACACCAGTTGCTGCTGGTTATGGATGGTATAAGGCAGGTAAGGCTGTTAAAGATTCTTTGGTACGTCAGCATCAGGAGGCTTTGGAAGTACAATATAGAGAAAAAGCGCAAGCAAGGGAGAGAATAGAAAAGGCAAAAAAAGTGAGACAGAAAATTATTGAGCAATGTTCAAAATATATTATTGAGTGCAAGGAAGATACAGAAGGTTTAAGCAATTCTATTTCAGAATTAGCTAAAGAATTAGTAAATGAACTTGAAAATATAAATAGTGAGATAGAGATGGACATAAGTTCCCTTGAAATGAAAAATTATAGTGATATTAATCGAATAAAAAAATTGGTAGATAGATATAAGACACAACGAAACAGGATTCTTGAAAAAGAAAAAAACAATAATGAAATGTTATCTTTTTTTGAAGTTATTGATTCGCTGTTTGAAACAATAGTTACTAGTGATTTTAGTTTTGTACATAATGTTGAGATAATGAGTGAAAAGCGAGTAAAACTGAAAAAATTATATGATAAAAAAACATTATTAGAGGAAGAATTTTATACTATTATAAATCGAGAGATAGATCGTTATGGTAATTATCCAATTTCAGCGATTTCTATAGATAGAATGGCAACATTATTTAGTGATATTAGAGAAGAAATTATGAACCTTCAGTATGAAGAGGAAGAATGGATTTTTGAGGAACGCTTACAATCAATCAGTAAAGGAATTGAATCATATTATACATATAAGGTGCTGTTGGATAAGGAACAGGAAAAATTTATGGACTTATATTTGAGATATATAAAGTCATATGAGGGAATGGGAGAGGATTATAAGGATGCTGTAGAATTCGATTCGTATGAAGAATTGGAAAAAGAAGTTAATTATAGAATAAAACAGTTAGAAAGAATGAAGGTATGTTCTGAATTATATTCGGAACTTGGTAAAGAAGCATATATTTGTATGGCATTTGAGAAGGAATTAAATAACTTAAATTATTCTGTAGAAAAAAAAGATGTAGCAGAACAATTGTTACATCGTAAATTACAATATGCAATGGTAGCTAACAAAAAGATTCCGTTTTATCGATTAGAAAAAAATTCAATTACTCGAATTTTTAAAGTTAATGATGATGTTGGACTTCAACTAATTGTTCATAGTGATGGTTCAAGTACCATGGAAACAATTGCATTAACTAGTAAAGCAGATAATAAAATTGTGGAAATACAAAAAGAGCACTGCAAAAAAACTAAATTATTAGAAAAGCGAATGAAGGAAAATTGGTTTGTGGTAGCAAATTTTACAGAAAGTATGTCAGCAGATAATATTACTTTTGAATTTAGTACAAATAATGAAAATACGACATTTTCTGAGAATGAGCAGAAGTATTATCTTAAAAAAAGACAGGAATTAGCAAGAAAAGAACAGAAAAAGAAAAATGCAAATAAAGCTAGAAATAAAAGTTTAGCATTGCATTATTAGAAGAAGGTGGAAGTGTGAAGAAGTATAGTCAAATATGTCCAGAATGTTATCATGAAAATATAATAGATGAAGTTGATGAAAAGTTTAAGATTTGTCCAGTATGTAAAAGTAGAAAAATTGCTAGGCAAAAGATTCAACTAATAGAGGATAATAACTATGAAAAGGAAGATGAAGAGAGGGTGAAAAAAATAGGGGAGGAGGCAGAACCTGTTTGGGAAGATATATGTGATATACATAATTCGATTTGTCTTAAATATATGAGAGGAATTATTAATTTAAAGTTTGAGTTAGAAATTAAAGAAAATGATAGCCCTTGTATATTGGGGAGAAATGCTTTTGGAAAAGAGTATTTTCAGTATGACAATCGTATTAGTAATGAACATTTTGAAATAATTATGGAACAGGGATATTGGAAACTTGTAGATAAGGAAAGTACAAATGGAACTATGATAAATGGTAAAGTGATTCAGCCGAACATTATGGTGGAGTTAAATAATGGTGATGTTATTAAATTAGGAAAAACAATTACATCGACAGTATTGGAGGTAAATATAGATGTTATTAGCTAGGATGATAGCTCCAATTCATTCTTTAGGGCCAGGACGAAGGCTTGGGATATGGTTTCAAGGTTGCTCAAAACGGTGTAAAGAGTGTATTTCACCAGAAATGCAGATATTTGATAAATCAAAAGAGGTTCCAGTAGATATGATGGTTATGCTGATAAAACAGGAAGCAGAAAGAAATAATTGCCATAGATTAACTATATCAGGAGGAGATCCATTTGAGCAACCTCATGAATTATATAAATTACTTAGGGGGGTAAGACATTTTTTTAAAGACATTTTAGTTTATACAGGTTTTACATTAGATGAAATAATTAAGAAAAAAAATTTAAGTCGATGTCTAAAATATATAGATGTATTGGTTGATGGTAGATATATTGCTGAAGAAAATCGTGGAGTAAGTAGGTTATATGGTTCGTGTAATCAAAAAATACATTTTTTTAATAATGTTCTTGCTACGGAATATAAAGAGTATGAGGAGCAGAATGGTATGTTAGAATCCTTTATTCATAAAGAAAAGGTAATTATAGTTGGTATACAAAGGAGAGATTGATTATGTGTATAAATAATGAGGCAAAATGGCAACGCGAATTAAGAAGTTTTTTGGGTATAAAAAGTGGAATGTTAGTAGAAGGTAATATTTTAGATAAATATTATTATAAAGAAAATGGAGAAGAAGATTTTGATGATTTTGATAGAATAATACATACATATGGGAAAGAAATTGGTTCAGAGGTAGTTTTTTATAATCCTATACAGGGATTTTATTGTTATGAATCTAATGAAGAGGCTTTTTTAGCGCCTTATTTAGAGGGATATGTATGTAAAATGGGAAAGATTTTGAAATATGAATATGGTACATATATACCAGTATATGAGAACAAAAAAAGTATGAACGAAGGTAAGATAAATGAAATACAAGTAATTAATTGTTGTAGCGGTAAAGATATTAGTGAAACAGAAGAGGAAAGTTTAAAGCAAGTTAATATGAGTAAGGTTGTTTTAAGGGCAATGGTAAATAGAGAAGCACGATATGATGGTAATACGGGTAATTTTGTTAATAAAAAAGATTACCCATCTAAAATATTTGTAATAAACTTTGCGTCTAGGCTTGAGAATTGCAATTTAGACGAAATGGCAAGGACAGAGATGTTTATGAATTTATATTTAGCAATAAATAATGCGTCTGTAATTAATGGAAAGAAAAATATGGTCATTATGGTTGTTGATAAATATAATGATATTCCTTTATGGATGTATCATAACAATCCTAATATTAGAACATTTCATATTGAATGTCCGGATAGAAAGACACGAAAAAAGTATTTTTCTGTGTTGGCAAATTACAATAATAATAATTTATTAAAAAATATGGATAATAATACAATTGAAAAGTTTATAATTGAGACAAATGGTTTACTGTGCGCAGAAATTGACCAATTAATTAGTTTAGCTACAAGTGAAAATATAGAAATTAATGAAATAGAAAAAGCTATAAAAATATATAAATATGGCATAAAAGAGTCACCGTGGGAAGAACTTGGAGATAATGTAGTAGAACGACTAAACTTAAAACTTAGTGAAAGAGTAAAAGGGCAAGATACAGCATTAGATATCGTGAAAAGAGTAATTATGAGGGCTGTTAAAGGTTTATCAGGGTTGCAGCATTCAAGTGCTGATAGCAAACCAAGAGGTGTATTGTTTTTTGCTGGACCAACAGGTGTAGGGAAGACTGAAACAGCTAAAACAATAGCAGAAACTATATTTGGTGATGAGGATGCATGTATTAGATTTGATATGAGCGAATATAGGGAACAACATAGTGACCAAAAATTATTTGGAGCACCTCCAGGATATGTAGGATATGAAGGAGGGGGACAATTAACTAATGCAATAAAAAATCATCCATTTTCAGTTTTGTTATTTGATGAAATAGAAAAGGCTCATCCTTCAATTATGGATAAGTTTTTACAGATATTAGAAGATGGAAGAATGACAGATAATCAAGGAAATACAGTATACTTTAGTGAATGTATTATTATTTTTACAAGTAATATCGGGATTAGTAAATTATTGTATGATTCAATGGGAAGACCGATATATGATGAATTTGGGAATCACAAAAAAGAAGCGGTTATCTCGATTTCAGATCCATTTAATGATGATAGTGAGGAATTTAAAGAAAAAACAGATAAAATAATAAAGAATGGAGTTAAAAATTATTTTATTAATATTGGTAGACCAGAGTTATTGAATAGATTAGGTGAAAACAATATTGTGGTATTTCAGTTTATTGATAGAAAGGTTGCGGAAGTTATATGCGAATCAAAAATATCAAATATTTTGGTTGCAATAAATAAAAAATTAGATATTCAAGTTGATGTGGCGGATATAGTTAATTTTATGAAAAATAAGGCTATAGCCAATCGTGGAAATGGAGGAAGAGGTATTGGAAATATGATTGAAGATAAGTTTATTAATCCATTAGCAGAATATATATGTAGCTATAATGGGAAGTTATCAAGGATAAAATGTTATATAAATGATAATAATGTAATTGAGTTTAGAGGTGAAGCGTAATGTCTACAAGGATAAAGGTTGTTGGTTTTGTTGATATTGGTGGTAGAGAAAAAAATGATGATAGGATATTATTGCATAAATCAGTGTATGATGTAGGAATTCATGAAGCAATACTAGAGATGCCATGTAGTCTTGCTGTATGTGATGGAGTAGGAGGGGCGCCCAGGGGAGATAGTGCAGCAGAGTTTGTATTAAATAAAATAAAGGAAAAGGATATTGCTGATTTAAATGATGAAAAACAGATGAGTGATTTTTTATCAGAGATAAATATGAAATTACTTTTAGAACAGGATAGTAATTATATGGTAAATGCAATGAAAACTACGATTGTTGGAATAAATTTTTTTTTAGATAGAGTCATATATTATAATTCTGGTGATAGTAGGCTTTATAGGTATAGAAACAATATTTTACGTAAATTAAGTGAAGATCATAATATAACACAAGAGATGCTTGACAAGGGGATATATATAGAAAACTACGAGATCGAATTAATGAATTGTAATCGTATTACTAGGTGTTTAGGAGCTGTTAATGTTTTGCCGCCGTATATACATAAAATTAATAATAATGTATATATAAAAGATATTTACTTGTTATGTTCAGATGGCTTGTGGAGTGTTGTTACAGATGCTGAAATTGAGGAAATATTAGGAAAAGCCCTTTCTTTGAAAGAAAAAGTACAAAAACTTTATTATTTAGCAAAAGAAAAAAAAAATCAAGATAATATTTCTATTATAATAGCAGAAATAGAGGATTAATAGGAGAGATATATGAATACTGATGATAATTTAAACGTTAATACAGCAAAAGATAATGCAGGAAAAATAAAAACTGTGATAGAAGAAAAATCTGAAGTTGATGTAAAAGAGAATAATAAAATATTAGCTGAATTAATACAAAATAAGATTTTTTTTATTTCTGATAAAGATGTAACTTATACATATAAGAATATTGTATCCTTAGATGGTGGAGAAGGTATTGTTATAGAGTGTTATTGTGAGCAATACGGAGAGGTTGCTGTAAAAATATATGTGGATATAGAAAATGTGTCGTTTGAAAAAAGGGAAAAAATAATCAAATTTACTAATATGGAAGGTGCTGACAAATATGTTCTTCCTATTATTGATAAAGGCTATATTGAATTATCTATAGGAAAAATGAATTATTTTGAAGTACAACCGTTATGTAGAGAAGGTAATCTTTTATCAAAAGGCAAACGTTCCTACAATGAAATAGTTGGAATAGTCAAAGAGATAAATGAAGCATTACATTTTGTTCATACGAATGGCTTTTTGCATATGGATATTAAGCCTGAAAATATCTATCAATACAATAATCATATCGTATTGGGAGATTTTGGAATAACTAGAGAAATGAAAGATGGAAAATATGTAACACGGGTTACACATATGGGAAAACAAGTTGGAGGAACATTAGGATATCAATCACCAGAAGCTGAAAAAGCATATGCTTTTTTTAAATTGACTCCGAAAACAGATTATTATTCTTTGGGTGTTACAATTGCAACATTATATGTTGGACATTTTGTTTTTTTTACCAATGGAGAATTTGATGGTGAGAAATATCAAGAAAGTTATTATTCTGGACATATTGAGCTGGGAAATAAGGAAGATAAGAGAACACTTTTATTACAAAATCTTATTGATGGTTTGTTTCAGTTCGATGCGAAAAATAGGTTTGACTATGAAGATGTATGCAAATGGCTTGAAGATCCTTTTTATAAAGGAAAGACGTTGAATAGCAATAAAAGTGATATTGAATGGTCGTCTCCTTTTCAGGGAAGTGAAAAGAAAGAATTGATTTATACTGAAAAAGAGTTGTTGATGTGGATGGTAAATAATTGGGACGAAGCAATTAAACGACTATACAGAGGTCATTTTGAAGAGCATTTTAAAAGAAATAACAAATCATATGTTTCACAAGAATTGCAAAAAATAGTGGATAATAAATATCCTGATTTAGATATTGATGGTGATTTAGCGCTATTTGAAGCATGTATGCTTGTTTATTCTGAATTAGATACTCCACTAGTATGGAAAGGAAGAAAGTGGGAGAGTTTGCAGAAATTAGCTGATGAAATTATTGAAGCAAGTGATATAGCGTTTTATAAGATATTAATAAATAATAAAGTCATATCTAAATGGATAAATGTTATAAATTTATTGGAAAATGAGCATGAATTAAAGGAACTTATTTTAAATATTGAAAATGCTGCTGAAGTAAATGAGGATATTGCTTGCTATTGGTTTGCGTATATATTCGCAACAGAAAAATTTATTATATACAATAATACAAAATATATGAATCCAATAGAATTAATAGAAGGTATAATTGATAAGCCAAATGAGTTGTATAAAAAAAATGGATATCTAGAGTATATTCTAGATTTAAAAAAAGGATGTAAATTACTTGGTTTTATGTGTAGTGGAGGAGATAATAAAATCGGATGTGATAAGTTTGTTTTGCAATTCATAAAGGAAATGCCTGCAAAGTTAAGTGAACAAGTACATTTATTTTTTTGTATGGTTGAGAAAATTACAGAGGAATTTAATAATATGCAATTATTAGATAAAATTCGAAGAGCATATCTTTTTCATGGACCATATGGAGATATAAATTATGTTCATTTTTTAATAAAAAATACTAAAGATTACTGTTCGAGTGAAAAAAAGGGAAAGGAAATAATTGATACCATAAAAAAAATGCCCCAAATTAACATTAGTTCCATTAATTTAATGGGAAAAGAGTTATTACAGATAAAAACATATATTGATTTGCTAATTGAAAATATGCAAAATAATCCAGTATTAGTTGAAGCAGGGATCTATAATGGAAAGGTAATCAAATGTAGAAATTTGCGAGGTTATTTTTTATATAGATTTTTGGATAGAGAAGTTGCGATAGGATATAAAGATATAATAGAAAAGGAGAGATAAACACATATGGAAAAATTGTTTAATTGTTTTCAATATGCATTATCAGAGATTGACTCTAGATTAAGTCAAATAAATATTATTAATAAAACTCTTGAAGAAAAGAAGGGAAATAATTCTAGAATTAAAAGAATTTGTTTATCTATGATATATACAGCAGGTATGCTTTTTAATTTATATCTTGTAGTTACAATGAAAAGTGTTTTTTGGGTTAGTGTTATCGCTGAAGTTTCTATGGTGTTATTTTTTCTAGTGTTATTAATCAGAAATTTGCTTGAAGATAGATATTATAGAACAATATATAATAGCGAGTGTAAATTAAAGCAGATATCAAGAGATTTAGTAAAGAATAAAGAAAAATGTGCTACATATAGAGAGTCATTAGTAATAAGTGATGAATCAGAAAAGCAAATTAATTTAGGAGTAGATGTAGATATCATTTTTAAGCACATACAAGAAAAAATAGTTACTTTAACAAAGAGAAACACAAAGACTGTAAGAGAAATTTTAATATGCATATATTTTGTGGCGGCAATGAGCGTTGGGGCAATTATTATGTTTGAAATATATAATAAAATTGATTCTTCAATAATAAAATTTGTGTGCGAATTTAGTGTGCCAGAGTCATGGGCACAGACCGGGTTTGATATAGTATATAAAATATGCGCCATATGTGGAATTTTTATTGGTCCATTTTTTAGTTTTTATTATTTCGAAGTTATTAGGCTTGTAGAATTAACGGATAGTTTGTTCTTTTTAATTATTGGTTCAAGTTTTTGCTTTTTTTGTATAAGTTTAGTTATAATTGCACTCGTATCATTAACAATTGCGCTAGTATACGGTATTGTATCTTTGATTATTGGCGTGGTTTCAGCTATATTAGTTTTTATATTCATTGTTGGGATAGTTGTAGCGTTGGTAAGTGGAGGATGATTTTATGAAGATTGCAAAAGACTATTTTATCATTTTAGGAGTAATAGCAAGTTCATTTGTTATTTTCATGCTAAGGAATAAGTTTGGTGTAATAGAGAAATATGAATATATGGCTGTATTTATTTTGTGTATGCTATCTAATATGACAATTTTATTACCAGCACCTAGCTTAGTTGTTATTGTATATTATGCTCAAATATTGTCACCGATATTAGTGGTACTAATAGGAGCACTGGGTACAACAATAGGAGAATTGACTGGATATTTGTTTGGAGAATCAGTAAGTAATATAAGCACAAAATGGAAAAAAATAATTTGTACAATTAGTAAAAAAATAAAAAAGATTCATTTATTAATTTTTATTTTAGCGTTTCTGCCATTGCCAATATTTGATTTTATAGGTGTGTATGCAGGGAGTAAACGTATTAATATAGGGTCATTTTTAATAATGTGTTATTTAGGTAAAATGTTTAAAATGTTATTTTATTCTGTAATTGTAGAAGATATAGTTTCTAAATATATTTCTCTATAAAAAGATGTTGTATATGGGATAAAGACCATATGTGACAATAAACTATTAATAAAATTTATAAATAGCTAGAGTATATTATGACATAATAAGCTAAAGAGGAGTTGATTAGTGTGAATTTTGCTTCAGACGAATTCTTCCAATATTTAAAAACAGAGGTAATGAAAGAGGAGTCAGATGGACAAATTTATTTTGAACTTGAGAAAGTAATTAAAAAATCAGTATATGGGTTAATATACAGAAAAGTTCCTCATGATTCAGTAGATGATGTGTATCAAGAAGTATTTTTTACTGTATGGAGAAGATTAACAGATTTTCTACTTAAATCTGAAAATATGAAACCTGCACAGAGAATGTCTTGGTTGTTAACGATTGTGAATAGAAGGATTGCAGATTACTATGAAAAGCAGGAGTGCTTTAAAGAAATAGCGTCTATAGATGATGAAAATAGTAATATTTCCATGTCAGATGCAAGAAGTGGTATAGTTGAGCAAGAAGAATTTACAAAATGTATGCATGATTTGTTTAATACATTACTTGATATGAAAACAGCACCAGAAAAAATATTGGGCTATGTTTATTCTAAATTGGTGTTAAAAGGTGATGGACGTAATAGTGGTAAACCATCAATTGCGGTAGATTATTTGACGGGAAAGTCATTATATGATATTTTCTATTGTATGAAAAAAGATTTACAGTGTTCGTTGGGTATTGCTATACCTGAATATGTATTTATACCTTTGAAAAATAAACTGGATTCAATTGATAAGGATGGCAATTTAGTTGGAAACAGAGTATTTACATATACTGTTAAAAAGGTTACAGATGGGAATAATCGAATACAAAAGAAACTAGAAGATATAGAGTGTAAGGAGTTGAAGCGATAATGAAAGAACATTTAGAATTAGATGATATTGTTAAATATGTATATGCTGATACACTAGATTCTTCTATGGTTATTTTTGCTCAAAGAATTAATTCTCATATTATGAAATGTGATAAGTGCAAAAGGTTATATGATATAGTAAATAGTTTGTATGATTTATCACATCAAAGAAATTCTAGGAGTTTGAGTATAAATAGTGTATGGAAAAGTTTGGTAACGCTTAAGGTTGAAGAAGGTGCAAGGTTAGTGGTTGATTATTTGGGGAAGAATTTATTTAATTATTATTATCCAATTGTAATGGGTTCAAGAGGCGAAAATAATTTATCTGAAATACATAATATTATTGTTGATGAAGAAAATGAATATAACACAGTTAGAATAGATGAAGGTGTTTTGAAATTAAAAATTGATGCGGAGGAAATTGAAGGTGAATTATCTATGGTTGCATTAGTTGATGAAGAGGGCAATATACAGCATGTGGAGCAATTGGAGCTAGTTGAAAACTGTTATATTGGAAAAATTAATATAGATAATGGTTTATACACTATCTACATAGGATGAATTATATGGAGAATGGTATTAAAGAACAAGTATATATTAGTTGTTTAGAGGCAATTGCTAGTGAAGATTTTGATTATGTTTTAGATAATATTCAAATTATTTTTAATGATGAGGGAAATGAATTATTTGACGAAAATATGTGTATGACTCATCTTATGTATGTGGAAGCATTGATGGGTGTTAAAACATACGATAAAGAATTGATAAATATTCATTTAAATAAGGCTCAAAAATATAGTGAAAAAGTAAATGATGAAGAAACGAGAATAATATTAGAAATATGTATACTGATAGATTATACAAAATATTACTTAGAAACAGAGCAAGTTAAATTAGCTGAAAGATATGCATATGATGCTATATGCGCTAGTTTTTCTTTTGAGATACCCGAGGATATTGTGTATAGAACAATTATCAATTTTATTTTAGTTTTGAATAAAATGAATGAGGGCTTATCTAATAATGTATCTATAGCAGTGTATAGTGACATATTAGTTGTTATAGATAATATGAATATAGATTTTCATAATAATGAGTATAGTGTTATCTTGAAGTATCTACTGTTTTCTTGTTTTTTAGAAAAAGGTGATTATGAAAACGCAAAAGATTATTTTGAGCAAGGTTATTCAAAAGAAATAGCTAGTGATAAGTGTATTTATCATACATATAATTGTATAGTACGGTATAAGACCTGCTTAGAAAAGATTTTTGAAGGTGATTATTTAAAAAATATATTACTGACAATAGCATACACAACGAAATATAGAGTTAATAATGTATTATTATGTACTAATGTTGATGAGGTTTTGAATTTTTCAAGAAATATTACTTACATTTTAAGGCTTATTTTGTCATTTGAAAATAAAGGGATATTAAAATTATCAGAAGAAGAATTAGTAGAGATTATTGTTAATTTAAAAAATATCTTACCTGATATGTTATATATATGGAAATATGCTAGCGATGTTAAAACTGTAAATTGGCGCTGGATGTCATTCAATGAAGTATGTGATTTAGTACCTAATAATACATGTTATATGGATTATGTTCAGTTTCCGTACGTTTTAAGAGAAGAAACAATTCTAGCTGATCTTGCGTTAATGGTTATATCAATAAATAAGTATGAAGATGAGATAAAAATAATACGTCATAATCCAGTGTTGTTATTACAAGAGAGATACTTGAACTTGATATTAAATAGTAGTATTCGAGCCAATCAGAATGAAGCGAATTCAAAAAGCTTATTTAATATATTGAATAGTAAAAGTATGCCTAATTCATTGTACAATCTAATAATGGAAAAAACAGAAAAAAAGATATCTTGCAAATGTGATAAAATAATAATATCAGGAGATGTAGAGATTACAAGTATTCCATTTTGTGCACTTAAAGATAATCAAGGTAAATATTTGATAGATAAGTATAATATTATAATGATGAATTCTATTAGAAATATTAATTTGGAGGAAAGTATATTTTCATATAATTTAAATAATTCGTTAGTATTAGGTAATCCTGAATATACAATAAATAGGGAATTGTTATCGCAGATTAATGAAAACTGTTTAACACAGTTGCCTTTGAGTAAAATAGAGGCAAATATTGTATCAGATTATCTAGGAGTAAAAGCATGTGTTAAAAAAGAAGCTAATATTAATAAGTTTGTTAATGCAAAATGTGAATTATTACATATAGCAACACATGGGCAAATTTTACAAGGTAAAGAAGAGGAAAAAGAATTAGATCCTCTTTCTTATAGTTGTATGTATTTGGCTGGTGCAAACGATTATATTATTACTGGAAAAGCTGTTGAAGGATATGGAACAGGAAGAATTACGGCTAAAGAAATGTATAAATTTGATTTTAGAAGTGTCAAGATTGCAGTGTTTTCTATGTGTTTTTCAGGAAATGGTGAAGTTGATTATTCGCAAGGGCTTATAGGATTTAAGACTGTTATGTTGGCAAATAAAGTTAGAGAAATTGTTTCATGTCTATGGGAGGCAGATGACTTTGCATCAGCAGTTTTGATAAAGAAAATGTATGAAAATATGAAAGATATGAAACCATCAGAAGCGTTAAGACAAGCACAGCAATACTTAAAGTCTGTAAGTATATTGGAATTAAAGAATGAGGGGTGGTTTGAAGATAAGTTAATAAAAAAAGTTGGTCTGGTAGCAGAAGAGATGAGAAGAATTGCGCAAATGCCAGATTATGTTAAGATATTTAGTGAGCCTAAGTATTGGGCCGGTTATAATATTACATTGAATTAAAAAAGTTAAACTGAAGAATTTCAGTTTAACTTTTTTGCGATAAATTAGATTGATATAGGGATTACCTTTATGAAAGAAATAAAATGTTAAATTAAAAAGTACAAGGAGGTATCACTATGAAGAATTTATTAAAAAGAACCTTAATATTATTTGTAACTCTTACAATATTATCATCATTATTCACTGGCTGCTCTAGTAGGAATAATAATGATAATCAACCAGAAGAAACCTATAAGCTTAATGAACTTATAAGCTCTATCGATGAAAAGGTTGAGGTAGAAGTACAAGAAAAACTTGTTTCAGCAAGTGAAATATTAGCGGAAGAACAGCATGTTATTGTATATCGTCCTAAGGATGGAATATACGAATTTCCAACATTTATTAATCCAGAGAAGATTAAGGTAGATAAGTATGGAAACTTCCTTCTTTCTTACAATGACGAAGAAATATATTTAAAAGATTATTCTAATCTACAGGATAGTAAGAAAACTGAATTTGCTGTAAAGTTAGCCAATAATGATTTGATAGTAGAGGATGTAATCTCAGATGAAGAAATATGTAGTACAAATAGTAATTTGTCATATATTCCTAAACTTATGAACACAGAAGAATATGCAAAAGATGTTTCAGATTCTCAGAGAAAGCTAACAGTAGTTATTATGGATACTGGTATGTACAATAAGAATTCTACCATTGCACCATACATCAATATTGCTGATAGTTATGATTTTGTAAATATGGATAGTAATGTATTTGATGAGATTGATGATCATGCAACGTATGTAGGAAATACGATTTTAGATACTGTTGGTAAAGATGTTATGTCGAAAGTGAATCTGATTAATGCAAAAATGTTAGAGAATGGAATGGGGTCTATATATGATGCAGCTAATGCTGTTATGCATTATGCTGATAAAGGTGTGGATATTATTAATTGCAGCTGGAGTGCGAATGGCTGTGATTCAATGATGAAATATGCACTTGATTATGCTGCATCAAAAGGTGTGATTTTAATATGTTCTACTGGAAATGATGCGAGTGTGGTGTCACATCCCGCTGTTCATGAAAATGCCATAGCTGTTAGTGCTATAGATTCAAATAAGTATATAGCATATTTTTCAAATATAGGTTCAGAAGTAGACTTTACAGCACCGGGTGTTAGTATCTTAACAGGTGGACCAAATAATGAAATGGCATATGTGAATGGAACATCTTTTTCAGCACCAGCTATTACAGGCTTTTCTATATTATCAATGCTAGATGATGTAAGTATAGATACAAAAGAGGATTTAACAGCTCATTTAATATCTTATTGTGAAGATTTAGGGCAAGAAGGCAAAGATGACCTCTATGGATATGGACTGCCTATTTATGAGAAGATAAAAGAACCAGAGACAACAAAAGAATATGAAAGTGTTACGAAACCAGAGACAACAAGAAATCCTGAGACTACCACAAAATCAGAAACTACAAAACGACCAGAAACTACTACAATGGAGGAGACAACTAAAGTTGTTGAAACTACAACAGCGCAACATACAACAAAAAAGCCTGAAGAAATTACGACTAAGGCACCAGAAACTACTACACAGCCTACAACTAAGGCACCAGAAACTACTACACAGCCTACAACTAAGGCACCTGAAACTACTACACAGCCTACAACCAAGGCTCCTAAGCCAACTACACAACCACCTACAACTAAAGAACAAGAAACAACTAAAGCACCTGAGGAAGAAACAACTGTAAAGAAGGAAAAAACATTTACAATATCCTTCAATGCAAATGGTGGAAATGTTGATACTATATCAAAGACAGTTACTAATAATTCAACATATGGAAAGCTACCAACACCTTATAGAGATTATTATGTATTTGATGGATGGTATACAGCTCCTAAGGATGGTAATAAGATTACTGAATCATCTAAGGTGTCATTATCTAAAAATCAAACACTATATGCTCATTGGAAGCTTAAAAATGAAAGTGATTGGGTAAAGGTTAGTGATGTACCTAAGGGTGCAATGATAACAGATGAGAAATATAAGTATACATTGACATCTTATAAAACTTCTTCATCAAAGACACTCTCAGGTTGGACTTTATATGATACTAAGATTTCATATGGAAATTATGGTGGTTGGAGTGGATGGTCAACTACCCCTATAAATTCTTCAGATACGCGTAAGGTAGAAACAAAGCAAGAGAAATATACATATTATACAGGTCGTAAGGAGTTTAATTACAGTCATTATAAATACTATAATACAACTTATAATAAGTGGTATTACACATATAGTTATGCAGCTGCAGCAGCAAATGGTCATAGTATTGTATATGAGGAGCTTGGTTGGTCAACTGTAGAGCAGTATTTATATACTAAATTTGGAAATAGTTCACAGTCGTGGGGTACATACGTGAATTCTCAGCCATGGTTCAATGAGATGGTTAGAGAGCAGACTGCAACTGGAGTTACAACATATTATAGATATGCTGATAGAACTAAGACATATACATATTACTTTAAGAAAGATGAGGTTAAAGAATCAAAAGATAATCCAACAGGAAAAGAGAATGTTTCGAATGTAACTAAGTATGTGAAATATGTATTGAAGTAGTTAAGTATTTTTATAGGCTGGTGATATTGAAATACCATATCACCAGCAAAAAAAAGATATTATACGAGGAGAGATTACAATGGAAAAGAGTAATTATGATATAACAAAGGAGTTTTGTAAACAGTATTTTAGTAGTTTGCCTAATTGTTGTATTGCAGAAATACAAAAACCTATGGAAGGCATGATGGTACAAACTAAGCGTAAGGATAAGCATAATGAGAGGACGTATTTAGTGTCATGTAAACTTGATAAACTAATGAATGTGGCTATATTAGATGTTTATCCGGGAATAATGGTGAAACGTTGTTATAGAGAGATGTTCCTTGAGTATGTAAGTAGAATTAATATTGAAAAGAAAATGGGGACAATTTTAGTTGAAGATTTTGGGGATGTAACTATGCGTGCTACCTTACCGTTTAGAGATATACCGATATCTTTAAATACTTTTGATTATTTTCATAATTTGATGATATTGGAATTGGAAAAAGATATAGAATCACTTGATAGAGTAGCTTCAGGAAAATTACCTTATAGAAGGGATGTTGATGAATTATTACGTACTTTTTTAGAGTTTAATGATGTTAGAACTGAAGTGGATACATATTATAGAGAAAAAGTGAAAACTAGCTATCTGTCGGATGTGTATGAAGAAAGCAAGAGACAAGAAAAAGCTGAGGCTGATGCTAAGATTGGAAAGGAATTATTGGATGAGTTAGAAGCTGAAGGGAAAGGCGAAAATATATCAATGAATGATTTTATCAAAGAAATCTCAGAATCGGATGGTGAAGATAAATAGTATTAGGAGGTTAGGATGATATGGGTGAGGTGAATAATAAATTATTCCCTATTATGCTTAAGAATTACATTCAACAGTATGTAGTTGGACAAGATTCGTATCTTGAACAACTATGTATGAAGATATACAGGTATCACATATTGGGCATGAATGAAGCACCGTTGCTTGTAATCGGACCCACAGGTTGTGGCAAAACCTATGCTATAGAAGTTTTGAAACAGTGTAAACTATTGAAACCAAAAGAGTTTACTATTTTGATTTATGATGCTTCATCACTTACTCCTAATGGTTTTACTGGCGAAAGTATGTCGGATATTATCAAGATATTTAAAAATCAAGCGGTTAAGGATTTTAATGTCGATAAGAGGGGAATTATTTATCTTGATGAAATTGATAAAGTTATAGTACCTAATCACGATTCAAACTCGAATAATGTCAATGCATTAGTTCAACACCAGTTAATGAATATGTTATCTGGAACGATTATAGATGGTGTAGATACTTCGAAAATTCTTTTTGTGCTAGGTGGCGCATTTTATATGTTGGATAATATAGAGAAGGAAAATATAAAGAAATCAATTGGATTTTCTTATAATGATAATAGCCAGGTATCATTAGTTAAAGAAGCAAGCTTAAGAGATAATCTTATATCCATGGGCGCACAACGTGAGTTTTTAGGTAGAGTTCGAAGCATTGTTAGATTACCAAAATTAAATGAATTGCAGTTGAAATGTGTCCTATTACACCCTTATAATGGTTATATAGCCGAGAAAAAGAATGTATTTAAGAAATGTGGTTTGGATTTTGATTTTAGCCCTAAATTAGTGAATAAACTAGTGGAAATGGCTGTTGATGAAGATTTAGGGGCTCGTTCTGTCAAAAATATGGTAGATGTAGTACTTGGAACCTATGATTACTATATGTTAGAGGAAAATTATACTTATATGTATTTAGACGAAAGTGTTTTAGATGGCAAGAGTCCCTACTTTGACAAATCCAAAAAGGAATCACAGAACTAATAAAAGTGGGTGAGATTATGAAACTAGTAAATGAAAAGAATAATATGAGTAATAACTTATATCAAGGTTTGAGCAATAATCCGAGGAAAGTATTTAGAAAGGCACATTTACATAGTATTGCAAAGTTTCTAGATAATATTGATAACTGTAATTTACTAGGAACTATTCCTAGTGAGATATTAGATATGCCAATAGAATTGATTGAAAAGGTTGACAGTGAGCTTGGCATTAGTCTTATCGAAAATGAAGTTAGACGCAGACTGCTTGTTGATATATATTATAAGTATCCGCTAGTTTTTAATTGTAAGTTAAATGAAAGTCAGTGTCGATATTTAGATATGTTCTTTAGGTGGGAAAGAGAATTTACAGAAGAAGATAAAGAAATATTGCAGGAGCTAGATAGGTTTGATATAAGATATGCAGATAAGTGTGCGGATTATTATGAAAAAAGAGAAATGTTAAAATCATATATAAAGTTACCTATACTATCTTTTGATGATGATTATACAGATTATTTGTTCGTAGATGCAGCACATTATTGGCATGAAATATTTGAATTATAAAATTATACTTAGGAGGAAAAGTTTTGAAGCAGATAGATTTTTTTTCAAAGAAGACATCTTATGTTTTTTTAGTTGGATTGTGCATTTTTTTTGTAATGATAATCGGTATAGTTAATAATGAGCATTGGAATAGTGTAAGTGTATCGATTTCGTACGGTGGTGTTTCAAAATATATTTCAAATCTATTAGTGATAATTATATTTTCTATGATTGTGATTTATGTTATTAAGCTTTTAGAAAAAAATAAACAACAGCAGATATACTTTTGGGTATTGCCAGTGGCTATGATTATAACGAAGCTTTTGATGGTTTTGGGTTTTGGAATAAAAGCTGATGGAAAAGAGTGGTGGATATCATTTTTTGGATATGGAAATGTGAGTTATGTAATTATTATGGTATTTCTCGCAGCTGCATTTTCTGGAAGATGGATAAATCATCTTATTGAGATGAAAATGAAAAAGGAAGTGATTATAGTAGCCTTGTATGCAACGTCTATTTTGATTTTGAGTGTTATGTTATTTAGAGGTTTAAGCGGTGGATTAATAGTAGGGTTGTATATTATTATATATTACATATGCTGTTCTAAAAAGAAGAATAGGTATGCTGTATTTGGACTGTTTTCAGTAGCCTTAATATATGCAATTATTTATGGGGTTGAGAAGAAAGCTTCATTCACTTATGCCATAAAAATATTACGACAAGTTTTTGAACAAGATGCTGATGTCATAAAACAAAGTGAGATGTTTATAGCAGGAAATTATGAGGAGTTATCAGTATGGTATGCATATTATAATCCATTTACAAGCATAAAGGAATATATGTCAAATATAGGTGTATTATTTGTAATAGTAGCTTATATTTTGATTTTAGTATTGTTATATTTATATGTGAAGAAGTTTATTGTAAGTAAGGAAGATGAAAGATATGCCATATCATTAGTTATTGCTATGGCAATTGGTACGATGATATCAGTGCTTAAACATTTAGGTGTAACGGGGATAGATGTTGGAGTGGATTTACCATTTTTGATTCAGAACGGTTTTATATGGATTGAGGTGGTATTGATAGTTTTTTTGATTCCTTCAAAAGATAAAGTATAGATGGTGAAGGATTAAAAGAAAGAATATAAGAGTAAAATGTTAAGATTTATATTGGAAGCGAGGAACGGTAAATGGGAAGATTATTTACATCGGATTTGCATTTTGGACATAATAATATATTGTCCATACGTCCAGAATTTGATGATATAGAGAAAATGGATGAATATTTGATAAGGAAATGGAATGAAAAGGTTACAGATGATGATGAGGTGTATATTTTAGGAGATTTATCCTACCGTTGTCAGTATCATATAAGCTATTATTTAGATAGGATGAAGGGTAAGAAGCATTTGATAATAGGAAATCATGATTCTGGGTGGATGAAAAATATAAAGGATATGTCACAGTATTTTGAAAGTGTTGACAATATGCTTATTTTAAACGAAGATGGTAAAACTATATGTTTATCTCATTATCCTATGTTAGAATGGCCGAGAAGTAGATATGCTCATCAAGGGGTGTCTTATTTAATTCACGGGCATTTACATAATAATAGAGAATGTATGGCGTATGAATTTATTAAAAATAATCTTCCTACAGCATTGAATTGTGGTGTGGATGTGAATGGCTATGAGCCTGTTACATTTGAGGAGTTGATTGAGAATAATAATCGCTGGTATGGAAGATGAAATGAAGATAAAGAATATTGTGAATATGATATGTTTGATTATTTTACAGATGGGATGAAATAAATGGGTTGATAATCTTAAGTAAATATTGAAAATACAAATGATAGAGTGTATACTTTATATAAAGCGTAGTAAGTGTAGAAAGGAGGCAAGGTATGCCAGATATAATAAATAATATAATTTATAATTTTGCATTACAGATTAAAAGACTGCTTGGTACAGATTTATCTAAAGTAATCGTATATGGCTCCTATGCCAGAGGTGATTATCGAGAGAATTCAGATGTAGATGTGATGATACTTACAAAGTTGTCAGACGAAGAGATAAAGAAGATTGATACAAAGATATATGATATGGCTTATGATATAGAATTGGAAAAAGGTATTCATATATCTGTAATTATAAAGAATGAAGAACATTTTAAGTATTGGGAAGATACGTTGCCATTTTATAAAAATGTTAGAGAAGAAGGGGTATTGATTAATGCAGAATAAAAGTATAGATTTGTGTGTTTATCGTATTAATTCAGCTATAGAAACTTTAGAGGCGGCAAGAGCTTGTATGGATATTAAGCATTATAAAGATGCTATTAACAGAAGCTACTACGCGGCGTTTTATGCAATTAAAGCAGTATTGGCAATTGAAGAAGTTGATTTTAAAAGACATAAGGATGTTGTTGCGTATTTTAATAAAAACTATGTAGCAAATGAAAGGTTTGAAAAAACTATGGGACGTATTTTAGCAACGCTACAACAAAAGAGAGAGGCAAGTGATTATGATGATTTTTATGTTGCCTCTAAGGAAGAAGCAGAGATACAATACAAAAATGCAGGGTATATAGTAAATGTAATAAAAATGTTTTTAGCAAATGACTTTAATGTGAAAATATAATTAATAAGAAGAAAATGCTATAAAATGCAGCCCCTAATACAGGGACTGCATTTTTTTATCTCTAATTTTGATATTGTTCTGAATGCATTTGGAATTATTCAAAAAATAATCCAATAATAGTAGATATTTCCCGAAGCTTATTATAAAATAGCCTTAAGAGAATGTGTTTGATATTAAAATAAAAATAGATAACCATAAACTAAAGGAGGTCATACTTTGAACAATTTACATTTAGCTTCCCATCCTCTTGCCAATGAGAAGAATATTATCCCAGGCAAGAATTATAGAATTACAGTACTTACAGAGTCGCTGTTTCGTTTAGAATACAGTGAAGAAGGCGTATTCAATGATGAGCCCACACAGACGGTGCTTAACAGAGATTTTAAAGAGGTGCCATATAAGCTTAAGGAGGAAGAGGATTATCTTGAGATAATCACATCTAACGCTAAGCTTTATTATAATAAGCAGAAGTTTTCTACTAATGGTTTGAATATAAAAATCTACGGTACGAATATGAATTATAATAGTGAGTGGTATTATGGTAAGGCAGCGCCTAACCTAGGTGGAACTGCCAGAACCCTTGATAATGTCAATGGTGTTACAAACCTTGAAGAGGGTATCATTAGTCGTAATGGTTTTGCTGTATTAGATGATAGTAAGTCACTTATTATTACTAAAGATTATGTGAAGCCTAGAAGTAATACAAAATCAGAGGATTTGTATGTATTCTGCTATGGACATCAGTACAGAGAGGCTATAAAGGATTTTTATTATTTGTGCGGTAGTACGCCACTTTTGCCTAGATTTGCTCTTGGTAATTGGTGGAGTAGATATTATAGGTATTCAGAAGAGTCGTATATGAAGCTTATGGATGATTTTGCCAAGGAAGGCATTCCTTTTTCTGTTGCAGTTATAGATATGGACTGGCATCTTGTGCAGATTGATAAGAAGTATGGAAGTGGATGGACGGGATATACATGGAATAGAGAGTTGTTCCCGGAGCCAAAGAGATTTCTTGATAACCTTCACGAGAGAGGCATGCATATTACATTAAATGTACATCCAGCAGAGGGTGTGAGAGGATTTGAGGACTGCTATAAGACTATAGGAACGCACATGGGTGTGGATGTGGAAAATGAGGAGCCTGTAGAGTTTGACATTGCAAATTGATTAGGTTACAATCGCTGTTAGCGTAAACGAAAAAGCAGATTACATATTGCCAGTATCTGCCCTTTCGTTTGCGCTAATAGCGATTTTGCCGAATTGAACAAAGTCGCGTCCGTGGAGCCATTGTGTATGGAGTT
>JAFQOW010000023.1 GCA_017412055.1 Lachnospiraceae bacterium | reverse complement strand
GGCTTACTGTATAACCTAGTATCCAACCATGCTTGTCGCAAGCAGTTTCTACTGCATAAGCAAATACCTGCTTATGTTCTCCCTTGTGGAACCAGCCACTATCAGGGTCTGATGTACTGCACTTGACTGTTTTTTCTTCTGTACCACCAGTTGATGAAGGTGGATTATCGTTATTATCATCTTTATCTTTTAATTCCTTTTTACTATGTTCTTTACGGTCTTGATTGATTTCTTTCTTTAACAACTCTTCATAGAATAATGCTTCTTCCTGTGCTTTTCTTTTTTGATACTTTTTATTGTTTGCACGCGCTTTTACATGTGTTGAATCAACAAAGACTTCTGTAGGGTCAACCAGCTTAAACTTATAACATTCAAAAAGAATATGCGAAAATATCTGTTCAAACAAATCTGTATCTTTAAATCTACGAGTATAATTCTTACCAAAAGTAGAGAAGTGTGGTACTTTATCTGTCATTTCTAATCCCAAAAACCATCTATATGCAACATTTACTTCGATTTCCTTTATAGTTTGTCTCATACTTTTTATTCCATAAAGATACTGGATAAATGGTATCTTTATAAGCATTACAGGGTCCATGCTTGGACGACCATTATCTGATGAATATTTATCAATAACTAAGTCATATATAAATTCCCAACGAATAGCCTTGTCTATGAGACGTAATAAATGATCTTCTGGTACTAAATCATCCATACAAAACATCTGTATTTGTTCACGTTTTTTATCCGCATTTTGAGTCATCATAAGTATCGCCACCTCGCTTTATTGATACTTATATTATACCAAAAAAGAGTTGAAAAGTCTTGTAAATACTGACTTTTTCACCTCTTTTTATAAAACAAAATCCAAGGTGTTAGCCTTGGACTTTGTCTACAGTCTGAACCGTGCAGTAAAACTGCACGGTTTTGAAATTTCTTAACTAGGGTCCTCGCTCTTATTCGGAGCCTCGCTGATGCTTCGCATCATTTCCTCCGAATTAATCCACTCGGACTGTTCAAAGCGTTCTTCCTCGCTTATGGCTTAGGTCCTCGTTTCCACTCGGACTGTTCAAAGCGTTCTTCCTCGCTACGCTCGGGAGCTTCCTTTGAACTACTTTAATGTAACCTTAGCGCCTTCTGCCTCAAGCTTCTCCTTAAGAGCGTCAGCCTCTTCCTTAGAACAAGCTTCCTTAACTACCTTTGGAGCACCATCAACGATGTCCTTAGCTTCCTTAAGACCAAGACCTGTAGCATCCTTAACAACCTTGATAACCTTAACCTTGTTAGGACCTGCCTCTGTTAACTCTACGTCGAACTCTGTCTTCTCCTCAGCTGCTGCTGCGCCAGCACCTGCTGCTGCTACAACAACGCCTGCTGCTGCAGAAACGCCGAATTCTTCCTCACAAGCCTTTACTAATTCGTTTAATTCTAATACTGATAAACCTTTGATTACTTCAATAATTTCCTGAGTTGTCATTTTAAATTCCTCCATTATTTTTCTAAATTATTTCTTTGTTTCCTATTTCTATAGGTTAGTTTGGGTCTTCGCTTTTATTTGGAGCCTCTGCTGATGCTTCGCATCATTTCCTCCAAATTAATCCGCTCAGACTGTTCAAAGCGTTCTTCCTCGCACTATAAGTACTCCGGGAGCTTCCTTTGAACTATGCCTCGTTCTTCTCTGCAATCTGCTTAATAACACGAGCGAAGTTTGTAATTGGTGACTGAATAGAGCCAAGTAACTTTGAAAGAAGTTCTTCTCTTGAAGGTATTGTAGCAATAACCTGAATTCCCTTCTCATCATAGTAAGTACCGTCTACTACACCAGCCTTTAACTCGAGCTTAGGAGCGTTCTTAGAGAAGTTGAATAAGATTCTAGCAGGAGCTGTTGCATCTTCCTTTGAAATAGCAATAGCTGTTGGTCCTTCTAAATGCTTGCTTAACTCTTCGAACTCTGTTCCCTTAACTGCAAAGTTAATCATAGTGTTCTTGTAAACCTTGTATACAACACCAGCTTCTCTTAACTGCTTACGAAGCTCTGTGTCCTGCTCAACAGTAAGTCCACGGTAATCTACAAGAACTGCTGCCTTAGCGCCGTTTAATTCCTCGCTGATCTGATCAACGATAGGCTTCTTAAGTTCTACTTTTGCCATGTTTGTTTGCCTCCTTATTTTGATACGGGCTTTTGCCCCGCCGATGAGACATTCATATTTAAAAAAACCTCTCTATCCTAAGACAGAGAGGTATAGATTCAAAAATATGATCATTCCTCGGTAGGCTGATAAATCATTATGTGCTATGCACACCTACTGTCTTCGGCTAGTCACTTCATATGACCGTAGATGATAATAGCACATAGCAATATCATTTGTCAATAAATTTTTTTTTGATTAATGTACAAATATCATTTTCAATATCATAAGTTATGCCTAGATCTAAAATTAATTCTGACGTCATTGAAACTGTTTTCGATGAACCATCATTATAATAAAAAACCAACATAGTAGTTCCATAATAATCAAATATGTTTTTATTACTTTTAGATATTTTTGCAGATAAAATATAATTCTTAATTTCTTCTATAATCCTAGTGTCATCTATAACCTTATTACTACCTGCTAGCGCAACTGATTTTACTCCGTCATAAAAGTTTTTATCAAACACTGAATTTTTATCTTTAATATGCTCGCACATTTTACTATTTTTTGTACACGCTACTAATGTACCTACCGCTATTATCGAAATAAATACAAGCATACATCTTTTGATATTTTTATTCATATTCTTATCCCCACTTCTAATATATACTTCTAATCCATGTAAAAGGTATACCTGAAATCAATATTTTGTCTGCATTATAAAAAAATGTAACTTGGTACCCATTAGAATCCCATGCACAAACGGCTCTAGTATAATTTTTTGCATCTGCTACATCACATGTATATCCATAACCTGTAATAAAATGTTTTCCATAATCACTTTTTAATCCAATCATAAATGGTTTGTCTAATGAAATATTTCTTTTAATACTATACCAAGACATTTTGGTTTTTAAAATACTATATGAAAACCCAAACTTAGCCAATGCATCTCTTGCATCATAAATAGTGCCGCCTTCATTATACCCAATTTCCATTATATCTGCAACATTTCTTGCTGTATATCCAAATACATCCAATCCTCTCTTATAATTTACTATAGTAGCCACTGATGCTGCCCAACACAGCCCATCATTACCTTGCGAAACAAAATTTTTAATGTTACATTTTTTCATAGCTAGTGAAATACTACCAAATTTATTAGAGCTTGTAATAACCGATGTATATTTTTCATCATTATCCAAATCAACACTTTTAACGATATTTTTTTCACCTACATTATATAATGATTCCTTAAACTTTCCAACCGTAAAAATACTTTCTGCATATTGAAATTTTTCATCTTCTCTACTATCTTCATATGTCTTATACATACGTTTAGTTTCATTATTATCTCGAAAGTATAGTGTTCCATTTTCAAAAAATGGTATACATTCCCCTTTACAATCTGAGTAAACTATTTTTTCATACATACTTGTGTCTTCTGACAGATTAACATTTCCATTTCCATCTGATAAACCTAAAAGCACACATTTGCCTAAACTATATATAGGATATATATATATTACTTCATCATCGTCATTATTGTAAAACGACACGTATTCACATATATCCAACTTGTTATATTTGTCACCATAAACGCATAATATTAGTTTCTGAATCTTTTCAACATCATCACTCATATTTTCATTTTCATAATTAAAAAGTTGTAGCTCCTTAGTTTCCTGTGCAAATACCTGTTTATCACAAAAACAGCAACACATTATCATTATCATAAAACCAAATATTTTTTTCATTAACCATATCTCCTTTTGTTTAAACATTATTATCTATCTTAAAATACTAATACTATCTCTTAGATATATCAATGCATTTTACACAAACGGCATATCTTTTGCATAAACGGCATATCTTCACAAAAAAATACCGACTATAATACTATAATTCATATACACATAGTATTATAATCGACATTATTCTCATTTATCCTAGTTTCTAATACAGCTTAAACTTACCTACTTCACTACCAAGCTTATCAGCAATTACCTGATTTTCTTCTGCTTCGCCAGCAATTTCCTTAACATTTCCAGTTAAAGCCACTGTAGTCTCTGTAACACTTACAATACCCTTGGCACTTTCTTCAACTGCAAAGCCTCTGCCTGCATCACCTGCTCTAGCAGCCTCAATGCTAGCATTTAAAGCAAGAAGATTTGTTTGACTTGTAATATCCAAAATATTTTCTGTAAGTACACTTATCTCAGATACATCCTTAGACTGTTCAAGCTTCTCATTGACAGAGCCAGATAATTCTCTTGCCTTAACATTGGCCTCTTCCAATTGTACCTTAACATTGTCATAGATATCTTCTGCCTTAGCCATTACTTCCTTAGAAGACTCTCTTCCCTCTAAAGCACTTTCATTAATAAGCATAATTGACTTATTGATAAGCTCAATAGAATCATTAACCTGCTGTAAAGATGCAGTAATCTCTTCCATAGACGCACTCATCTCTTCCATAGTCGCTGATACATCGGTTACACATTCCTCTGCACCCATAAGATTATCAACAACAAGCTTTGACGATGCATTAAGCTTTATAGAATTATCAGAAATATTAATCATAATATTCTTTATGTATTCAAGAAGTCGATTAACATTACCAGAAATAAGTTCAAGCTCATCTCCCGATTTAATATTAAGCTACTGTGTAAGGTCACCCTCATTGTTTACTAAGTCATGCATCTTTCCATTTACAGTCTTTATACCTCTTACGATTGCAAATGTAATAATGCCCAAAAGAACGCATGCAATAACTAAACATATAATAGCAATAATCACAACCTGTTTAACAACACTTTGCTGCTGCTCTATAACACCTTGTGCATCATAATCACAAGCTAGCACACCTACTACATTACCACTTTCATCAATAATAGGAATATATGCTGTAATCAACTGACCCAGCTCAGTTTCATCTATAAAATCCTGTACAAAATCTTCACCTTCAAATACAGTTTCCAAATCCTCATAACCGTACTCGAACTCATCTCCAATAGCAGCTCCATCGCTTGATGTATCTGCATCTATACCATAATATACATTCTTTCCATCGGTATATAATGTATATACATATTTAACATTGTATTTATCCTGCTGTTTTCCAAGCAAAGCTTGCTGTACCTTATATGCATCTGTGCTCTCGTCACCTGGCTTAAGATTCTTTACAAGCTCTACATCCACAGAATCAATAAGAATTTTTGCCGCAACCTCAGCTTGACTTACACCCATAGCAACCATACCATTTGATATTCCTTTGTAAGCCGCCAGTTCAATGGCAACCGCCAAGACAATCATTAAAATAATTGCAGGAAACAAAATCTTTATTTTAACACTTAGTTTTCTAACCTTCTCCTTACCTGTTATCTGTTTTTAATCTCATTCTGTTCCAGTTCTTCTGTCATAATAATTTTCCTCCCATATTAATCTACATTATAGTTTTTCTTATACTTTCTCACACCACTTTACTACATTAAATCAATTATACCACTATAAAAATCTATTCAAGTACCGTATCGCAAATTTTAAAAACTTTCCCATTTACCAAAAAGAGGATGCAACTTATGAATCCATAAATTGCATCCTCTTATCTAATCGTAGTTGCAAAGCAACTGCGATAATTTTTATGAGCTATCTATTAACCTACAAGCTTGTTAACATTTAACTTAACACCAGGTCCCATTGTAGCTGTAAGAGTTACACTCTTAAGATACTGACCCTTTAAGCTTGATGGCTTAGCCTTAATAATAGCGTCCATAAGTGCATGGAAGTTGTCCGCTAACTTAGCTTCCTCAAATGAAGCCTTACCAATTGGCACGTGAATAATGTTAGACTTATCAAGTCTGTACTCAATCTTACCAGCCTTAATCTCTTCAACAGCCTTTGCAACGTCCATTGTAACTGTACCAGCCTTAGGGTTTGGCATTAAGCCCTTAGGTCCGAGTACACGTCCTAAACGACCAACAACACCCATCATGTCTGGTGTAGCAACTACAACGTCAAAATCAAACCAACCATCGTTCTGGATCTTTGGAATAAGCTCCTCACCACCAACGAAATCTGCACCAGCGTTCTCAGCCTCTGTTAACTTATCTCCCTTAGCGAAAACTAAAACTCTTACAGTCTTACCTGTTCCGTGTGGAAGAACTACAGCACCACGAATCTGCTGCTCAGCGTGACGTCCGTCACAACCTGTTCTGATATGAGCCTCGATTGTTTCATCAAATTTAGCAGTGGCAGTCTTCTTAATAAGCTCCATTGCCTGATCTACATCATATAAAGTAGCCTTGTCTACTAACTTAGCTGCTTCAAGATACTTCTTACCTTTTTTCATTTAAATTAACCTCCTAGTGGTATTATCGGGATAGAGTGCTTTCCACTCACGCCTCCCACGTTATTGTTATCAATTACATTATGACTAAATAATTAGTCCTCTACTACGATACCCATTGATCTAGCTGTACCAGCGATCATGCTCATAGCTGCTTCTACTGAAGCTGCATTTAAATCAGGCATCTTTAACTCAGCGATCTTTCTAACTTCATCCTTAGAAATCTTAGCTACCTTATTCTTGTTAGGTACACCTGATCCTGACTCAATCTTACAAGCCTTCTTTAATAATACAGCTGCTGGTGGAGTCTTTGTGATGAAGCTAAAGCTTCTATCTGAATAAACTGTGATAACAACTGGAATGATCATGCCCATCTGGCTCTCAGTTCTAGCATTGAATTCCTTTGTGAACTGAACGATGTTAACACCGTGCTGACCTAATGCAGGACCAACTGGTGGTGCTGGTGTAGCCTTACCGGCAGCGATCTGTAATTTAATGTATCCTTCTACTTTCTTTGCCATTTTAAATGACCTCCTTAAAAAATGTGGTATTATCGGAAGATTTACCATCCTCCCACGGTGGCGAGTATTTTATTAGGGGTACTCGCTCTGTTTGGAGCCTCTGCGAGGGGTTCTCGCCCTGTTTGGAGCCTCTGCTGATGCTTCGCATCATTTCCTCCAAACTAACCCGCTCGAACTGTTCATAGCGTTCTTCCTCACGCTCTTACGAGCGTTCCGGGAGCTTCCTATGAACTTTAAAATTCTACTTTCTTAACTTCACTGAAGTTAATCTCTACTGGAGTTTCACGTCCAAACATGTCAACATTAATAGTAATACACTGCTTACCTTCGTTAACACTCTTAATAACACCGATTGTATCTTTCCATACACCGCTTGTTACTACAACGTTATCTCCTACAGCAAAGTCGATTACTACCTTAGGTACGTTAATACCAAGATTCTTCATCTCCTCTTCTGTCAACGGAACTGGTTTTGATCCAGGTCCTACAAATCCTGTCACACCTCTGGTGTTACGAACAACATACCAAGTGTCGTCATTCATAATCATATGAAGAAGAACATATCCTGGAAACATCTTTCTAGAAACCTGCTTCTTCACGCCATTTTTCATTTCAAATGCCTCTTCCATAGGAACAGTGACTTCTAAAATCTGATCTTGAAGTTGTCTGTTTTCAATTGTCTTTTCGATATTTGCCTTTACCTTATTCTCATATCCTGAATAAGTGTGGACAACGAACCAATTTGCTTCTGCCATATTATCACCCTTTACCTATTAGAATAATCTGCCAAAGCCCATCTGTACAAGACGGTCGATAACAACTATAACTGCACCTAAAACAACGGTAATAAGAACAACTGCTGTTGTCTGACGAGCAACTGATGCCTTTGTAGGCCAAATAATCTTCTTAAACTCAGACTTAAGACCTTTGAACCAGCTCTTCTTTGGAGCTTTTTCGTTTGAAATAGCTTCGCTCATACTGTCTTCCTCCTATTACTTTGTTTCCTTGTGCATAGTGTGTGACTTACAGAACTTACAGTACTTCTTAGTTTCCATTCTGTCCGGATGTGTCTTCTTTTCTTTTGTCATGTTGTAATTTCTCTGCTTACACTCTGTACATGCCAATGTGATCTTTACGCGCACAGCTTCCACCTCCACTTGTATTTTTAGTTAGTTTGTGTCTTTTTCTTCGTCCAAAAAATTGGCGCAAAAAAAAAAGACTTCTTCCATTGCTACTACAATATAACATAAGGCGCAAGGGAAGTCAAGAAAATATTTTATAGATTCCAGTGTCAAAAATCCATAGAACGAAGCAATCCGTCGAATCTTAATTACCTACATAAAAGGAAAAGCAGCTGTGCTAGGGTACACAACTGCTTTTCATAGGAGTTTGGGAAGTTTATCTATATTTAGGAAATAATCTAAATAATAATCATAAAACAATTTGTTTTATCTAAAAAGATTATACCATAAATCTAAAATTTTTCAAGTAAAATTGTAAAATTAGTTATAATTAACAATTCCTAAACCACAGTACTAAACATCATCCCACTATACCTTGATGTAACATAAGGATTTGGATAATTTCTTGTAGGATGAGGATATGCTATAAGCTTCTTATCCACATACACCATAGGGTTAATGGATATGTTGTCAGCTCTTTTAACCATAGCATTCTTAAAGCTATTAAGTCTCTGAAGATTATCAGCCAAGGTCCCTTCATTTGCCGACTGAATGATAAGAGATTCTTCTATCTTAATGTGTCCATCCTTCTCAACAGTAAATCCTGCCGCATCCAGCTCATTCTTATGAAGCTTTGCCATACTAGAAATATCTCTAAGCAATTTACCAGAATCATAGCTTCCATCAGATTTTTCCAAAGCCAAGTCAACCATAGAATTATAAACACCTATAAGTTCAGATACATTTTCCATAATAGTATCAAAGTCAGGCTTAATACCTACATTGGCAATATCATTCTCCGTCTGGCTGGCGCCATTAAGAGTAATCTCATACTTACCTTCCACAGTAAATGTATTTGAAATGGTATCTTTTTCTATACCATTGATAGTAAAATGAGCATTCTGCGGATTAGCAGCGACATTATCAAGACCTAAATACTTTACCGCATCCTTTGTATCACTTTTCTTATCATGGGAAACTGTAAATATCACATCTCTATATCCAACAGTTCCTGTAGCGTCAGATTCAAGTCTCATGGCAGTTTCATTATTATCATTAGATACTACTTCTGCATAAACACCTATATTAGAACGGTTAATAAGTCTTACAAGCTTATCCTGTATGCCTTTGTTCGTGTCTTTATTCGTTACATTAAATTGGAACTCATATGCGTAATCACCTACCGCTACATCAAAAGAATACGCACCATTTTTAATATCCTTCTCCTCAGGATTCATAAACCTTCCTACATTCACCTGGGATGAAGCCAAATTCTTAACATGAATAGCAAGCTCAGGAACCTTCTCTTCTCCTTCCTCAAGACCAGACAATTCATCCTCACCTATATACTTAACAGAAGCGATTCGAGGATTAGTTGAAGAAGCCTTCTTCTTAGTAAAGCCAGCAATAGTACCATCCCTATCAGATAAAGATGCCGCTACATTCTTAATAGCTCTGGCAGTTTCCTTTAAATCAATGGCATACTTTTGAACCACCTCAGAATTCTCTATTTTATAAAGAGGCGACTTTCTGCTGGACTTAACCATACTATTATATATATCTTTTAATTCACTTTTTTTGTGGGTATCATTCTTACTAACATGCTGGTTCGCATAAGTAGATAAATAATAATTGTAGACTGAACTAATCATCTGAATCACCTCCTTGTCATTCATATGTTACAAATAAATGTTAACGATGATGTATCACTTTATATAGAAGAAACACATTTATTTTTAAAAAGTTGTATAAAAATCCATTTTTACACTTATATTATATCACTTTAGAATAGGGATGTAAAGTATAGATTTTTTGTGGATGGAGTAAATTTACTGTCAGTTAGAAAATAAAAGAGAGACCCTAAGATATAAGATTTCACTAATTAGTTTTCACAAGTTTACAACAGTTTTATCTATTTGTCAAAAGTAGCTTTATAGCACTCTTAATCATTTCTGC